>NZ_CP070480.1:1800000-2100000 GCF_016924835.1 Rothia sp. ZJ932 | reverse complement strand
GTGCCTCATCTACCGCGCCCTGGACCTCGTTAGCGAGGTTGGCAGCAAAAAGGTAAGGACCAGCGTGACCACCCGATGTCAGATGGTCGCGCACCGCTTCTTCACGAACGCACGCATCGTAATGGCGGTGCGCATCAAAACCAGCCACCGTACTATTAGCGTTCGCGCCGGTAGCATTGACCCGCTTAGACCAGTGGGCAAGGTTCTCATCGACGAACTCCACGGGGTAGCGCTGAGCTACGCGCAGGTTGAACTCCCAGTCACCCACCACAGGTAGGGACTCCTCGTAATAGCCCAGCTCATCGTGCAGGGAACGCCTGTGCAAAATGCCGATAGGAACAGCCCGGTTAATGCGGAAAAGATCGTGCAAATGAACGCCCTGAATGAAACCCCAGAAAGGACGCGAATCTAAATGTTTGAAGATGCCCGCGTCCGTGATGCGCTCAAAATACTCATCGATACGAACCGTCACCATCGCCGCGCCTGTCTGCTCAAGGCGAGCCACGGTCTTTTCAAGGAAGGTGGGCTCCCACAGGTCATCGTCATCGTGAATAGCGATGTAGTCTGAGGCGCTGGCACGGATGCCAGCATTAGAAG
Organism: Rothia sp. ZJ932; assembly: GCF_016924835.1. Classification (NCBI taxonomy): domain Bacteria; kingdom Bacillati; phylum Actinomycetota; class Actinomycetes; order Micrococcales; family Micrococcaceae; genus Rothia; species Rothia sp. ZJ932. Next base: position 2,099,403 of record NZ_CP070480.1, on the reverse strand, counting down.
CAGCCTCCATGCCCTCACTGACCTCGCGGTGAAGAACCTGAACTTTTTCACCCAGCCCAGCAGTAGCGACAATTCGATCAACGGGAGCAGTAGCGCCACCGTCATTGACCACCACCACATTGTAATGCGGGTAGGTCTGCGCCGCGATATTAGCCAGCGCGCGAGTCAAAAACGTAGGGCGATCTTTAGTACGAACAATGATGGCAACGGTAGAAATAATCACCTCATAACCGTACCTGAAAAGGCGGTTGGTGACGTAGCGGTGCCGGTTAGGTAATCAACAACGGGGAGTGCTTTCAGCAGGGGGGCACGTATTCCCTAGAGGTACTACCGCCCGGCGCTCTGTCGCTCGCGCGCGTCCTTGAACCCCAGTAACACAGCTGTCACAAGCAGCAACGCTGCCCACAGCAACCAGGCGGTAGAGGCAGTAGAAACCTGCATCAACGCACCCAACATGAGCCCGCCTAACCCGGTGCCCACATCGAAATTAACGTTCCACGCCACGGACGCGCGGGTTGTCTCACCCTCGGAATCCGCGAAAGCTCGTACCATCGTAACGCTCTGCAAGAAACCGTACCCAAAGCCCAACAGCAACACCCCGCCCAGCAGCAATACCAAACGGGAATCAGGGGTAGGTTCTCGCGTAGAAAAACTAATGAGCAATAAGCCCACCGCGGTGAGCGCCAACACCGGCGACATTAGTACGCGGGTACCAAATCTATCTGTCAGCCCTCCACCGTACAACCGGGTGGGAGTTGCCATAACGGTCAATACCAGCAACGCCACCGCCGCTGCACTGGCTGACGGTGAGAGCTGATCAGCGAATGTCATGAAAGCACCACCCGCGCTTGTGGTCAGGGTCAAAGTGAGAAGTGCCGGCCAAATACGGGACAGGACGCTGCCACCGGCTTGCCGCTCGCGTACAGGCTGCGGCGGTAAGGCGTCCACCAGCTTGCCTAACTTATAAGCAAAAGGAACACCCAGGGCAGGCAGAACACCCAGCACCAAGACCGGGCGAAAGCCCCACAGCTCAACCAGCCAGGGAGCCAACGGCGTCAAAATCATCTGCGTACCAGCCGCCGCCAGCCCGTACAAACCTACCGCTCGACCGCGTGCCTCCGCCGGAATCAACAGCGTCAGCGCGGTTGAAGCGCACACTGTCAAAATACCGAAACCAACCCCGCGAAGCCCCGAGCTCACCAGCACCAGGCCCAGATTCGGTGAGAAAGCCTGCAAGGGCGCGGGCAAACCCATGAGCAGCGCACCGGTCACGAGGACGCGCGTCCACCCCCACCGCCGCAGAATCCTCGGCATGCATAACTGGGTAGCAACGGTACACCCCATCAGCGTCGCCGTCGTTAAACCAGCACCCAGAGAACCCGCGCCGCCGCTTACCACCCACGCAGGAGTAGCTGGCAATAGAAGCGACAGACCGCTAATAGCCAGCGCAAAAGTGGCAACAATAGCGGGCATACCGTCGTACTTTAAAACCTTCACGGGCACCCTTTCTCTCTTCACAACATCAGCAGCATTTTCAACGGCAGATAAAACCGGGGCAAAGAACCCCGTTCACTATACTAGGAGCGCTTCCAAAGTACCGCCTCAAGTAGACTAGAACCAATGTCTTTGCTGCTCAACACAATAGGCCTACCCACCCTTCTGGTGCCTAGTGTTAAAATGTCCACCCCTTAAGAACTTTTAAGAAATAAGTCCTTGAGGGTTATTCAAAAGTCCTCCCGGCCGCATAAAACACCAACCCACGCACCAGAAGAAAACACCCGCCCATAAGAACCCAAAGGACGCCGGAAACCCGTATGAAAAATACGCCAGGTCTTAATCTGCGCGATGACACGCTCCACCACAGCTCGCACCCTGTTAATCACACGATTATTGTCCTTGACAGCCTTCGATGTCTTCACCCCGGGTTTGCGCTTGGTTGGTACCAGTAGCCCCAAACCTACGTAGCCTTTATCGGCTAGGGTTGTCTCATCCAAGTACCTATCTAAACCATGCTTTTTGAAGGCATAAGCATCGTGCCGAGCACCAGGTAGCGGGTCAGTGATGACCAGGAGCTTGCCGTCGATGGTGCAGATGACCTGGTGATTGCACCCGGCCCGCTTATGCTTACCAGAGAAGTTGGTTTTACCTAGTGAGCGCCAGTTCCAGACCGGTATTAGTGTCCCGTCGATGACCAGTGACCCTGGTGCTTTGAGTGCTTTTTCTAAGGGTTGGATGAGTGGTTTGAGGATTTTATCCAGTGCCGTCTCGATCCGGTTGATGGTTCTTGAAACTGTCGGTTGGGATACGCCGTAGAGGGCTGCGAGGAGTTCTTCGGTGAGGTTGTGTCGGTGGTAGAGCAAAGTAGCTTTGAGTCCTTGGGCTAGGGTGAGCGCTGGCGGTCTGCCTCTTGGTTTTGTCTAGGTGAGGTGGTTGTTCAGGGCTTGTAGTCGCGTGGTGAATTGCGTAGCTGTTAGCCCGGTTGTACGTTGGTGGGGCAACGGTCTTTTCCGGTTTGGCTTGAGGTTATTTGTAGAGATTTAACGCTCATATTTTTGCCGCTGGTGGGGCCGTTGTCTAGTTGGTGGGTGTGGGGTGTGCTCCTACTTTTGAATAAGCCTCAGTACTTCCTAAGTCATTGGGCGCAAGAGGTGTGACTGTCTAATCTGTTAAAAAATCCCCCGGTTGTGGAACAACTGGCGCTGATGCTCTCACCATGGCGCGAACGAGTAAACCAAGGAGCCGACCCGCTGATGGGTGCTTTCTTTGATGATTTAGAAATGACCTTCCAAGAATTACGGGGTAGACCTTGAAGAACTCGCATGGAAAGGGGTGCTGGTGGGAAAGTGCCCGCGTCCTACTGCGCATAAGGTTCTCAAAGCACAAGAGCAAACCCCTAACCCCTAGTAGCTCTTGTTCGGTTGCGCTACAGGCGACGCATTCACCCGTGCAAAAACCCAGCCGTGCCCCTCCCTTGTTCGTTCCTCACAGGTTCACGCCGGTTTTTTGCACAGGCGCACTGGTCTTGTGTGCGTAACCGCGAAAAGTTTTTCGGACTAGAAATCGGCAGCGCGTTTCACGTTTTTTGTTCGCAAGCTCTTGGGGTTTGGTTGCCGTTTTTCTGTCACACCTCATGCATTGAATGACTTAGGAAGTTCTACTATGAGTTATTCATAATAAGGGGCTATCTAAAACACGGCGCCGTCTCGTGAAAGCCTGTGTAAACGGCGGTGCTGTTGTGGTGGTTTGAGGTGCGATGACTCTTGACTATTCTGCACATCCTCTTTAGGCTGTAAGTTAACTTGTTAGTAAGGAGTCTCACATATGCCTTCTTTGGTCAACCGTAGAAACTTTCTAGCCATTTCCGGTGTAACTGGTCTGCTGACTGTATTCACTAGCGCTCCTGCAACTGCGCTGGATACCCGTTCATTCCATAGGAATGCAGAAGCTCAGGGTGTTGATTGGAATCTTGAGTGACAGTTTGCAGAGCTCGCTGATGATTTGTCACAACTCCCTAAATGGTTGCTGGAAGCTGACCCATCTACTACGCCTAATTTCCAAATATTGGTTAAAAAAGAGCTGAGAAAAATTAACTCGGGTCGAAATCTGAACCTTGAACTCAGTTCAGTCATCTCTGCTCAATCTACGAATCCCTAGGGTATCTGGGAATGTGCGGTTGCTGTTTTGCTGGGTTTTCTTTCAATTGCTTTTCCTCTGCGCAAGGTTGTTCACGTAATTCGGACGGCCATTAGAGAGTGGGGCAGTATTCGTATGGCTGTATCTGAAATTAGACGCGGTGCCCATATTCATGAAATCGGTGAAGATGGAGTCAAGATCCTGGAAGAGTTGCTTGGTATGGGTGGGGCTTATAAAGCGTGTAGAGGATTGCTCGGGTAGAAGTATATAAAAGGCTAAATGAGTGAATATGAAATGAGTAAACAGCAACATTCTCTGGGAGAAAACTTAGTCGGTTCAATAATTATTGCTTTAATAATACAAGCCCCACTTATATTTGTTTCTCTCCTAGTTCTTCGAACGTTTTCGAATGAGGAAGTTCTTATTCAAGATATAGTAGCTATTTCACTGGTATCTACAATGGTAGCTAGTACAATGGTGGCACTAATCGATAGAGCTTATCGCATCAAACATGATACATATGTTCCGTCAGGATTTTTTCCTACAGTTTACGAGGCTTTTCCCTGGGTGCTTGTAACTCCCCTAGTAACTATATTGCTACTTCAAACCTACAACGCGATTTGGCTGGGGGCTGTGGCAGGAATAGTTGGTGGAACAGTGCCAGCTTTGGCATTAGGCACCCCTTGGAAGACTAACTATTCGGATGAAGAATATGAGCAGAAGCTAAATGAGGGTAATCAAATTATCAAGGAAGGATTCTCAGAGATAAGAGAATCAATACAATCAAAAAGAGATTCTTAGAATTATCAAAAAATTTTCTTGATTACCCCTCAAAAAATACCCTCTATTTAGGGGGTATTTTTTGATTTTAGACCGGTTTTTCGAGATGCTGCACTGTGTAAGAGGGAAATTTTTCTTTCTCTTGGCGCTGCACGACGCAGTGTAGCTACCGAGCGCACCCGGTCAAGGGCGCCTATGGCATCGCAAGCGGCACCCTACGACAGCCGTTGATTTGATGGCTTATACTCCGCGTATGGTCAGTAAGGGGGCGGGTACGAAAAACCCCGCACCGTATGTGCGGGGCTGCGCTGAAGTAATGTTCTTATGCTGCTTGGGGGGGGGGGGGAGTGCTTTTGTTCTTCGGCTCTTTCTTTGCGGGCACGTCGTGCTCTTTGTTGGACGGTACTAGTGGTTTCCCAGTCGAGGGTTTCGGTCATGGTTTTACAGTGCTACAAACTTCCCTATAACGAAAGTGGATAAATTAACCAAGTCAGATATTTCGTGATGTGCGCGCATTACGCACATCTCTACAGATCGACAGCGGGTTTTCCTCTGCTCAGAAACCAAGAGCGACCCGCTTGCTAAAACCCTGAAAGGGACTTGCACCGGTTCGAGTTTTACCAGCCCAGCCCTGCTTTTTGCCGTGTTTTGGTGATAGACATCGATAACCTTTTCGCCGCGAACTACGTCTTTGACTTACCCTGTGAAATCTATCCTCACGCAGTGGTTTTCACCTCAAAGGGCGTACAAGCCTTCTGGCTCATTGAAGACCTACCACTGACCGATAAAGCCCACCACGCCCCTACCCGCTTCACAGCAGAGACCGCGGCTGGATAATTATGCCTGGCATCATCGGCTGCATCAGATGGACGGGGCGTCGCGTGAGACCGGTTCTTCCCTGGGGTTGTAAGGAAACTGATGGTTTCAGAGTGGTTTTTAAAAATTCTAAACTTGTCTCAGTGGTGTCTTATAGCCTGCGAAGAGCCTGGTTTGTCCAGTACAGTAGGAGTCAACAAGATTTTTAAATAACGAAAGCCCCTCCTTGCAAGGAGGGGCTTTCACTAAAAATATTGGGATGTCACGTTCCGGCAAGATCGAATAACATCCAGTGAGGAAACAACTTATGCGCATCACACACAGAAGGAGTCTCTGTGTATAGCTTACCAGCACCACACAGGGGTAGCGCAAGGGCACGGGCTAACGCCACAATTTTTCAGCTTATAGCATCACGCCCACCAGGAACCAAGTCGCCCCAGAATGCCTTGCCCTGGCGTAAGCATGCGGCTGTGCGGTATTTATCGACGCTCTCTCGTGCCAAGGCGCGCACAGCTCAAAAAATCATTGATTACATTAGTTTCCGTTACCGTCTGGGTGAGTATACGGCCCAGTATACGCAGGCTGAAATTGCTTCTCACGTGGGTGTTTGCACGAAAACGGTGCAGCGTTACCTGCATGATCTCATCGCCCAGAAGGTTCTGGCTGTCGTAATGCAGGGTAAGTCCGCTGTCTTTAGTGGGACGGGTGAGAATGAGGCTCCTATTTACACCGGTGAAATCATCGACTGTGAAACTCTCATGTGGCGGAACGTCAAAATGACGACATGAAACGCATCTCGGCATGGGCAGCAATTCCTATAGCACCCACCGTAATCGGCTCAATTTACGGTATGAACTTCGATACCATGCCTGAGCTGCACTGGGCAGGGAGATACCCTGCACCCCTGGGGGCTGATGGTGGCTGTTTCCTTTATTCTGTGGCTTGTTTTCAAACAGGAAAAGTGGCTGTAAGGATGCGGGGGCTCCGCAGTTCTCTGAAGGTGATGTGCGCGGTGCGTTCCCAGCACCTTAGCAGGTGGCAATCAGCGAGCTGACTCACAGCCTATGAAAAAATGGTAAGGAACGATTTTCGTCAGAACTCTAGGAATAACATGTCAACGCACGAATCTTCCCTCGAATTTCATCAGGCGCTGGTACCGGCACTGACTGCTATGCGCGCGGTGGGTGCTGATTTTGGTCAGCTCATGATGGAGTATCAGTTCGGCGTGAATGAAGTGATGACAAAGATCGAGATTCTGCGTCAGGAGTTCATGCACCGCAACCGCTATAACCCCATTGAAAATGTGGGATCGCGCATTAAGACCCCTGAAAGCATCGCCAATAAACTAGTTCGTAAGGGCATTTCGCTCGACCCTAAAGAAGTTGCGGCGCATATTTTTGATATCGCTGGCGTGCGTATTACCTGCAGTTTCATTGCGGATACCTACCGGGTGCTTGATGCGCTCACCGCCCAGTCGGACGTGACGGTGGTGCAGGTGAAGGACTACATCAAGAACCCCAAACCGAATGGTTATAAGTCGCTGCACGCTATTATTTCGGTGCCGATTTTTCTCTCTACTGGCCCTAAAGATGTGACCGTTGAGGTGCAGATTCGCACGATTGCCATGGACTTTTGGGCGGCGCTTGAGCACAAGATTTTCTACAAGTACGAGGGCGATGTACCCGACTACCTCGTGGACGAACTGACCGAAACCGCCCACATTGCGGCGCAACTTGATGAGCGCATGGAACGGTTGCACACCACCGTCCACGGCACAGATAACGGGCCGCGCATTGTCAGCAACGACGAAATCGCCAACTCCGCCCTACTTCAGCAACTGTGGGAGATGGCGTCTGCCCGACTCGACCGCTGACTTACAGAGGATTTTAGGCGTCGGCGGGGATGACGGTGGTCGCCCAGCCTGAGTAACAGTTGTTGGTGACACACTGTTCGTGAAGTCTGCTTTGACGATGAACGAAAAGTAATTTTCACGGGTTTTCATCTGTATCACTGGGGCGGTGCCAACGCGGAAATAAGAATAGGTGCGCTACCCACAGGTCAGTGTGCGGGTCAGCGGTGATCTCAACCCTGTCATCCTCGACGGTAAAAGTGCGACGTGCAAGCGTCCACTCCAGTGCGCCGGTAGCAAAAGAGAACATGGGGAAAATCTATCGAGGCGGCACACCAGCTAGCTGTACTGCCCGTTTTTGAAAGAATGAAAGCGCCGTAAGGGCGCGCGTCCTTACGGCCCTTTTCATCACGGTGCAGTGGGCATCAGTCAGAAGAGCCTACTGCTGGTGCACTCTCACCAGGTGTTCATTGGTGAATTCGCGCAGACCCCACTGGGCGTTTTCGCGTCCGAAGCCGGACTTGTTGATGCCGCCAAAGGGGAAGTTCGGTTCTGACTCCATGTGCTTATTTACGAAGGTCATACCGGCATTGATGCGCTCAGCGAAGTGGCGACCCTTATCGAGGTCGGTGGTCCATACTGACGCCATCAGACCGTACTCGGTATGATTCGCCAGGCGCAACGCGTCCTCTTCGTCCTTCGCCTTGAAAATTATCATAACCGGACCGAAGATTTCGTGGCGGCCGGTGTCTGAGTCGATATCGACGTCGGTCAGCAGAGCAGGACGCATGAACCACCCTAGGCGCTCCAGCTTCTCGCCGCCGGTGACCAGAGTCGCGCCGTCCTTCTTTGCCTGCTCAAGTGCCTCAAGAATATCGTCACGAGCTGATTCTGAAGACAGAGGACCCATATTAATCTCGGGGTCGTTGTAGTCGCCGACCTTCACCGCTTCAATCGCTTCTTTTGCCGCTGCCACGAACTCATCGTAGAGCTCTTCAACCACGATGAAACGCTTAGGAGAAGTGCAGACCTGACCTGCGTTAGTGGTGCGGTAGGTAACTGCCTGCTGTGCCAGTGCCTTCACATCGTCGGTATCAAGCACCACAAAGGGGTCGTTACCGCCGAGCTCAAGGACGCCGCGCTTGAGGTTCTTGCCTGCAATACCGGCAATAGCTGCGCCTGCACCCTCTGAACCGGTCACAGAGAAACCCTTAACGCGGAAGTCTTTGAGCACCTGCTCAGCATCTTCGGTATTCAAGTAAATGTTGGTGTAAACACCGCTAGGCAGACCAGCCTCTTCAAGTAGCTCCTGGAACTTCTGCGATGACACCGGGCAGATTGATGCCTGCTTCATGAGGATGCTGTTACCCACCATCAAATTCGGCATGGTGAAACGTGCCAGCTGGTTGTAGGGGAAGTTCCACGGCATTACACCAAACAGCACCCCGAGCGGATCATGGCGAACATAGGTGCGTTCAGCGCCGGTTGCGGGCAACTCGGTGGGCACGAGGAACTGTTCAGAATGAGCCGCATACCAGCGGGCAGTGCGGGCAACCTTCGCCAGCTCGGCTTTGCCCTGTGGTAGGGGCTTGCCCATCTCGCGTCCGATAATATCTGCAAGCTCGTCCTGCTTTTCATCAAGCAAAGACGCGCACTTGTTCAGCACCTCGGCGCGTTTGGCGTAGGGGGTGGTCTTCCACTCAAGATGAGCTTTGTGGGCGTGCTCAATGATGCCGGGAATCTGATCGGGGGTGAGCGAATCGAAAGTCTGCTCAACTTCACCCGTGTTTGCATTAGTTAATGCGTAAGTACTCATGGTGTTAAGCAAATCACTTTTTACCCCCAGTGCCTAGAGTGTCAGCGGTGGGCTGAACAGGTGGGGCGGGAGCGCGCGTCTCTACGCTGACCGTTGGCTCGACGCCCGAGCGCTGTGGAAAAGCCACAAGGCTTGGGCGTTAAGAGAGCAGTCACGAGGTGGGCTTAGAGGTTCTCTTCTACCCAGTCACCGGCAACCGCTGCGGGGTCTGCTTTCTCATCGCCTGAAACGCGGGTGTTGAGTTCAATGAGGTCTTCGGTGGTGAGTTTTGCTGAGACCTGGTTGAGCACTTCGGTTGCCTTGTCTGAAACGAGTTCATCATTAACTAAGGGTAGTACTTGCTGGGCTACGAAGTTGTTTTCGGGGTCTTCGAGAGACACTAGATCGTTAGCTGCAATGGCGGGGGAGGTGGTGTAGATGTTAGCTACCTGAACATCACCCTTGAGTAGCGCGTCCACTGTGAGGGGGCCGCCGCCGTCGTTGATGGGTGAGAAGTCCTTGAAGGCGCAGCCGTATTTTTCTTCGATACCGGGCACGCCCACGGCACGTTCAGCGAATTCGGGTGGTGCGCCGAGGGAGTCTACGAACTAACCCTAACCTCATGGAGAAAAGGAGAGGAAGGATGAAGTATCCTTGGTTACAAAGAGCTATGCTTGAAGAGGGATTTGATAAGCCCAAAGTAATAGATTTCAGATCCCTTAAAAATTACACTTATAAGGAAATAAAGTGGACCTTCTTTTAATTGCTCCAGTAAAAAATTACACAGAGAATCATGATTCGCAGGAGCTGCAAAACGAGAATATATGGAAGCCGAGAGGATACGAAAGTCAGGAATCTTACCAAACTCGAGAACTTGCTCAGAAAAAGAAATCTCTTTATATGCGTGAAGGAAGCTTTGAAATCCAAGATGATCATGATTGGATCTTCTTAAATTATCAAGTATTCTCCTGCGATTTATACAGTACTCAAGATCAATATTTCCTTGTAGTACTTGCTGAGATTGAAAATTTAGAAGATTTCGATAGAATGAGTTCTCTTGAACTCGAGGAGGAGTGCAACAGGCTTGCAAATTTTGTGGGCGATAGATTAGATGGGCTAAATTTCAATTGGGTAAATAGAACTATTATTTATTACAATAAAGAAGACGCAAAGCTAGTTCCAAATGGTTGGATTTCTGATAACGGTGTCTCTATTGAATGGTCTCCCACGCTCATATCAGGTGGCCCTGCAGCCGATGTAGAATGCTTGATTTCATGGGGCAACAATAAGGTATTCAGCATAGCAGATTTTAAAAAAGAAGTTGATCCCACGGAGCTTATTCGAGGGATCGTTGATGCTCAGGGTATTTGGGGTAAGAGCGATGAATTGATTTTGGAATCTCAGAGAATATCCCATGAGATTATTGATTATAAATTTGAAAAGGAAAAGGATTACTCAAAATACCATAATCAAATAATGTCAATTAAGGAAAATAAAGCTTTGCTTGACTTATCTGTAGACGAAATCAATTTAGATCTGCAAGGAGTGCGGAAAAAAACTGCCATTGCTTGTTATGATGCGTGGGGGTTGGGTGGGTTACATACGCGTTTGGAATCAAGAATCCAATCTATTGAGGGGATAAACTCCTTTCATCATGAAAATTTTAAGTCAAGAAATAGAATCTGGGTTAACAAGCTACTTCTCGCGCTTAGCTTGTTGACTATATTCCAATTTTTTATCGGTGTTGTTGATATATCTTTTGTTGGTGACGTTAAGACAGAAGCCGGTGAGGGTATTGGTGAGCTGGGGGCATCTAAGTTTATTAGAAGTGTCAGCATAGATTTATGGATGATTTTCTTTGCTGTTCTCACTTCTTTTATAGCAGTTTTTGCTTTAAAGAAAAACAAGGATGCTGAATAATGATTCTAAAAGACATTTTAGTTTACGCTGATAAAACAGCTATACCACAAAGTTGGAATGATGCTTGCGATCTTATTGAGTACGAGCGAGAAAGAATATTGTCGTGTCTTGCGGAAGGCCGACAAGCATACGGATTTACCAGCCTGCTGGGTCCTCTTGATTCCTACGAGGTACTTGAGAGCCAACAAAAAATCTTATTGGACGGGCATGTTATAGGTAATGTGAATAAGGTTGAGAAGTACCTCGCGAAAATTATTTGTGCTACCAAAATAGTGAATTTAAGTAATGGTGGAACAGGTATTAGTAAAAGTACGTATGAGTATCTTTTAGATGCTGCTGTCAATGATTATCTCTTAGATCGTATATATATAGATTTTTCTGCCTCTTACGGTTCCGGAGATGTTGTTCCTGCCGCTCAGTTTATTAGATCTTTACTGGCTGATAAGCACTCACTAGAATGCGGTGACCTTATATCACTTATTAATGGACACTATATATCTACGGCTATGGGGATATTTATTTTTAGGAGGCTTTCAGAGATTATCTATAGTCTCCTAGAGTGTATATCACCTTTTTTTGTCACGCCAATTCAAGAGTTAAAAAATAATGATTGGTATTATCGATTTTCTCCAAGAATGATTCAAAGAGATGTCTGGGATAGCCCCCCGCAGAAATCGGTTTTATTTAGAGATGCAGAACCAATTTTGAGGTTTATAGACGAAGCCTTCCATCGTTTAGCATCGGAAATTGAGAAAGATTTAAGTAGAAGGAGCGGTAATCCTTTATTCGTTGTTACTTCTGATGATATTCTTCTGCGGAGCCAATCGTCATTCCTTAACTTTACATTCTCTAGCTCCTTGGTGCAGATTGGTGATTTGGTGAAACTTCTGTCGGGAGTTCTTCAGCGTGCGACTCAATACTGTTACGAGAAAATCCAAGATTCAGAGGACTTTTCACAAGAGGAGAAGATTGCGGTTGTGCAGTATCCGAAAGTTTCAGAATCCTACAGAATTAAAATAAATTCAATTGGTTTTTCTAAGGATTATACTGGATATATGTCTGGTGGAGTCGAGGATATCTGGGATCTAGGATTGCAATGCGCTAATTCAGTTCTAGAATCGATTGATGTTTTCGAAAAGCAATTAAGTATCTGGCAGGAAATTTTAAGGCTCTATAATAAAAATGACCACGAACCCCCCTTAAAGTTCCCAAAATTTGATATTCTTGATATATTAAAATTTACAAGTTAACTTATTTTAGAAATTTATTATAAAATTTGGAGTGTTCTTGAGGTTATTGAGAAAATAATTAGTGTAGAGAGGCGTGTGCATACTTTACGCTCATTTTTCTTATGCGTAATCTAATACCCTCCTACGATTTATCTCCCTAGATGAATCGTGGGTTTTTAGGTAGACTCAAAGGGTAGTCATCTCAGTGAGTGGACAAACTGCACGCAGTCTTATTTGTGGCTTTGGTTGAGATTTCTGGCATGCTCAATAAGATGTCTCTAGATGCCACCTGCCCCGTACCCACTGTTTGCCTGCTCCGCCGGTAAAATTTTGATGAAGGAGGCTTATTCATAAGGGATAGAACCTACTAACTAGACAACAACCCTACCAACGGCAAAAAATAGAGAGTCAAATCGCCAGAAATAACCTCAACCCATACCGGAAAAGACCGTTGCCCAACCAGCAAATCACCATGCTACTCAAAGCCCTACAAGCCCACCTCACCTGGTATAAACCCAACGAAAAACCACGCAAGCTCACACTGAACCAGGCACTCAATGATATGTACTGGCTTTAGTGCTGTAGCGCTCCCCAAAAGTTAGACCACCTCATTAACCCTACCCCCCACACACCGATAAGGGTTCCGAAACTTGACAAGATTTCGCCGACAACTGGGCATCCAAGCTGCTGGATGCAACCGGCAAGGTGCCTCTGGTTGTTGATGACGGGTCAAACTACCTGGACTGGTACTTTCTGGCATTTGGCGGCGGCTACTCTGATGAATGGGATCTCAAGTTCACCGACCCCAAGACCATCGAAGTAGGTAAGTTCTTGAGGGTTAGGTCAGCCGGGGTCACATCGAGGTCATGAAAGATTCCGGTAACGAGTTCGGCTTAGGTGGCTCTTGCGGTCTGCTGGATGCAACCGGTTCACTGGGCGGTCTCAAGAACTCAGCCTCCGGCGATTTCGTTACCATCTACCTGCCCGGCCCCGGTAACACCACCGGTATCGCTGTTTTGGCTGTTCCTGTGGGTATCTCACAACCTCGGTGAAGTTCATTGACTTCTTGACCAACATCGAGAACATCATCACCTTTACCCAGGCAACCGGTTACATGCCGATTTGCAAGGACGTCGCTGAACAGCCCGAAGGAAGAAACACCTGGACGAAAACCTGAATGCTCGTACCGCTATTGAGCAGCTGGCTGAGAACAGCAAGTCTCAGGATTGTGCCCGCGTCTTCGTCAACGGTGGCGACCAGAAAATCGGTGGTGCCCTCGACAAGATTGTTGTGGACCGGGATGTCGAACAGACATTCGCAACCTTGCAAGATGAGATTCAGCAGACTATCGACCGCGACATTAAGTCCAACCTCTAAAAGCGTACGGTTTTTAGGTTCGTACAGGTACGGAACATCACGGTAGACGTACAATTTCAGCACATCTCTCGCATTTATGATTCTTCACTTCCGGCAGCTGTCAACCGCGTCAACATTGACGTACACAATAGTGAGTTTCTGGCTCTGATGGTCCCTCAGGTTCAGGTAAATCAACCTGTCTGCGCATGATTGCGGGGTTTGAATCGGTCAACGAGGGCACCATTAGAATCGGCGGGCAGGACGTGGCTGATTTGCGGGCATGTGACCACGATGTCGCCATGGTGCTCCAATCTTATGCTCTCTGCCCAAATACGACGGCACACCAAAATATGGCATTTGCCCTGGAAAGCGCCGAGATGGATAAGGGTGAGATCAACCACCGTGTTGAGAAGACCTCGTTAGAGCTAGAGGCTTTGTTAGATGTGAACCCTGCCAATATGTTCGGCGGTCAGCATCAGCGTGTGTCAATGGGCAGGGCAATTGTGCATGAACCCAAAGTCTTTTTGATGGACGACCCCCTGTCTAATCTGGACGCTCGTTTGCACGTTTCAACGTGCGCTCAGGTTTCTCAGTTGCAGCGGGAACTGGACGTAACCACGGTCTATATGACCCACGACCAGACTGAAGTAATGACCATAGGCGGGTACTCAAAGATGGTATTTTTCAATAGTGCGATGAGCTTATGTACCTCTACTACCACCTCGGCAACACCTTTGTTGCTGAATTTATTGTCTCACCTGCTATGACTCTCTTCGGGAACATGCCGATGGTTCGCGATGGTGAGCAGCTACACTCGTCCTTGGCACCATCAGCCAACGCACCAGTACTGGCGCTGATATTGCTGCCAAGGTGGCAGATAAGAGGATTGTCGCCGGTATTCGTCTGGAGCACTGGGGGATGGACTCTCGCCGACGAATCTATCGATGGACGCGGATTGTTGGCAACTGTTTCGCACATTGAACAGTTGGGTGCGGAGCCCTTTGCCTACATGAGCCCTACCGAGGAGCTGAGTGGTGGTCTGCGGGGCAAGATCATCGCGCTGTGCCTGCTGGGTAAGCGCAGCTTTGAACCTGGTATGCAACTTCTGTAGTAGCCTGCCGGGGTGACCTATTTTGATGCGGATTCTGAAATTAATATCGAATATCTCTAAAAAATAGGGGGTGGGCGTGCTTTTGAAGTGATACCCATTACACAAATTTAAGGGGTGTTGTTTTGCCGTAAACATGTTTATGGTCTGACCACTGGGAGTAATATCAAAGATGGCACATGGTAACCGTGGCTTTCTAGTGGTTCTTGTATGCCGAGCAAATGGCGTGAAGCATCGGGTAACTGGTGCCTCTGCCTTCACCGCAGATGATCTGCGTTTCACTTGAGAAAAGAGTGCCCGGTGAAGAGAAAAAATATTCTTTCTCGTATGTCGTATGCGGCATTGGGTTTGATCACCCACCCGCAGGATCCTCGTGAGTTCATTCAGGTTTTTAACCCTCTGTCGAGTTCGCATTATACCCGCGGTGTGGTGACCGAGGTTCACCATGAAACACCTGACTCTGCGACCATTACTTTTACTGCCGGTGAGGGGTGGGCATCGCACAAAGCCGGGCAGTGGGCGCGCATTGGAGTTTCTGTGAACGGACGCAGACTGTGGCGTCCTTACTCCATTAGTGCCGCCGAAGACACGGCACCGTCAGTCACTGTCAAAGCACGCGGACGTGTCTCAGAAGCCTTGGTATACGGCACGAAACCCGGCGATATTCTTTACCTTGAGCGTCCTGCTGGTCAGTTTCTGCTAGAAATCAGCCCCACCGCGCTTTTGTTTTTGACGGCTGGTTCGGGTATCACCCCGGTTATGTCGATGCTGCGCACGCTCATGCCTCGCCGCCCCGACCATGACGTGGTGCTAATCCATTCTTCGGCAAACCAAGAATCCACCATATTTCACGATGAAATTTTGGAACTTGCCGACCAATTTCCCGGTTTCAAGCCGCGTTTTCACTTCACAAAATCACTGGGACGCTTGACCCTGCGCGAAGCAGGACAGCTGGCTGCCCTGCATCCCGATATTCTTGAGCGCACCATTTACGCCTGCGGCCCGGATGAATTTGTGGGTGATATCGAGGCCGCCGTGCAAGAAGCAGACGGCAATATCGTCGTTGAACGCTTCGATACCCGCTTGCTGCCCTCAGATTACAGCGGCCCCGGCACCTTGGTTATCAACAATGGCACTGAAATCACGGTGCCTGAGAACCAGAGCATTCTCGAAGCCAGCGAGAATGCCGGCACAGAACTGCCGCACGGCTGCCGGTCGGGTGTGTGCCGTAGCTGCTTGGTCATGATGAGCGACGGCGCTGTGAAAAATATGCGCACCGGCGAAATGATTGATGAACCCGGCATGATTCAAAGCTGCATTTCGCGCCCCTCACCCCACGCCATTTTAGAACTGTAACCACGGCTTTTTCTCGCAACCGCAACCATTACTGTAAGAAGGAACTACCCATGACGCAGACCCTGCCTGCTTCTTCACCCATCCAGCTGACTCCGCAACAGCTTGATGCACTCGAAGAAAAATTTGATGCTATTCACGATGAGATTCTTGCCCAGCGTGGTGAGGAGGACGCGCGCTATATTCGCCGCGTGGTGAAACTGCAGCGCAGCCTAGAGATGCTTGGCCGCGGCTCTTTGCTGTTCGCTAAGCACAAGCCCCTGTGGCTGTTGGGCGTTGGTTCGCTGTCGGTCAGCAAGATTCTCGAAAACATGGAAATCGGGCACAACGTTCTGCACGGTCAGTGGGACTGGATGAACGATAAAGAGATTCACTCCACCACTTGGGAGTGGGACTTCGTGACGCCCTCTAGCGGTTGGCAACGCACCCACAACGAGTCGCATCACGTATGGACGAACGTGGTCGGCAGAGACGAGGACGTGGGATACAACCTGCTGCGCATGGACGACTCCCAGCCCTGGAAACCCAAGCACCTGCTGAACCCCGTCATGAACGCTATTCTGGCGCCGGGTTTCGAATGGGGTATCGCCATGTACGACATCGAGCTCAACCGTTTTATGACCGGTCAGAAGTCTAAAAAAGACACCCTGCGCGATGTGAAGCGCACCCTGAAAAAGTTTGGACGCCAGTCAGCGAAAGACTTTGTGCTTTCCCCGGCGCTGGCTTCGCTCAACGGCTCGGGAGTTGCCGCTATCAAGGGTTTCGTAGCGGCAAATATTATTCGTAACCTCTGGGCACACGCGGTGATCTTCTGCGGTCACTTCCCCGACGGAGTAGAGGTCTTCTCAGAAGAAGACATCGAGAACGAAACCCGCGGTGGCTGGTACGTGCGTCAGGTGCTGGGTTCAGCCAACATCGACGGCTCAAAGCTCATGCACTTTATGACGGGCAACCTCTCCCTACAGATTGAGCACCACCTATTCCCCGACATGCCCTCTAACCGCCTCTCTGAGGTGGCACCGCGCGTCCGGAAAATCTGCCAGGAGTACGGCCTGCCCTACAACTCGGGCCCGCTGCCGGTGCAGATTCTCAAGACCTGGCGCAAGGTCTTCCGCTTGGCACTACCCTAGATATCGCTTTATGGCTTAAGCCCACCGGTGGACTGATTCACCGGTGGGCTTTTACTGTGCGAACTACTAGTTACTGACCGCCCTGTATCAGCACTGCCAAGGTCTGATAGGGCAGCAGACGGTAGGCGCCGGAGGTCGGCGCGTCCGCACTGTAATTAGAAATCAGCACCTGCCCGCCAATGAACCGCTCGGGTACACTGACGTCAGTTGCTTCACCGTAGAAGTTATTGAGCACTAGCAGTTCAGTTGCGGCTGAGCCTTCACCGTCTTGGCGGGTGAAAGCGTAAACGCTACGGTGGTCGGCAACCCAGGGCGTATACCTGCCCCTTGAGATGACGGGGTACTCATGACGCAGAGCAATCAGCTTCTTATAGAAGGGCAGAATCTTACCCTCACGCTGCTCAGCCTCAACATTGATTTCCGCATAATCAGCGGTTCCCAGCCACGGAGTGCCGCTGGTAAAACCGGCATGGGCACTCGCGTCCCACTGCATGGGCGTGCGAGAATTATCGCGTGCTTTAGAGACCACAACCTCAAACGCCTGCGCCTCAGACAGCCCCGATTCGCGCAGAGTCGCAAAAGCATTGTGCGCCTCAACATCAACGTAGTCATCCATCGACGAATAGACAGGGTCAACCATGCCGATCTCTTCACCCATGTAAATGTAGGGGGTGCCGCGCGAAAGATGAACAGCTGCCGCCAACATGGTTGCCGACTCCACCCGGTAGGTTTCAACATCGCCAAAACGGTTGAGTGCTCGCGGCTGATCGTGGTTATTCAGAAACAGGGCATTCCAGCCGTTACCCGCCTGTACGCCCTCAGCCCAGCCGTGCCACAGCCCCTTGAGAGCCTCGAAATCAAAGGGCACGCGCGACCATTTATTGCCGGCATCGTAATCCACTTTGAGGTGGTGAAAGCTGAAAATCATCGACAGCTCATCGCGTGCCGGGGCTGAGTAAAGCACCCCGTTCTCGATAGTGGTAGATGACAGCTCGCCCACGGTCACGCTGTTGGCGTCGTTGCCGAAGGACGCGCGGTTCATCTCCTTGACCCAGGTGTGTACGCGCGGGGTATCGGTGTACATGAGCTTATCGAGGGTGCCCTCGGGCGCGTCCAGCAGAACTTCGTCTTTGCCGATGACGTTGATGACGTCGAATCGGAACCCGCGCACACCTTTGTCACGCCAGAAATTTACAACATTAAAAAGTTCTTGGCGTACGCGCGGGTTGTGCCAGTTAAGGTCAGCTTGCGATACATCGTAGAGGTGCAGGTAGTAGAGGTTGGTGTCGCCGAAAGGCTCCCATGCGGGGCCGCCAAACTTTGACTTCCAGTTGGTGGGTAGCGAACCGTTTACCTGTGCGGGTTGGAGGTAGAAGAAATCTTGGTATTCTTTTTCGCCGGCAAGGGCGCGCTGAAACCACTCGTGCTCGGTAGAAACGTGGTTGAAGACCATATCGAACATGACACCGATGCCGTGCTCGTCGAGAGCTGCGATGAGTTCTTCAAGGTCGCTCATGGTGCCCATGCTGGGTTCAATCGCGTAATAGTTGGAGATGTCGTAGCCGTTGTCTTTTTGCGGTGAAGCAAAGAAGGGGTTGAACCAGACCATATCGACGCCCAGCGAGGCAATGTAGGATACTTTTTCGATGACGCCGCGTAAATCGCCCACACCTGACCCTGTCGAATCGTAAAAAGACTTGGGGTAGATCTGGTAGATCACTTTATCTGCAAAGCTCAAAAGAAAACCTTTCGTGGGTGGGGTGCTTACTTGCGGCGGGCAAAATCTTGGTACTTGAACTTATCAGCGCGGTGGCGCGACTGTGAGAACTGAAAGGCTGTGGTATCAGCTAGGTGGGTAATGGAGCTGGTGACCGCTATGTAAGCGCCGGGGGTCAGCCCTAAAAGCTCGCGGTCTTGGGCGTTGGCTGGCTCCACGGTGATTTGCTTGGGGGAGTAGGCGATAGCGAGCCCGAGTTCCCCCTCAAAGTAGGAGTAGAGGGAGGTCTGGGCGACTTCAATACTGATATCGGGTACTACTGAGGTGAGAATGAAATCGTGGTCGATAATTGAGGGTAGCCCGTCAATGACGCGAACGCGCCCCACATAGGTAGCTTCTCTGCCGGGGGAGTGGGCGGGATCTATTTCAATAAAAGGGCGGGCGGGCACCGGCGCTTTTTCGAGGGCAAACACGCGGTTTTCCGAGGTGAGGCCGTTGCTTCTGAGAAACTGGGTGTAACTAACGAGGTTAGAGACCGGCAGGGTGTAGCGGGTGGGGCTGATAACGATGGAGCCCTTGCCGACCATTTTTTGGATGCGTCCCTCATCGGTGAGCAGTGCGAGCGCCTTGCGTGTTGTTTCGCGGGAGACCTGGTAGTGGGCGGCGAGGTGTTTTTCGCTGGGCAGGAGGGTGCCTACCTGGAATTCGCCGGACTCTATGCGGTCGGTGAGGTTGCTCGCTACGTGCTGGTACTTGTTGGCCATGATAACCACCCTAGCACCTGTCTAGACAGCTTGTCTGGTTTTGGTCTGCTGTGTTGGGCATCGGGGCGTCCTGCGGTATAGCTGGCTCTACCAGTCAAGAGTAGATGGTGCTCCACTGTAATCTTGCGGTAAGAAGAGAAGAATTGAAGGCATGAACACGTCACCTACATTCTCAGAAGAACCAACCCGGCCTCTGGTACCGGAACACACCGCCCAGCTGCCCCCTGCCGATCCTCAGGGTGCGGACGCGGGTGAAGACCCCGTGCCGGGGGTCGCGTCCGTGGAAACCCGCCCCCACAAAACCCTGTGGCGACGCATGGCAAGCCCCTTCTACGTACTGGGGGTAGGACCCTGGCTAGCGATCATCACCTTGGTGCTACTTGCCGTTGTGAGCTCAACTCTCGTAAGTGTCTTGATGCCTTTTGTTGCTAGCAGTCTTATCTTTCTGGCATCCGGTGTTCTGCTACTGCTAGCACCCTTTACGCTCATCTTCGCAACCTTGCTAGCACCGCCGATTGCAGTCTGCTTTGGATACTTTGAACGATGGCGCTTACGCATGACAGGTCACGGCGAGGTGCCAAATGGTCACGTACCGGTGCCACTTTCACAATTTACCCACTGGTATAAGGTGCGCTTCACCGAAGTCGCGACATGGCGCGAGCTGGGATCGCTGATTCTGGGGCAGGTGATTAGCACACTAGCTGCTGTTGTCATGGCATTTGAAGCGCTATGCCTGTGGGCAGCAGGGCTGCTCTTCTGGGTACTGGCTATCAAGCGAGATACCATCAACCTCTGGTACCCGAATAATGCCTATTTTCAGGGCATGACTGACCGGGAAATCGCAGAATATAGAGAGTATGGTTTTCCGTTTGACCCCAATATTGACCCCGATAATCCTCAGTGGCAGCTGACTCCTGAGCACTGGTGGCTGCCGATTGCACTGATTCTTGCTGGTCTCTTTGTCTTTGCTTACCTCAATGGCATCATAGGTGGTGCAAGCGCGTCTCTGTCAAAGATGGTGCTCTCACCTCACCCCGAGGAGTACGAGCGTAAGCTGGCGAAACTCACCGCATCACGCTCTACCATCGTGGATTCCTTTGAATCCGAACGTCGACGCATTGAACGCAACCTGCATGACGGGGTGCAACAGGAGCTGGTGAACATTAGCTTGCGTTTGGGACTCGCCGAGATGGAAGCCAAAAACCTAGTGGCGGCGGGCCACCCCGCGCACAACCTGCACACCCAAGTTGCACAGGCTAAAGGGGATCTCACCCACGCCCTTGAGACCCTGCGTAACACCGTGCGAGGCATCTACCCGGCAGTGCTTGAAGACCACGGTCTGCACGCCGCCCTGGAAGAACTCGCCCACCACACCATCATCCCCACCCACCTTGATTACCGCGTAAACGTTCCCCTACCTCGAGATGCTGAACGGGTAGCCTACTACACCGCCAACGAAGCCGTGGCTAACGCGCTCAAGCACAGCAGCGCGTCCGCCCTCACTATTACCGCCACCAATTCAGCTGCCCAGTTCATTCTGGATATCACCGATAACGGCGGGGGCGGTGCTGACCCCACCCGCGGTACAGGGCTAGCCGGTCTGCGTGAGCGCGCCGAAACCCTCGGCGGCACTGTAGAAGTAACCAGCGTGCCCAGAGCATCCAGCACAGTAACCCTCACCCTGCCCTTGCCAGGGTGCTAAACACCCCCTGCCCCTTCGTCTTCGCCTTGAACAGCGAGGGGCGGTGCTGACTAGAATGAAAACTATGCGTATTATCCTCGCCGAAGACTCCGCCCTGCTACGTGAAGGGCTCAAAATGGTGCTCACCCACCTGGGCCACACCATCGTGGCAGAAGCCGCTACCGCCCCCGACCTGCAGGACGCTTATGCACGGGTTGGAACGCACGAAGTCGATCTGGTGATCACCGACGTCCGCATGCCACCAACCAACACCTCAGATGGTCTGCAAGTAGCTCTCACCCTACGCGAAGAAAATCCCAATACCCCCATTCTCGTTCTCTCCCAATACATTGCCTCGGCATACGCCCGCGAACTTTTCGCCGCCGGCGCCAACGGGCTGGGGTACCTGCTTAAAGACCGCGTCAGCAACATCGAGGACTTCGCCCGCGCCATCACCACCATCGCAGACGGCGGCACCGTCGTAGACCCGGACGTCATCGCCCACCTCATGCGCCCGCAGACCCCCGATACCGACAAGCTCGCCGCTCTCACCAACCGCGAAAAAGAAATCCTCGCCCTCATGGCACAGGGAAAATCAAACACCGATATCGAAACTGAACTCTTCGTTTCAAGCGCTACTGTTGCCAAACACATCGGTAACATCTTCGATAAGCTCGGTCTCGCCCCAGATGCCGGCAACCGACGTGTGCGCGCAGTCCTGACCTTCTTGGACGCGTCCTAGCGGGGGAAAGCGGGGCGGGGCAGGTCACGTACAAGGCTGGCGGCAGGGGAGCGGCTGAACGAGCGCGAGTGAGCAGGGGTGACCACGAAAAATAAGAGGTGACCACGAAAAGTAATGCTGACCGTACCTTTCGTGGTCACCATGACTTTTGGTGGTCATCTCTTACGTCTGGTGGTCACACCCCAAAACTGAACTACTCCCCCAAGAGGTACTTTCGTCTTAGAACGGTACTGCGTGCTGGGTAGGCAGTAGGACGCAAAAGCACCCGAGTCGGATGCGTCATCCGCCCCCGACACCTTTTTATCGGGAAGAACGAGCCCTGCGGTATTTGCTGACATTAGACCAGCCCTTCTTTACGAAGGCCGGTTTCTTACTTTCAGCGGTGGGTCTGCGCATGAGCGTCACCCCATCAAAATCAACGGTTTCCCATTGGTGGCGGTGAACTTTGAAGTCAAAACCCTGTTCTGTGTTGGTTGAGAAAACCATGAGCGCGCGTCCTGATTGCACCGATGCAATGATGCGCTCCCAGAGGTGTTCGCGTACACGGGCGCTTACCTTACCAACGTAGACACCGCTACTAATTTCAAGTAGCCAGCGGGTAAGGTCGCCGCGCAAAGCAGGTGGGCAGTTAGAGACAACAACCACGATCACGCGCCGGCTCCTCCGTAGTTCTGCCCGCTTTCTACAGTTTCACCGCGCTCGCCCCACAGCGAAACGACATCTGCGTATAGCTCGCCCTCATCGAGTTCGGCGGGCACCAGCAAACGTTGGATATCGTGAGCGCACTGCTGCATAATTTTGCTATTTTTGATTTTTTCGCGGACGGCGCGGCGGGTTCTTGACCCAATGTCTTCAGTGCTTTCAGCGACAACATCGAACGCAGCAGGTATTGTAATTTCAGCTTTGTAGAGATCAGCGATGTCGTAGATAAAAGCCCGCGAATGACCAGTGTGTACAAAACCCAAACCGGGGGAGCACCCGAGGGCAACCACTATAGCGTGTACCGCACCGTAGAGGCAGGCATGGGCTGCTGAAAGCGCCTTGTTGATGGGGTCTGAGCTACCAAAATTATTGGGATCATATTTGCGGCTATTCCAGGCAACTCCGGTTCGCTCGGAATGCTCTCGATAGATTTTACGGACGCGCGCACCTTCTTTCCCGCGTAGCTGCTGCATGGTAAGGTCGGCGACGTCCTCGTTGGGAAATCTCATGCTGTACATGGTGCGGGCAACCTCAAGGCGTTTGCGGGTATTGCTGACTTTATCTGCTTGCGCTTGAAGCAGTCTTGCTGTTTTAGCGGTAGACGTTCCGTGTGCGTAGTAGCGTACGCCGTGTTCACCGACCCATACGGCAGTCACCCCGCAGTCAGCTAGTAGCATCATGGCGTGGTGGGTGATGCGCGTCCCTGGACCTAACAGTAGTGCGCCTAGGGAAGCAGCCGGTATGTGAACTGTGCCGTTGGTATCAGTTGCTGTGATTGCACTATCTTCGCGGTGAATAATGCTATGCTCAACGTAGATGAATGAGATTCGCTCAGATGCTCTGGTGAGTTCTCGTGAGGTGGGTAGGGTAGCACCAATCATGTGTCTCGCCTTTGAAACTAGGTAGTAGTAAAAACTGGGGCATGCCCGCAGACATACCCCAGTGAAGGTTAGGATAAAACGTTTCGTAGCGTGAGCAACCCGCAGCCATAGGCCTTACCCTTGCCCATACCGGTCAGTAGAGATTTTTTGAAAAGGTCTACATCGGTGATGACCAGGACGCCGTCAAACTGTGCTTGACGCAGAGTCACGCTGTGCAGCGCACCATCTTCGTGCGGATTCCTACGGGAGAAACGCTGGTCGTTCCTGCCGATGACATTTGCTAGCGGCTGCGCTGT
This sequence comes from Rothia sp. ZJ932, assembly GCF_016924835.1. Lineage (NCBI taxonomy): Bacteria > Bacillati > Actinomycetota > Actinomycetes > Micrococcales > Micrococcaceae > Rothia > Rothia sp. ZJ932. Next base: position 2,075,651 of record NZ_CP070480.1, on the reverse strand, counting down.
TTCAGGATCCTGAGCAATAGTAAAGCCCCACTGCTCAGCTTTATGAAGAAGCCATCCTAACTGCTGTTCAGCAGTAACATGTGGAACCACCTTGCCGCGCTTGCCATCAGCAACTGGTAGGGATTTCACAGGGTTGCCCGTAAAACGGAACCCCCAAGACTGCCCTTTTTCCAGCTTGTTCAAGAGTTTCCCCAGAGGAGCAGTCTCACCGGGGCGAGACTCCCAGCCCGAAGATTCCTGAAGATGCCTGAGATCAGGTTCCTCGGGACTCTGAATATAAAGGGTGTAACTAGCGCCCTGAATATCCAACCGCCACAGCACTCGGCTATCTTTTGAAACCGGGCTATCTGGCGGAAAACTTGCTAGCACTGCCGCGTGCATAGCCTGTGGGCTGGCAATAAGCTTCCGAGCTTCTCGCCGCTGAGGGTTCAGCAAAATACGCGAGAAATAAGTCATGCCTCAGTCACCTCCTTCATAAAATCATCCTGAGGCTCTACCCCGTTGGGGTTCTCGACTTCCACAGGTTCGGCACGATACACAGCACGCAAAGTGTACTGGCGGTACTCAGGATTGAAACTAACAGGCGTATCCCGCAAAGTATCAGCCGGTTCACCCTGGCGAGCATCCCGCAATATCTGTAGCGAAACGGGATTGTAAGCCTGCTCACGCACCCGTGTAGGGGCGAACCATGGCTGCGCTCGCAGCACCGTTTCACCGTCACCGTCCTTGATACCTAGGACGAGGTTAGGGTTAGCGGGGCAGGAACGGCGTCCTAAATACAAAGGGTAAACAGGACGCCTCAGGGCGGCTTCAAGAGTTTCGAGCTGAGCGCGGTCGGGGGAGCTAAGTGCCACTACAAAGACGGCGTCTGATAGGTAGTAGCGGGTGGAAAGCTGGGAATTTTTTTTGTTTCCGAACCAGTTGCGGGCGGTGTGATAGTCGCGCATAAGAGAACCAGGGTGATCGACTCGAACCGCAAATTCTAGTTCGGCGAGATCAGCAACCGATTCTTCCCGGCTTCTGCCGAGTGCCGCAGCCACAAGCCCGATCACACCTGATTTAGTGGGTTCTTTATTGGTGCTACGAGTCTTGAACCGGCTATCAGCTCCCCACGCCTGTAGCGGCGCTTTGAAGAGAAGAAGCAGAGAGTGCATTAGTTTGTGTGCACCTCAGCTAGGTCTGCTTGCAGCTTATCAAGAAGGGTCTTGAGGTTTACTTCTTCACCCAGTGCGGCGAGGGACTCTTTGAGCTCTCCAACAGCAAGAACATAGCTCTTGGCTGGTTCAAGACCGTAGGTCTCAGCGAGATCAGTAGCTTCTTGTGCCAGTGCTTGAGCGGCCATGACGCGACGGCCATGTTCTGCAGATTCTTTGACTGGGGTTTCAAAGGCATTGACGTAGGAAACAGGGCGGTCATCTCGCAAGGTTACTACCACTGCTTCGGGCAGGGTACGGTTGGCAAAGCTATTCTGCTTACCGGTGGGCATGGCAGAGATGAAGCTCTTGATGAATTGTAGAGCCGCAGCATGAGCAGCTTCCTTGTCATCGAGGTTTTTGGCTAAGCCGTCCAGGTTGATGTTTGCGTAGCGGTAGAGAGTGGATGACATCATTTCTACGGTGCCAATCATGCCTGCACCTGATTCTTCTGCCTCGCGCACAACATCATCTACAGCGGTGTAGTAGTCGAATTCTGGTTCTGATTCGTGAACTCCAATAGCATGGGCTACCTGAGAGGAAGCGTCTACGTTGAAGTCGGGTGCATCGGCTAGCATGCGACCAAAGAGGGAAATATCGACGCTGTGCTGGGTATCGAGAATCTTTGCTACTTCTTTTTTGGTGAGCTTGGCGCCATCTGCGTCAATAATTGCCTGCGCTAGGCGGTTGATTTGTTGGGTGCTGAGAAGAAGGAGGTAGCCTGTCTCTAACGTTGTTTTTTTATCTTCAAGACCTTTATTTTTAACTTTAGGAGTTATCTTGATACCAGCAGTTTTAAAAGCTGCGGTCACTTCTGCCTGCGCTTTTTCAACGTCGTACTCTTCAGAAATATCTTGGATTTTCTTGACAACTTTTTCGGCGACTCGCTTGGTACGCAAACCCAGCTGTGAGCTGTCGAGATTACCTGCGAAATCCTGACGGATAGCCGACTTCCATGCCTGGGAAGAAACCCGCTGACGGGGGACGCCACCAAACACAGCTGTCTTAGGCGCGCCGGTGTCATCACGGTTAATGTTTGAGGGCGGAAGAGTCTGTAGTGCGTGAATATCAATAAAAAAGCTCATGTTTTTCTCCTTCAAGAGTTATGAATGGGTGGGGGTTTGCGATGAAGTCTTGTCGAAACCGTAGACGAAGTTACGGCTCCATCGGGTGATGACGCTGCTACGGTGTTTTGGGCTCTGTAGCTTGGCTAGGTCTTCGCTAAAAGTGCCATAGTCGAAAGGAATCTCTTCTTGCTTGAGCAACTGCACAAGTGAGCGTGCATGATAACTCATCGCTGTATAGGTGCGTGCCTGCAAGAGAGAATCGAAGCGTTTTTTGATGGACGCGGTACGTTTGTCAACGAGTTCACCTACAGCGGAGCCGAATGAGCGCCCTGCAGCGTGCATGATGCGCTGTTCTGATTGCTGATGCACCGCGAAGAGCGTCAGCGCGGTGAAAGCCGCTAGCTCTCGCTGGGTGGGTAAATCTCCCTGACGGTATTTCGCATCCTCAGGGAAGGCATGCTCGTCCTCGGCGGAAATAACGTACTGCCAGGCAAGAGGGAACCGCGCTGGGTCTTGACCGACCGCTTTACGCAGTTCACTCAGCTGCTTCTTAGAGAGAGAACTACCGGATGAATAAGAACCATAGAGCGCATTGACTTTACGAGTAACGAAGCGAGAAAGACTCTGCTCACTTGTGCTGGTTGGGGTATTAGCCATTTGTATTCTCCTTTCTGATATCGGGGTAGGCAAGCGGGAAGGTCTCACGCAAGCTCTTGAGATAGGATCTATGGGCGGTTGCTGCCGTTACCAAATGCTGTATGCCGTTCTCATCCTCAAGTCGACCAAGAACAGCTTTGGGTGGTGCAGCTGCCAGCATTCGTTGTGCCTCTTGGGTAAAGAACTTTTGTGCCTGCTGGTGCCATAACGCTTTAACTTCTTCGGGGCGCATATGGTGGGTTACCGTTGAAAGCCAGTTTCTAAACTCTGTTTCTAAGAGGTAGAGGGCGTTTTCTGTGGGTTGCGGCTGAAATTCGTATTCTTTACCCGCTGCCACAAGAATATGACCTGCAAACCTACCAAGCTGTACAGCGGCGTTCACAGTCTTGCTGGAGTTCTCTATGATTGCAGCTCGAATCTTGGGGTGGTTTTCGGTGAGAAGCGCCAACTCGAGGGGTAGGTGCTCATCAATAACCGCCTCGATTACTGAGTTTTGGGGTCCGTAAACCACACCTACTAACTGTACCGTCAGGTGGATATCTTGAGGGAAGTACCGCCCTAGGTTGGTAACAGTGCGAGGACGAATGTTTTCTTTAACGCCTGCTGAACCCGAAGAGAGCGTAAGTAGAGCATCGATGCCTTTCCAGAGAGTGCGTTCTGCATTATGCTGCTGGGGCATCCACACATCCTCAGTTTTTGAGGACTGATTTTTGCTGTAGCGATAACCGGTCCAGGGGTCAAAGAGGTTCTTTGCTTCAACGAACTTGTCTGAGACTTTATCACCATTAGAGACGAGCACGCCGGTGACGGCTTTACCTTCTGGAAAAAGGCGGATTCTGCGTGATTGCCAGGTGAGAATATCAGAGCTGCCAGTGGGCAAAACCGTTTCTCTGCTATCTTCTCTCTGGGCAGCAGTATCGGGGGTACGCTCCCAGACGGGCTGATCTGCAAGAGCTGTCAGCGTTGAGTAACCATCGGCATCATCGCTGACTTCAAACAACTCATCATAAGGCGTATTAAGTAGCAGAGTTTCAATGATATTTTTACCGTGCAAGATGACTTTATCGGTGCTTCCATACCAGCCAGTGCCGATAGGGTAGCCTTTACCCCCTTTGATGCGGGGGTCCCCCACTGCACCTGATTTGATGCCCGAGTAGTCGTAGGCGTGGGTAGCTATCAGATAACAGGCAGCCTCAGCAAAGCTCAGGGTTTTTTTGCCTTTATCTGCTCGGATTGAAAAATGGTCTGACTCTGAGTCAAAAATAATGCGTGAGACCTCAGAACGAGTATTTTTTGAGGTGTGCAGGTTGGCTACTTGCATGAAGGGGTGCTCAGGGTGGAAGAGGTCAAACCTGTTCTTAACGTCAGCACTCTCTAAATAGTCGAGTATCGGTTCTAGATTCGCAGTATTAGGCTGAAAATTTTTCTGGATCCATGTCTTGATGGCAGCGTCTTTTTCGGGAGGGGTGAAGGAGTCATCCTCTTCCCACTGCTTGTCAAAGTCATGCAGGATGGCACGGTTGAAGACCGCCACGAGTATAGCTAGAACCGAGGTATCTATGAGCGGATCCTCGTGTGCAAGCCGCTTGATGTCGTAGCCATGTTCGAAAAGCTCCTTGATGGAAACTTCTGCGCTCGTCCCATCACAACGCTGAACAAGAATCCACGGATCAAGTATCAGGTTGAACCCCGGCTGTATGGGGTCTTTGATCATGGGTGTCCTCTTTTCAAAAAATACTCACTTGCTGGCCGAATGAGGTAGAAAGGTTGCTAAATTGTCAGTCGGTTCTGTCACTATGTCTTGTGATAAGAACATGCCTAAGGCATAATCTATACTAAAAATCAATAGGTAGAAAGATATTCTTCCAAGTTGTTGAAAATGTGTAAAGTAGGAAGTCTGTGAGGAATTTGCTCTCGTCTTCGCGAGAAATAGAGAGAGCCTCATTGATGAACGATATTCGTCCAATGGCTCATCGCCGCATTGGTGGCGCAAAATAAAAAGGACTACCGCCGTCTAAGACGGCAACAGCCCCAATGAATACGGATTTTAACCCGTTTGCTGAACACTACTCTACACAAAGTAAAGGGAATAGGGAAGGAAGAAGAAGTTGTCGTCTTTCACAGAGGAACAGATGCTTCGGCTGGTGGGGGAGTCGCGGTTTTCTACATATATGAGCCAAGCTCATCAATCATACGATGAAGCTTTAGACCTATATCTGTGGAATCTAAAGGCTGCATCAGCGATCCAATCTTCTACTGCAGTCGTGGAGGTTTTTCTGCGAAATACAATCGATGCAGCGTTCAAGAAGTGGAACTGCCAGCAACTTTTTGCAGAGGTTCCTCATAGAAACTATCCGTATACCCAAGAGTGGATTCTTGACCCTAGCCCTGCCTGTCAAAACTGGCTGTATCAGGGTGACCAGCCAGAATCTAGCAGGCTGCTCAGGAACGCTCACGCTGCAATGAAAGATATGCAGGGGAAAGACGTCAAATAGATCCCATCTCATGTTGATTATCTAGCCGCATTGACTTTCGGTGTGTGGGTAAGATTCATTCCCAGCTCGAAGGCGAGTAACCCCCAGAAATTTCCCCTTAACTTTTGGGATGAAACCCTAAGCGAGAGTTTTGGTAGGCAAGATCGTAATACTGTTTTCTACTGGCTTCAGCATCTGCGGTATGCACGTAATAGGGCGTCCCATCTTGAGCCTTTGCTAGATATAAAACAACTCAAATATTTTCATCGATCTGCTGTTAGAACTATCAACTCCATCGACCCAGCAGCCGCCTCGTGGTTTGCTGGTCGGGCATTTATTCCGCAAGTCATTGCACAGAAACCTTTGTGAGGAATGGTGAAAGATGAGTAACCCAGTCAAAAATTTATCTGCTCAGGTGCAGAGTTTTTGGGCGAAAACAGGTGATAAAGAAACACCTGTACCTGGTATGAGCCTGCCGCAGCACATGTTAGATAGCGCTATGGTTGCTCAGCGTCTCTGGGAATGCTGGCTATCTGAAGGCAGTAAGCTAAACGTTGCAGAAAAACTTGGGCTTACACCAGAAGATGCTTGTGCCTTTGTTGCGTGGGTAGTAGGTACCCACGATATCGGCAAAGCTACCCCTGAGTTTTCTGGTCAACTTGATAGCAGACAAAACCAAGAACTCTTTGTGTACCGCCAGAAGATTGAGGACGCCGGCTATGAGTTTCCGGTTAGCCTGACGAATGTGCAGGGCAGGTGCGCGCACTCCCAGTACAGCCAAAGCATCATCACATCCTGGCTCACGCGCGTTCTAGGAGATGAAGCTGAGCCTGTAGAAACAGCGGCTCAAACAGTCGCTCACATCAGCGGGGCTCACCATGGGCTACCCGCTGACCGTCCTACAAACATTTGTCCTGACCGCCGTGATGAACAATTACTTGAATATGTTGATGACTATGAAAAATACGCGAACTGGGGCGAAGCCTGGAAAGAATTGCTGGGCTTCATCACTGAGCAGACGGGCGCGAAGCACGCACTCAGGCAACTGATTAATGGTGGGGGCGGAATCCCTGCTGAACTTCAGTTCTTTCTCACAGGCCTTACCATTATGTCTGACTGGATTGCCTCAAACGCGGACTACTTCCCCTATGAAACGAACATTGAGGATCAAAACCTTAGAATCGAAACTGCTTTCAGCCGCCTCGCGCTAAACTCCCCCTGGCAGCCGTCATCCTTGAAAAATCTTGAGCCTGAAGAAATATATAGTCAACGTTTTGGCTGGGAGGGTGATATTAATCTGCGCCCCATGCAGCGAGTAGCTATTGAGGCTGCGAGGTCTTTACCTCATGGAGGTCTCATCTGTATTGAGGCGCCCATGGGGCAGGGAAAGACTGAGGCGGGCCTGGTCGCGGCTGAAATCCTTGCACACCGTGCAGGGAAAAACGGTCTTATGTTTGCTGCACCCAGCCAAGCAACCGCTGACGCCCTTTTCACCCGTGTGGATCAATGGGCTCAGAGAGCTGCTGCCACCAGTGAGTGCGTCTCAATGTATTTGGCTCATTCAAAGAATCAGCTCAATGAAGAGTTTAAGCAAAAGCGTTTTGCCCGCATCAACACCTCTGAGCCGGGAACCGATAGCCATCAGTTTGCGAACGTCGTAGCCCACCAGTGGTTCTCTAAAAAACGCGGGGTGCTCTCTAACTTTGTGGTGGGTACGGTCGATCAGGTGCTGATGATGACACTTGCCTCACGGCATGTAATGCTGAGGCATCTGGGTCTATCAGAGAAGGTCATCATCATCGATGAGGTGCATGCTTACGATGCCTATATGAATGTGTATCTTATAAATGCGTTGAAATGGTTGGGTAAGATGCGGGCTCCCGTAGTTTTGATGTCAGCTACCTTGCCATCTGTCACGAGAAAGAAGCTTCTCGACGCATACGCTCTGGGCCTTCACAATGATAGCAGTAGGAAAAGGAGACCTAGCCAGGGGCAGCCTCCTGCGCCGCAAAAGGTAGAGGTGGATCTTTCTTACCCCGTCATTCATACCGTTTCAGCAGACTCAGCTGGTGTACCTCAGAAATGGGTGATCGAACAGCCTCCACAACAGCAGGAATTTTCTGTGCGCGTGATGGATGATTCTTTTGCTGAACTAGACAGTGTTCTTGCCCCGTTAGAGACGGACGGTGGTTGCGCGGCGATTATCTGCAATACGGTGGGGCGCGCGCAAGAAGTTTACGAGCACCTGCAGGGAACTTTCACAGAACAAGAAGTGATGCTCGTACATTCCCGTTTTTTGGCTTTGGACCGGGTAGCAATGGAACAAAACCTCGTTTCAAAGCTGGGCAAGAACGCCCGACACGGGGCGGGGCGTCCGCACCGTCTTATTGTGGTAGGTACTCAAGTTATTGAGCAATCCCTCGATATTGATTTTGATGTGATGATCACTGACCATGCACCGGTGGATCTTATTTTGCAACGCATGGGGCGTCTGCATAGGCATGAGAGGGCGGGGCAGCGTCCTGAAGTTTTTAAGCGTCCGATCTGTTATGTGCGAGGTGTAGAACAGTTTGGCTCCGAGGGCAAACCGCCTACTTTCGTAAAGGCCGCAGAACTCATCTATGCAAAGGCGTTTTTGCTTTCAAGTTACGCCCAGCTCATGCCGTATTTTGAGGGAAAACAACTGCGAATACCGGCTGATATAAGCGCACTAGTGCAGCAGGCTTATATGGATTCCCCGACTCTTCCGACATCATGGGCTAATGAATGGGATGAGGCACAGCAAAAGCTGAAGGAACAACAAAATATTGGTGTGGAAAAGGCCAGTGTTTTTTCTATGCAACCAGGTAAAGATTTCATGTTTGATTACTTCGGCGAGGACGGACGTGCCCTAGGCACTGACTCAGATGAGGCGAAGGCACAAGCGAAAGTACGAGATACCGACGAAACCTTAGAGGTTATCGTGGTGCAGGCTGATGCAACGGGGGAGCAATACAGACCACTCAGCTCAGACTATAAAGGCATCTATTTTGATGTTGAAAGCCCAGAAAAACCCGACTGGAAACTCGCAAATATCTTGGCTGGATCGACCATTCGTCTACCACATCAGTTTGCAGATAACGGTAAACCGGCAGCTGAGAATCCTTTCGACAAAGCGCTGGGGGAACTGGAACGGAACTATATTCCCGGCTGGCAGCAACACTATCTGCTGAAAGACCAACTTACGTTAATGCTTGACGCCAATTACGAATGTTTGCTTGCAGGAAAGAAAATTCGATACTCCCAAGAGCTTGGATTGCAAGTCAGCAACAACGAGTGAGGGTAAACTCTAAAACGTGGCTATTGAGGCAAACTAAATAAATTAGGCTAGGTGAATAGGTGTTACGCCTAGTCACCTAGTGTGTTCCCCGCATAGACGGGGATGAGCCCCCTGTTTTCTGAAGAATATTCGTTGCTTCTATGTGTTCCCCGCGTAGACGGGGATGAGCCCTACCGGTATAAAGATTCATGGTGTCGTAGAATGTGTTCCCCGCGTAGACGGGGATGAGCCCTTGAAATTGTTACGAGAGACCGCAGCCGTCCAGTGTTCCCCGCGTAGACGGGGATGAGCCCCCGCACAAACAGACATAAAGAAACCTCTAGAGGTGTTCCCCGCGTAGACGGGGATGAGCCCCGGGCGAATTGAACAACATAGAAACCTTCTGAGTGTTCCCCGCGTAGACGGGGATGAGCCCCAGACGCTTGCCCCTTTTGCTTGCCCCCCCTGTGTTCCCCGCGTAGACGGGGATGAGCCCCGTGCTTAGCCTGGTATAAAAACCAGCCCGTAGTGTTCCCCGCGTAGACGGGGATGAGCCCCAGGAAATAGAAAGTCCGCCGGCCTTGCAAATGTGTTCCCCGCGTAGACGGGGATGAGCCCTCAATGGCGGCTTGTACCGGGTCATTCGCACCGTGTTCCCCGCGTAGACGGGGATGAGCCCCCCATGGCGCAACCTCGCCACATGGTGGCAGCGTGTTCCCCGCGTAGACGGGGATGAGCCCCCAAAAAGCAGCCCTAAAAGGAGCAACTTATGGTGTTCCCCGCGTAGACGGGGATGAGCCCCGGGGGCTAAGGGTGAGCCTGGGCTGCCGGGTGTGTTCCCCGCGTAGACGGGGATGAGCCCCGTAAAAACGATATCTCGCGCCCCACCGGTAAGTGTTCCCCGCGTAGACGGGGATGAGCCCATCAGCTCGGTCACATTGCTCGTTGAGGCTTTGTGTGTTCCCCGCGTAGACGGGGATGAGCCCAGCTTCACCGGGGGAATCGCGGGTGAAGAGGAGTGTTCCCCGCGTAGACGGGGATGAGCCCAGGCCGCTGCCTTTGAAATCAAGAAGCTGCTGGTGTTCCCCGCGTAGACGGGGATGAGCCTCAGACTTCGAGTTTGTTGGTGTTGGAGACTGGGTGTTCCCCGCGTAGACGGGGATGAGCCCCCCGCAAGAATGATGGTAGTTTGTGGACACGGGGTGTTCCCCGCGTAGACGGGGATGAGCCCCCCGCAAGAATGATGGTAGTTTGTGGACACGGGGTGTTCCCCGCGTAGACGGGGATGAGCCCTGGTCTTGCCGGGGCGCGGGGGTGTGAAAAAAGTGTTCCCCGCGTAGACGGGGATGAGCCCCGAATAAGCCCTGTTTGTGCTGCATGGTGCAGGTGTTCCCCGCGTAGACGGGGATGAGCCTGAAGTTGTTACGAGAGACCGCAGCCGTCCAGTGTTCCCCGCGTAGACGGGGATGAGCCCACTAGGCTCAGGTGTAGGCTCAGGTGTAGGCTGTGTTCCCCGCGTAGACGGGGATGAGCCCTCTACATCGACCACCACAGCACCAAAGACTACGTGTTCCCCGCGTAGACAGGGATGAGCCCGGATATAACGTTAAGCTGTGGAGCAAGGGTGGGTGTTCCCCGCGTAGACGGGGATGAGCCCGAAGCCCTCAACTTCCAGCAACTAGGGGTAAGCCAAGAAGCCAGCCACCAACTCACCGACCTAGCCAAAGCAGGACGAATACGGTGTTCCCCGCGTAGACGGGGATGAGCCCGCCCTGCTGAACAGTACCGATACGCCATAAGCGTGTTCCCCGCGTAGACGGGAATAAGTCTGAGGGGGGCTTCCGCCAAATCTGTAGTCAAATGCGTCCTGGCTCGCATTGCCTGAGGACGAAAACCCTCGACTTGGGCGGTATGCCGTCCCTCGTCCGCGTCTCGTGTGACCGCGAAATATCAGGTGTGACCGTGAAGAGTAATGCTGACCGTACATTTCGTGGTCAGCATTACTTTTGGTGGTCACCTCTTACCTAACCCCACTCGTCCTCACGCGCTGTATCGCGCTGCACCCCTGCACGCCCTACCCCTCCCGTGTTTACCACTGCCCGCTTTCTCGTTCATACTCTGAAATCAAAGTTTTGCGTGCTTGTTAGGAGGTTTTGGGGGCGTAAACTTTACATCTAACACCGCAGTAGATTTTGAAGGGAAACCATAATGCCAGAATTGCGTTCTCGCACCTCTACCCACGGCAGGAATATGGCTGGCGCTCGTGCCCTGTGGCGCGCTACCGGTATGGGCGATGATGATTTCGGTAAGCCCATTATTGCTATTGCGAACTCCTTTACGCAGTTCGTGCCCGGTCACGTTCACCTGAAGAACATGGGTTCATTGGTCGCCTCTGCTATTGAAGAAGCTGGCGGCGTTGCCAAGGAATTCAATACCATCGCCGTTGACGACGGTATCGCTATGGGGCACGACGGTATGCTCTACTCTCTGCCCTCCCGTGATCTGATCGCTGATTCGGTGGAGTACATGGTAAATGCCCATCGGGCGGACGCGCTGGTTTGCATCTCTAACTGCGACAAGATTACCCCCGGCATGCTCATGGCTGCGATGCGCCTGAATATCCCCGTTATTTTTGTGTCGGGTGGTCCCATGGAGTCCGGTGAGGGTATCGAAGGCGTTGTCGAGCACCGCCTTGATTTGGTGGATGCGATGGTTATGGCTGTTGACGAATCAGTCAGCGACAGCGATCTGGCGCAGATTGAGAAGAACGCTTGTCCTACTTGCGGCTCCTGCGCGGGTATGTTCACGGCGAACTCTATGAACTGCCTCAACGAAGCTATCGGTCTTGCTCTTCCTGGCAATGGCACTACTTTGGCAACCCAGGTTGCTCGCAAGGAACTCTTCATCAGTGCTGGCAAGAAGATTGTTGAGCTGTGCAAGCGCTACTATGAAAACGATGACGAGTCGGTGCTACCTCGCAACATCGCCACTAAGGCGGCTTTTGAGAACGCGATGGCGCTGGATGTTGCTATGGGTGGCTCCACTAATACTGTGCTGCATATTCTGGCAATCGCCCACGAGGGCGAAGTTGATTTTACTCTCGATGACATTGACGCGATTTCCCGTAAGGTTCCCTGCTTGGCAAAAGTAGCGCCCAACTCTACCCGGTACCATATTGAGCACGTCCACCGTGCCGGTGGCATTCCCGCAATCTTGGGCGAGTTGCACCGCGGCGGTTTGCTGAACGCTGATGTTCACTCGGTACACGCTGATTCTCTTGACTCCTGGTTGAGTGACTGGGATATTCGTTCCGGAGCTGCCACCGACACCGCTAAGGAGCTTTTCTTGGCTGCCCCCGGTGGCGTCCGCACTACCCAGGCGTTCTCTACCGCCAATAAGTACGAGTCCCACGAGACGGACGCGCAGAACGGCTGCATCCGCGCTGTTGAGCATGCATACACTAAGGACGGCGGTCTGGCTGTTCTTAAGGGCAATATCGCTGAGGACGGTGCCATCATCAAGAGCGCTGGTATTGATGAGGAACTCTTCCATTTCATCGGTAAGGCGTTCGTGGTGGAGTCCCAGGATGAGGCTGTCTACGAAATCCTGTCGAAGAACGTGAAAGAGGGCGACATCGTCGTTATTCAGTATGAGGGCCCCAAAGGCGGGCCGGGTATGCAGGAGATGCTGTACCCGACCTCTTATCTCAAGGGTTTGGGGCTGGGCAAGAAGTGCGCCCTGATTACTGACGGACGTTTCTCGGGCGGTACTTCGGGTATCTCTATCGGTCACATTTCTCCCGAGGCGGCAGCCGGTGGCGCTATCGGTCTCGTTGAGCACGGCGATGAAATCGAAATTGATGTACACAATCGTATTTTGCGTGTCAATGTTTCTGATGGGGTTCTTGCCGAACGACGCGCGAAGAAGGGTGCAGCCCCCTGGAAGCCCACTAAGCCCCGCGAGCGTCAGGTTTCTAAGGCCCTGCGCGCCTACGCGGCGATGGTGACTAGTGCCGATAAGGGTGGCGTGCGCGTCGTCCCCGAGTAGAAACTAACCCTAGCTATCAGCTCCTCACCGCTTAACTCATAGAGTTCGAGGTGGGGAGCTTTTGTTTTAAGTTCCCCGCTTAATCCGCTGTTGACCTTGAATACCTCTCCCCGTAAGGGATATAAAAGATATAAAGGATATAAAAAATCTGGCTGTAGAAAGGGGTAAGCATTGGTTCCGGTTCTCACCGCACGTGTTCCCGCCGTGCAGAGCCTAGCTCGTGCTGACGAGCTCTCGCACTTTACTGACCGCCTTGAGGGTAATCCTCGCTCGCCCCTTTTCATCGCCGCGCTCACGGGGTTTGGTAAAACCACCCTGTTGCAACAGTTTGAATCGATGGCGCGCACTCATCAGTGGCGCGTGATTTCAGAATCAGCTGGTCGCGACTCACACAAGCGTCTGCGCGGCACCTACCTACCTGCCCTGTGGGAGTCCCTAGAAACCTCCCCGGCAGATGCAGACCTCGAAACCTTCACCGCGCTACCCCTGCCCCAACAGCTAGAGTCGATTACGCGCGTCCTGGCTTCTCAGAACTCGGGTCTGCTCATTACTGTTGATGATCTTCGCAAATCATCGGCACGCGAACTTACCGAACTTTTAGACACCGCTGAACACCTCGCGGCACAAGAACAGCCCCTACTGCTGGTTATGGCAGGACGCCCGGCTGAGGTATGCCAGATCATGTCAGCGCATGCTTTTGCTGGTAGCGGGCACCGCATTGACTTATCACCCTATAACCGCAACCAGGTTCAAGATGAGCTCGCGGCGCTCTTCGCCCAGTCCAACCGCACGGTTCACCAGGACATTCTTGAACGCGCGTCCGGCGCTACCAAGGGTCATCCTTTCATGGTGTACACCTTGGGGCAGAACCTCCTTCAATCCTGCGCCGAGCTCACCGAGGGTGAGCTTGAAAACGGTATCGCTTCAGCCCAGCAGAGCTTAGAAGCGGCAATTTTTGAACCCATGCTTGAAGATTTCTCAGCAGGAGACCGCGCCTTTTTGCATGCCATGGCAACCGATGATGCGCCGTCAAAAATGAGCGACATCGCCAGCAGGCTCGGCAAAACCCCCCAATACGCAGGGGTTTATCGCAACCGCCTAGTCGAAGCGCACATCATTAGACCAGCATCCTACGGCAAGGTCACTTTCGCTGTGCCGCACCTGCGCGAATATCTGAGAAACCGCAGCGAACCGCGCAACCAAGATTTCGAATTTTAGAACAATAAAACATCACATCTAAGGGAGGTGAAGATTATGGGTATTACACCGGCAAGTATCAAAAAATGCGAGCTGACGTGGGAAGCACCTGACTACACGTCGTCGTACCCTGCCGGGTATACGCAGCAAGGCGTCGCAGTGATTGCAATAATGATGCATACTCACCAGGCAAAGGGGGTGTGCTATACGGGGCTTTCAACGATGCTGTACACATCGCACGAAAGCGGCGAACGGTCACTGATTCAGAGCGAACCGATTACAGAGACACATTCACATTCCATGTTAGAGTCATGTGAGGATTCGCATGTTGCAATGGTGGGGCGCGCTATTTTGAAGGCATGGGATTTTATTCCCGCCGAATACAAGAAGAACCTCGTGACGGTGGTGGCTGATAAGCACTATTTGAAGTTGCTGTTTAGGCAGTTTCCGCACCTGAAAGAGATTTTTGAGTACAGGTCTTTAGAGAAGATTCTGAACCACTATGAGTCTCATTCGTTGGGTGAAATTCACGTGAAGGTCATGGGCACCCCGGTGGGGGAGTACGTGTCGCATTTCTTGGAGGAATCCTCCCGCTTGGCACACGAGCGCATGGAGACCGACCTCGCAGAGCGCCCCTTTGAAGTACTGCAAGAGTACAAGGTATTCACGGATTGTTCGTTCAGATCAACCAATAATAAGCGCTACCTCAAGGGCGGACGCATGGGTATTGGTGGTGTGAGCGAGGACGGTTTCTATTTCCACGCTCACTACGATGCCACCAATATTATGACTGGTGAACTCACTGCTATGTTGGCTGCTTTTAACATTTTTTACCACGGTGGCAGGCAGCTGGTGATTCATACTGATTCGTTGGGGGCGCTCACTTTTGTACTGCGTCTTGCCCACAACCGGTACTATTTTCAGCACTGGATTTCAGAGGGTGTGCAAAATCAGCAGGTCATTGATGAGATGACTGCCCTGACCGCCGCTATTCGCGAGCGCAGAGTTTTGGTGAAGCACGTTCCGGGGCATACAGGTCACGGTCTGCAGGAATCGAGTGATTCGGTGTCGAAGATGCACCGGCACTTTCCCGGTCAGGTGGTTGCTAAGTGCGATTTGGCGGAGTTCCACCGCCGTTGCGAATCTATCATTACCGCGCTTTCTGGCTGCACTAAGGCTGTGCGCCTGAGTTGCCCGGAGTGGATGCAGATTCGCCCCTCAGCGATTCACGCTCACAATAGGCTCTGGCGCTAACCCAGCACGCACTGAAACGGGGCGCAGATACAAGAAGGACGCCGCCGCTACAGTTTCAACTGTAGCGGCGGCGTCCTGTATCTTGCGAAAGGGTGAGCTTTAGAGCAGCGGCTTGTTCTGCTTCTTGCGTTTGTGGGCACGGCGGATCAGCAAGCCCAAAATAATAAGAGCTACAGCCACCAGCAGGTACTTCACAACGCTGGAGTATTCATTGATGACGGCTTCAACCTGGGTCCAGTTTTCGCCCAAAATATAGCCGAGGTAAATGAGGATAGCGTTCCACAGGGCTGAACCAGCCAGTGAATACAGACCAAAAGAAACCAGGTTCATGCGGTCGATACCGGCGGGAATAGAAATAAGTGATCGTACACCGGGAATCAGCCTGCCAAAGAAGATAGAGACTCTGCCGTACTTATCGAACCAGTGCAGCGCCTGGTTGACATCTTCAGGGTCAACCAGCCACATCCAGTCAGCGATTTTGCGCAGACGGTTGGCACCAATTGCCGCACCCACGCCGTACAGAATGTAGGCACCCAAGACTGAGCCGATGGTCGCCCAAATAAAAGCTGCGTAGACGTTAATGGATCCGACAGACGCTGTGAAGCCAGCAAGGGGTAGTACAACCTCGGAGGGAATCGGTGGGAAGACGTTTTCCAGCAGAATTGCGATACCTACGCCGGGCGCGCCGAGCGTCTCCATTATAGAGATAACCCAGTCAACAACGGAATTAAACATTGGTGCCTTTCACAGATTTTTCAGACTCCCCTTATTCTCAGGCACTAACTGCCCCAGCGCTAGCGATAGCGCTGAGTGTCACCTGTGAACCTGACCTCTTGCATGCCGGCGTCCGGGAAATGGGGGGGCGGATCGCGTCCCCCCAAGGTGACCACGAAAAATCAGGGGTGACCATGAAAAGTGATGCTGACCGTATATTTCATGGTCACTATTACTTTTCGTGGTCACCTCCGGGGTAGGGGCGTCAGGTGGGGGGGGTCCAAGAAGAGCGATGGCGCGGACGCTTGGTACAACCTTCTAGCCCGCTTTCAGCTTGACTGTCCGTCATATTTCGCAACCTGGTTCACACTTGTTTACCTGAGTGGCGGTAGACCAGTATGAATACTGAAAAGTCCTACCCTCACCAAGGAGTAAACCCGTGGCTGAACATACCTTCGGTTTCCGCACCCGTGCCCTGCACGCGGGCGGCACCCCCGACGCTGAGCATGGCGCTCGCGCGGTTCCCATTTACCAGACGTCGTCTTTTGTTTTTAAGGACGCGGACGACGCGGCTAACCTCTTCTCCTTGCAGAAGTACGGCAATATTTATTCGCGCCTGTCGAACCCTACAGTTGCTGCCCTTGAAGAGCGCATCGCCTCGCTAGAGGGCGGTATTGGTGCGGTGGCTACCGCCTCTGGTATGGCGGCTGAGTTTATTACTTTTGCGGCGCTCTGCCAGGCGGGCGATCACATTGTGGCGTCCTCTCAGCTTTACGGCGGCACCGTGACCCAGCTGGATGTTTCTTTGCGTCGCTTCGGTATTGAGACCACTTTTGTGCCCGGTACTGATCCGGCTGACTACAAGGCTGCTATCACCGAGAGCACGAAGGCGGTCTACACCGAGGTTGTCGCTAACCCCTCGGGTGAGATTGCTGATGTGAGCGGCCTTGCGGATGTCGCCCACGAGGCGGGTATTCCGCTGGTGGTTGATGCGACTCTTTCCACCCCCTACCTGATTCGTCCTTTTGAACATGGTGCTGACATTGTGATTCACTCGGTGACCAAGTTCTTAGGCGGTCACGGCACCACCCTGGGTGGCGTTGTTGTTGAGTCGGGCAAGTTCAATTGGGGCAACGGTAAGTTCCCGACCATGACCGAACCCGTGCCCTCCTATAACAATGTTTCTTGGTGGGGCAACTTCGGTGAGTACGGCTTCTTGACCAAGCTGCGCGCCGAACAGTTGCGTGACTTTGGCCCTTCAATGAGCCCCCAGTCAGCTTTCAACCTCTTGCAGGGCGTTGAGACCCTGCCACAGCGCATGGACGCTCACCTTACCAACGCTAAGGCTGTGGTGGAGTGGCTGAATACTGACTCCCGTGTTGCCTACGTTAACTACGCGGGTTTGCCGGAGCATCCCCACCACGAGCGTGCGTCCGCTCAGCTACCCCTGGGCGTTGGTTCGGTCTTCTCTTTCGGTGTTGCCGCTACCGAAAAGGCGAGCGGACGCGATGTGGGTGCTGAGTTCATCGGTGCCCTGCAGCTGGCTTCGCACCTGGCAAATATTGGGGACGCACGCACTCTGGTGCTGCACCCTGCGTCCACCACCCACCAGCAGCTCACCGCGCAGCAGTTGGCTGAGGGTGGCGTGAAAGAAGATTTGATTCGTATTTCGGTAGGTCTTGAAGATGTCGAAGATATTATCTGGGATCTCGACCAAGCGCTGACCTACGCTACTGGCACCAACCGTTCTGGTGAGAAGGTGGGGGAGTCCGCTGCCGATAAGCGTGCCGCCGCAACAGAAGAATGTGCTGTGCAGCTTGCCGCTGAAAAGGTTGCTTTTGAGGCGGATGTCGCTGCGTACGAAGCTGCCAAGAAAGAGGGTAAGTAATGTCTGAGGCGACCAATACCACCGCTGAGCGCACCTGGGAGGGGCTCAGTGCCCCGGAGCGCCTGAAGATTTTGGGTGATACCCGCTCGATTGCGATTGTGGGTATGTCAGATAAGATCTCCCGCGCTTCGTATTTTGTAGCGACTTACCTGCTTTCATCATCGCCTTACAGGGTCTTTTTTGTGAACCCGATTTTGGCGGCGAAAGGTAAGGAAGTTTTGGGGCAGAAGGTATATGCTTCTTTAGCTGATGTGCCGGAAGCCCCCGATATGGTTGAGATTTTTCGCCGTAATGAAGATCTGCCCGGTGTGGTGCAGGAGGCAATTGATGCCGGCGCCCAGACCGTGTGGATGCAGCTGGGTTCTTGGAACGAAGAAGCTGCCCGTCTGGGTGAAGACGCTGGTCTGAACGTGGTCATGGATCGTTGTGTGAAAATTGAGCACGCACGTTTTCACGGCGGTCTGCACTTGGCAGGTTTTAACACCGGTGTCATCTCGTCCAAGCGTCAGGTAACGGCGTAGACACGCGCAGTGCGTGTTAATTAAAAAGTTATCAACGGGGGTGGGCATTCGCTGGGCGGACGCGCACCCCCGTCCTGGTCTCAGACCCCGGATTTCCGTGGTTTTTGAGGGGTATGAGGCTAGCTCTGAGTTGCATAAAGCGCGATGCGCTCCGCGTGCCCTCGGCTACAATTATTAATTTTTTATAACGATTTGATATACATCGTTACCAAACTGTTATAAAGTGTTCATCGTGCCTCTTATCAAGGTACCCCAAGATTTTCTTAGTTTTACATAAACAGTTTCGGCGAAAGGTCACTACTCCGATGCGTTATCTCTCAGTTGGTGCGGCAGGTGTGCTCATCTCAGGTGCTCTTTTGGCGGCTGCAAACCCCGCAACCGCAGACTCCGAGGTCATCGTAGACCCCACCCCTTCACTCGAAGCATTCGCAGCTGAACAGCTAACCAAGTTCGATAAGTGGACCCCCGCTGAATACGACGCAGTAGCACACGCTCAGCGTATCGCAGAGGTAAAGGCCGCTCAGGCTGAAAAGGTTGCCGCTGAAGAAGCTGCACAGGCTCAGGCGGCAGAAGAAGCTGCTGAGGCTGAGAAGGTTGCCGCTGAAGAAGCTGCACAGGCTGAGGTTGTTGAAGAAGCACCCGCACCCGAGGCAGTAGCACCTGCTCCTGCGGCTCCCGCAGTTGAAGAGAAGGCTCCTGTTGCAGCGCCCGCGCCCGCCGCTCCTGCAGTGAACATCGCAACTGTAGCTCATGTAGCAGCTCCTGCACCTGCTCAGGAAGCCCCCAAGGCACCTGTTGCAGCTCCTGCACCCTCACAGAACATCAGCGCTCAGCGTCAGGCTGTCGTATCAGCTGCCCTGGCATACGCAGCGCAGAACGCACAGTTCGATTGCACCTTGCTGGCTACCAACTCCATCAAGGCAGCTGGCGTGAACTACCACGGTTGGCCCGTAGGTTACATGTCACTGGGTAACGTTGTGAGCGCCGCTGAAGCCCAGCCCGGCGACTTGATTTACTACGCATCCAACGGCTTCGGTCAGTCACACATCGCTGTTTACATTGGCAACGGTCAGGCAGTCCACGGTGGCTGGGAAGGCATGGGCACCAAGGTGTTCTCTGCTAACCTGCCGGCAGCGTCCGCTCCTATCTACATCTCCATGAGCGCAGCATACGGTGGCTAATCCCCTCATATAGGATTTTCCAAAAGTGCCTCACCCGGTTTATCCGGGGTGGGGCACTTTTGTTTTCGGGGGGGGGGGTACTAAGAAGGAGGACGTTTTCACCTGGTGTTCGTCTGCGCGCCTCGGAGGTGACCGCTAAAAGTAATGCTGACCGCGATATGTACGGTCAGCATTACTTTTGATGGTCACCTCTGCAGTCAGCGTTTTAGCGGATAGGTTAGACGAAGTCTGCATATGATGCAGTGAGGGACGCAATCTGTCGCGTAAATTTTAGAAGAAGTGGCATTTAGACCCTAAAATTGGCGTCCAACCACTGCTCACGGGTCATGGACGCGTGCCAAGCGTCCGCCCGGCGGGGCACACCGGCGACGTCGGGACGGTCGGGGGTTCCATTCTCAATAAACTCAATATCGCTGAAGCCGAGCTTTTGAGCAACCCGGTAGCTGGTGTCATTACCGTAGATTGCCGTCCATTCCACCGACTCTAAGCTCAGCCCCGCAGGGTCAAAGACGAACCCCAGCACCAGGTGGCAGGCTTCGGTGATGATACCCCGCCCGCGCAGGGTGGGTGTCGCCCAGAAACCTAGTTCTGCTGTATCGGGGGTAGCGCATCGTAAGGTCACCACCCCGGCAAGAACTCCCGAGTAATCGATAGCCCACACGTACTCTGCTCCGCGCTTACCGGCATCTTGCGTGTACTCAATAAAGCCAAGAACGTCTTGTTCAGTGTAGTTCAGGGGAATGCTCGCGCACCAGCGCAGAATCTCGGGGTCTTGGCAGGCTTCGGTAAGTTCTGGTGCATCTGCCCGGCGTAGAGGTCGCAGGGTGAAATGCTCGGCAATGAGGTGAGGGTGCATAGAGTTATCGTAGCGTTGGGCACTGTGCGAGAGCCACCAGAAATTGCCTTGGAGTTCCGAACGATGGGGTCTTGGATGGAGGGCACAGTGTCATAAAGCTTCATATTGATTACGGGTGCAGGGGCGAAGGAACATAAAATAGCCCAACTATCGGTGTGCATACACCGAATGCCATCAGCACGAAAGAAGAGCACATGTCAGGTTTTACTACCCGCGCTATTCACGCCATTGAAAACGTTGAGAATGAGGCGATTGTTCCCCCGATTTACTTGGCGTCGACGTTCGGTCAGCCCACCACTTTTGAAGAGGGACCTTTCGAGTACCAGCGCGGTGGCAACCCCACCCGTGCCAATGTTGAGACCACTCTGGCGAAAATTGAGGGCGCAGCGCACGCCCGCGTTTTCGCCTCGGGTATGGGCGCAACTGCGGCTGTGATGGGCATGCTGAAAACCGGTGAAACGATGCTGTTGGGCATGCCTGTTTACGGTGGTAACTACCGTTTTGCCACTATCGAGCTGCCCAAGCGTGGCATTGAAACCCGTTTTATTCATGACTTCTCCACCCTGACAGACGCCGATTTTGAGGGCAATGTGAAGATGGTCTTTTTGGAGACCCCCACCAACCCCACCCTGCGCGTTGCTGATATTGCTCGCATTGCTGAAATTGCCCACCGTAACGGGGCGTTGCTGGTTGTTGATAACACCTTCATGACTCCCTATTTGCAGCTGCCGCTTGAGCTGGGCGCGGACGTAGTGGTGCAGTCAGCGACCAAGTACTTGGCAGGTCACGGTGATTTGCTGGGCGGCGTAGTCACCACTAACTCTGTTGATATTGACGAACAGGTTTTCAAGGCGCAACTCATTTCCGGCGGTATTTTGCCCCCGATGGATTCTTACCGTCTCATGCAGAACGTCAAAACTCTCGCGATCCGCATGGAACGTCAGCAAGAGAATACTTTGGCTATCCTTGAGATGCTACGCGAACACCCTGCCGTTGAAGACATCTTCTACGCAGGGTCAGCCAGCGAAAGCGAAGCCGAGATTCACAACCGCCAAGCAAAGGGCATCGGCGCGCTCTTCTCCTTTACCCTGGTAGAAGGCAAAGACATTAAAACCTTCCTCGATAACCTCAAGGTCTTCACTTTCGCTGTTTCGCTCGGTGGCATTGAATCACTCATCTGCCTACCTGCCACCATGACTCAGGGCGCCTACGCCCCTGAACATCTTGCCGACTCCCAGGTAGGGAATAACCTCCTGCGCGTAGCTGTTGGAATCGAAGACCTCGATGACCTACTCACCGACCTGCGAACCGCCCTTGACGCCGCCTAAGCGCGTCCGACCCCCCTTAGATTTTCAAAAACACCAACTACCTGATGAAAGAGAGAAACTCTCATGGCTCTTGAAGTAACCCGTAAAGCTGCCCTGCAAATGTTCGGTCTCGGCGCTCTTGGCACCGTTTTGGCGGCATGCTCCACCAATACCAGCGACGGTGCAGCACCTGCCGATGCCACCGACAAACTGCAGGCCATCAAGGACGCCGGCAAAATCCGCATCGGCATGGAAGGCACCTTCAAGCCCTTTGGCTACCATGACGAATCAGGCGACCTCGTCGGCTTCGAAAAAGAAATCGCTGACCTGATCGCCAAAGACCTCGGCGTTAAAGCTGAATACATCGAAACCCCCTGGGACTCCCTGATTGCAGGCGTTGACGCTGATCGCTACGACATCGTCATCAACAACGTCTCACCCACCGAAGAACGCAAGCAGAAGTACGACTTCTCCGTACCCTACGCAGTATCAGAAGGACGCGTGGGTGTACTCAAGGATTCAGAGCTACAGAGCATCGACGACCTCGCCGGCAAGAGCGCCGCCCAGTCAGAAACCTCAAACTTCCGCACCCTCGTTGAAGAACGCGGCGCAACCATTATTCCCGTCACCGGCTTCGACGAGGCAATCGAACAGGTACTCTCAGGTCGCGCTGATCTGACCGGCAACGACTTCGTGACCTTCCAGGCATACATGGAAGAGCACCCCGACGCCAATCTGCGCCTGCTCGACGGTACACTCGGCGACGGCGCAGAAGCCGCTATCCTCATGGAAAAGGGTGCCGAAGAACTCAAAGCCGCCATCGACGAATCGCTCACCAAACACCTCGAAAACGGCAACCTGAAAGCAATCTACGAAAAATACGTTAAGGCTGACCTCTCACCCAAGGCGTAAACACCCCACGTGCGCAAAAGTGCAAGAAAAACCCCGTAACCCCAAGGAAAGGTTTTTCTTGCACTTTTACCGCACCAGCACCCGAAAGCACCCATGGATCGCTACATAGAACTCTGGATTCAGTCCCTCCCCTCCCTGCTTGAAGCAATGGTGAAGGTGACGCTTCCGCTCACCCTCATTGCCTTTGGCCTCTCGCTGCTCATTGGCATCGTGGCTACCGCAATGCGCTCGCGATCTGCTAAGAATCCGTTGAACTGGCTGTCACGGTTCTACATTTGGGTTTTTCGCGGTACCCCGCTGTTGGTGCAGCTCTTCCTAATTTTTTACGGTCTGCCTAAAGTTGGTATCACCCTTGATACTTGGACGGCAGCGATTATTACTTTGAGCCTGAACACCGGTGCCTACGTCGCAGAGACCTTCCGCGCGTCCGTTGCTTCCATTCCCCGCGGGCAATTTGAAGCAGCCCGCACCCTGAACTTCACCCAAATGCAGACCCTACGCCATGTGATCATTCCGCAGGCAACCCGTATCGCGCTGCCACCACTGGGCAACGACCTCATCGACCTGGTCAAAGGTACCGCCCTGGTCTCTACCATTTCGTTGGTAGATCTCTTCCAATCAGGCAAGCAGGTTGCCGCACGCACCTACGAACCCCTTGCCATGTACCTCGAAGTCGCCGTACTCTACCTGCTAATTGTCACCGTACTCTCCTGGGGTCAGAATCTGCTCGAAAAGCGCAGCAGCCGCTACGTAAGGAACGCTAATGCTTAGCCTCGATCACCTCACCAAAAGTTTCGGTGACAACACCGTACTTAACAACATCTCACTTGAGCTAACTAGCGGTGAAACCACCGTCATCCTAGGTCCCTCCGGTTCGGGCAAATCAACCCTGCTACGCTGCCTCAATCTGCTCGAAACCCCCGAATCTGGTAGTCTCAGCATCGAGGGCGACCGCATCGACTTCGGTAGCAAACTCACCGACGAGCAGGTACGCACCATCCGCAAACATTCAGCGATGGTCTTTCAAAACTTTAACCTGTTCCCGCACTACACCGCCGCGCAAAACGTAGCACTTGCACCGGTTCTCAATGGCAAGATGGGTCAGAAAGAGGCGGACGCGCTTGCCCTCTCCCTGCTTGAAAAAGTGGGCTTGGGCGAGAAGAAAGATTCTTACCCTGACAATCTTTCGGGCGGTCAGCAGCAGCGCGTGGCAATAGCCCGTGCTTTGGCTGTATCACCTGACTACCTGCTCTTTGATGAGCCCACCAGCGCCCTTGACCCCGAGCTTGAAGCCGAGGTTATTCGCGTCCTCATGAACCTGGCGAAGGAAAACCGCTCGCTGGTAGTTGTCACCCACAACATGGCGTTCGCGCAGAGGGTCGCCGACCGCATCATTTTTCTTGAAGGCGGCAACCTGCTGTACAACGGCGAACCTAAGGGATTCTTCAACTCCGATAACGAACGCATCAAGCAGTTCCTGCAAATTTTCGAAATGTCGGACTACCGCATCTAACCGAGGTGTTTAGATAAGAATCCACAGACTCTTTAGGACGCCTGAAAGTACCATCAGGGGGTGTATTTGACCCCGATGTGGCACTTTCAGGCGTCCTAAACTTCTACCGGTATGTTTCCTACCAGCACGTCGATGGCGTGGGCAACTGCCTGCCCACGCGCGTCCACCGCCGTATCGCCGAGGGCAATAATCTCTTCTTTGGGGCCCACCGCTACCGCGTAGCTAGCGCCCTGTAGCATTTCAATGTCGTTGGTGTCGTTGCCGAAGGCGATATAGGGGGCGCCGTCTAGCAGTTCTGTAAGGGCAGCCTGTTTATGTACCCCGGCGGCGGTTAAATCAATGTTGGCACCGGTGGGGTCATCATGCTCAGCGACCTCAACTTTCAGCTTTGAAACTTCATCGTGCAGAAACTGGTGCAGGGCGCGGTCGGTAATATTCAGCATCATCACCTTGGTGGCACGCTTCAACTGCGCGAACTCAACCCTGGTATCTAGCTGGTTAACGTCGATGCGTTCGATGAGAAAATGGTTGTGCGGTAGCGAGTAGGCGTAGTGGCGCGAAGAATCAGCCACAAAATCAACTGTGTGCTCCAGAATCAGCTCGCGCACCCGGTTGAAAGCCTCAGCGTCAATGACCGCACGTACCCGCACCTCGCCGTCCTCATATATTAGAGCGCCGTTAGCACCAATACAGGTGATGTCTTTGAGGTCGGCGGGCAGCATGGGCAAAATATCGCGAATAGGACGCGCCGACGCCAGTACCACGGTATGCCCCGCAGCTATGAGCCGTCGGAAAGCTTCGCAGACTTCGGGCTCAATGGTCATGCCGTTGAAGCTGGTGGTTCCGTCTACGTCAAAGACAAAATGCATACGCACAAGCCTACACCAGGACTATTGAGTAGCTTTCTGAACTATGTAATAATTTTATCTAGTAGACAAAGTTGTTTACCTTTCATTTCAAGGAGTGAATCTTCGATGGCTCAGAAACTACACAACAATGCAGATTTCACAGCCTGGGACGAGCGCAACCGTCCTTGGGCACTTGATTTTGCCACCGAGCTTGTCAGCATGCCTGGTGCAACAAATCAGAACATTCATGATGCCCTTGAACAAGCCCGCCTACTGACAAACGGCGAAGACCTTACTGCTGCTGAGATACTCGGAGAACCTCAGGACGCCGCTCGCGAAGCTTTTACTGATATAGATACCTCACTAGGGATCACCGAAAACCGCGTTGAAACAACCGCCTCTTCAATGGCTACGGGATGCTTTATTGCCTTTATCCTCTCACTAGTCATTATTCTGTTTGCCTCCGAAAACTGGATGGTTAAGCAAGCAGATAATCTCGTCTTTATAGTGCTGATGCTCATCATCTCTTACACCGCAGGTATGACAGGTTTTAACTACTTCAAGCGCGGCATGATGGGGGCGGCCGTGGCAAGCGTCCTTGCCGGTATTGCTTTACTGGCTGCAACGTGTTTCACCATCGGAATTTGGGCCTTTGATACCGACAATAGCTGGCAGATTCCCACCCTGCTTGCCTTGGGCATCAACCTTCTGCTCCTGGTAGTTAGCGGCTGGTTCGTATTCTCTGCACCCTCGCTACTTGCAACACCTGTGGATTCCCGCGATTGGTTTGTTCGCTATGAAGGTGCCCTGCGTGGGCAGCATCTTTACTCCAAGGCAGAAGCCCGCGCTCTGGTAGAGGAAGCCCGCGCTCATGTCGCTGAATCTGCTTCTGACCCCGGCGAAGAATTTGGTGATCCGGCTGCTTACGCCGAAAAAATGGCAGGTAAGGGCACCCGTAGCATTACCCGTCGCTTTATATCTTGGATTATTGCCCGCGCCATTTCCGCCTTTGCCCTGCTTGCTATCTGCTACTCTATGGCTGCGCGTGCAGAGTGGTCTGGTCTTGCCTTCTACTGGGCAGTCGGCGTTGCGATACTTGCTATTGTCACCTTCATAACTGGTTATCGCCGCGATAGAACCAAACGCGATGCAGCTCTTGCCAAGGCGGCTGATGATGAGTTCTAAAGATTTTGCCACCTGGCAGCGCGCCGTTCTTCCCTTGCTGCTCCTCCAGGAAATTAAGGGGGGTGCCACGCACGGCTATGCCCTGGGCAAAGCACTTATCGGGCGGGGGTTTGAGCCGATTAAAGGCGCTACCTTGTACCCAGCTTTAGCCAAGCTCGAGGAGGCAGGTTATCTTGAAACTCACTGGCAGGACGGCGACGGCGGACCGGGGCGCAAAATGTACGCTATCACCGCCGAAGGTGAGCAACGGCTAGCTCAATTAGAAACTAGTTGGAAGCAATTTGTCGAACAGGTGGCACTTCTTCCGGCGGATGTCTGTGGCGCCTTGATCTTGAGGGACGGATACTAGTGGGCTGCTATCACCCTGGCAATCGCGTCCAGTGCTTCTTCGTTTTGCAGGGACGAGCGGTCGCCTAGAGCCTTCCCTTCGTAGAGCTGGCTCAGTAGTCGGCGGGTGATTTTGCCTGAGCGGGTTTTGGGAATATCTGCAACAGCTACAACGTCTTTGGGTTTGGCAATGGGGCCGATTTCGTGGCGGATGTGTTCGCTTAAAACTGTTTTGAGTTCTTGTGTTGAAAGTGTGTTCCCTGCCTTAGATAGGGTTACGAAGGCGACTGCTTGGTGGCCGGTTAGCTCGTCTTCGATGGGGCAGACGCCTGCTTCAATGACGGTTTCGTGGGTGATGAGGGCAGATTCGATTTCAATAGTGGAGAGCCTGTGCCCCGAAATATTAATAACATCGTCAATACGACCCAGAATGTAGGTGTCACCCTCTGCGTCCTGCTTGGCACCATCGCCCGCTAAGAACCAGCCGCGCTCTCCGTAGTGCTTCCAGTAGGAGTCAAGGTAGCGTTGCGGGTTGCCCCAAACGGTGCGCGCCATGGAAGGACCGATTTTATCGACCACAATAAAACCCTGGGTGCCGGTTTCAACGGGGTCACCCTTTTCATCGACCACGCGGGTTGAGATGCCTGGAACGGCGCGGGTAGCGCAGCCGGGCTTGAGAGAGGTGCGCGGTGCGCCGTCGGGGTAAGTGCCAGCGGGTGCGAACTGGGGGTCGTGCGGACGCGGGGAGCACACGGTTGAGCCGGTTTCTGACTGCCACCAGGTATCAATGAAGGATGCGTTATTCCCGCCAATGTGGGTGTAGAGCCAGTGCCACGCCTCGGGGTTGATCGACTCGCCGACCGAGCCCAGCAGTTTGATCGAGGAGAAGTCGAACTTGCCTGCCTGCGGTCCTTGAGGGAAAGCTCCCATGAGGGAGCGAATCAGGGTGGGCGCGGTGTAGTAGTTGGTGACCTTGTAGCGCTCAAGAATCTCAAAATGACGCTCAAAAGTGGGGGTGTTGGGCGTGCCCTCGTAGATAACTTCGGTGACGCCGTTGACTAGCGGCCCGTAAATCTCGTAGGTATGAGCGGTCACCCAGGCAAGGTCGGCGGTACACCAGTGGACGGCTGACTCAACCTTGGCGGGGTCATTGACGGTGGAAAGCTCATCGGGGCGGCGTGTGCCGTCCTCCCCTTCAACATCGGGTAGCAAATCGTAGAGCAGGGCATGAGTGTAGGCGGTCTGCGTCAGGTAGCCACCCATGGTGTGTACTAGACCCTTGGGTTTTCCGGTGGTGCCGGAGGTGTAGATGATGAAGAGCGGATCTTCGGCATCGTGCAGGGGAGCCTCGTGGGTGTCGGGCACATTGGCAATGAGCTCGTGGTACCAAACATCGCGGTCTTGAGCCCAGGGCACGGACGCGCGCGCCTCCGCAGTGCCTGCGGTGCGGTCTACCACGATGATGTGCTCGATTTTGTTTTCGCCCGTACAGGCGTCATCGGCGTTGACCTTGACGGGTACTACGGAGCCGCGGCGGTTCTGTCCGTCGGTGGTGATGAGTACCTTGGCGCCGGTGTCTTCTACACGGAAGCGCAGTGCCTCGGCAGAGAAACCACCAAACACGAGGGAGTGAATAGCGCCAATGCGGGCACATGCCAGCGTGAAGATAATGGTTTCAGGAATCACCGGTAGATAAATGACTACGCGATCGCCCTTAGCCACCCCCAGTTTTTCAAGACCGTGGGTGGCTTTGGCAACTCGTTTTTGCAGTTCTGCGTATGAGATCGCCTCGCGGTCGCCGGGTTCACCCTCAAAAAGCAGGGCGGTCTTGTTCCCGCGTCCTGCCTCAACATGACGATCAACGCAGTTGTAGGCAACGTTGAGTTTGCCGCCTTCAAACCACTTAATTTTGGGAATAGTAAACTGTTCTACGCCGTCCGCATCAAGCCCCAGCGAAACCGGTTTCTTGAAGGAGTGGGTGTTCTCCTCGGTAAAGGGCACACCCCAGGTGAGACGCGCCCGCGCCTGATCGCCCCAAAACTGTATGCGCGCTTCATCAGAAATCAGCGCGGGGTTCGGGGTGGGATTAAACGGGTCAGAAAACGTGAAATCAGCGGGTAGTGCCACAAGAGTTCCTTTGGTCTTGCCTTCTTATCTACTGTTTAGAGTACGGAACAGGCAGGTACACCGCGAAGGCGTGACAAGAGATAACGAATGTGACAGTCTATGACGCTGGGTGGCTGTAACCGGGTGTCTGCACTCCGGGCATTGGGGTTCCTCCCGAACGTTAGGGAAAAGCCGCAACGCTCGGGCGTAAACCCAACACTCACCAAGAACCCTCTCTCGTCCACCCCTCAATAAACCGTCACATTTGTTATGTCGCGTCATAGATTGTCAGCCGTAACACACCTGCCGTAGGCTGACATCAACGATCATGAGACCCAGCGTTAAGCTCTGGCTAGTTGGGCGGCAACCCTCTCCCGTAGCGGGGTGCCCCAGATGAAGATCAGGCACACGGTGCGTCCCAACTACCCAATAAAACGGGCGGACGCGCGTGGGCAAGTACGGCGCCTGGCGCGCCTTCCCGCAAAAGACCGTGGCGAGCGGTGCAACGGGTTGCGGGTTTGCAAGAGATTCAAACCGTGCCGAAAGAGAACGCATCATGGCTGAGCAGGCTAACCCCACGACCGCTACAGGTTCTGAAGAGAAAAAGCGCATTGTTGTTAACGCTTTTGATATGACCACTACCAGCCACCAGAGTTTTGGTACCTGGCGTCACCCGCGTAACCGTGCTGATGAGTACAACACTATTAAGTACTGGACTGATTTGGCGAAGGTCTGCGAGAAGGGTCTGTTCGATGCGGTTTTTATTGCAGATGTGGTGGGCGTGTATGACGTCTACAAAGACTCGGTAGCTCCCGTGCTCAAAGATGGCGCTCAGGTGCCTGTGGGTGATCCTTTCTTGCAGATTTCTGCGATGGCTGCGGTGACTGAGCACCTGGGCTTTGGCGTGACTGCGGCGGTGACCTATAATCAGCCGTACACTCTGGCGCGTTCCTATTCCACTCTTGACCACCTCACCGGCGGACGTGTGGGTTTCAACGTGGTGACTTCTTACCTGCAGTCTGCGGCTGAAAACCAGGGTTTGCCCGGTCAGATTGAACACGATGAGCGCTATGAGATCGCTGAAGAGTTCTTGGATGTCTGCTACAAGCTCTGGGAGGGTTCCTGGGAGGACGGCTCAGTGCCGCGCGACCGCGAGAACGGCGTTTTTGCTGATGCTTCTAAGATTCACCCGATTTTGCACAAGGGTAAGCACTTCCAGGTTCCGGGCATTGCTTTGAGCGAGCCCAGCCCCCAGCGCACTCCTGTGATTTTCCAGGCGGGCGCGTCCTCTCGTGGGCAGGACTTCTCAGCTCAACACGCTGAAGCTATCTTCATTACTGCCCTGCGCCCGCACCTGACCCGCTTTCTCACCGACCGCATCCGCGAAAAAGTTGAGGCAGCGGGGCGTAAGCGCGATGACGTTAAGATTCTGGCGATGCTCTCTGTCATCGTTGATGAAACCGATGAGAAGGCGCAGGCGAAGTACGAAGAGTACAAGAAGTATGCTGACCTTGAATCATCACAGGGCATTATCGGCGGCTGGTCTGGTGTAGATCTTTCTCAGTTCGATGAAGATGAAGCTATCAAGTACGTGCAGACCGAAGCGATTCAGTCGTTCTTGACCCCCTTCACCCTCATGGACCAAGAGAACGAGTGGACGCGCAACGATATCGCCGCTCACTGCGCCACCGGTGGCATGGGTGAGGTGATTGTGGGTTCACCGCAGACTGTTGCCGATGAGCTTGAGCGTTGGGTTGACGAGGGAGGTCTTGACGGCATCAACCTCGCCTACCATGTCTCACCCGGCTCTTTTGAGGACTTCGTGGAGTTCGTGGTTCCTGAGCTGCAAAAGCGCGGACGCTACCGCACCGCCTACGAGGGCACTACCCTGCGTGAGAGCCTCTTCGGCGTGGGTAACACTAGGGTAGATGACCGCCACCCGGCAGCCAAGTACCGCGGCGCTTACGTGGGTAAGCCCTCAGCCGCCGATACTCCGGCACGCGACTTCTTGAAGCTGGCAAAAGCTGTCTACACAACCGAACAATAAAGAAACCTTAACGGCACAGTAGATACTCTTCGCCTTTGAAAATAACGCAACGCGCTCCCCGCCTTTTCCTCACAGGCAGGGGAGCGCGTCCTTCACCGCGTGTAATTACAAAAAACTTCACTGTTTCATTACGGCAGCACGGTAGTTAGAGCAATGATGAGGTGAGCCTGCAAACGTTCTCGATCATTTTGAGGCGGTGGGGGCGCATAATCCACTCGTTGTAGCGTATTTCTTTGGTGCAGGTGAGGTAGTCGTTGGCGACTTCTTCTACGGCATCAACGACGGCACCGTCCACGATGAAGGTGGAGATTTCGAGGTTGAGGGAGAAGGAACGAGGGTCCATATTTGAGGAGCCAATCAGCGCCATCTCATCGTCAATGAGCATGAACTTGGCATGTAGAACGGTGGGGCCGGGGTATGCCTGAATCTTAATGCCTGCGCGCAGTAGCTGTTCGTAGTAGGAGCGCTGGCCCATGTTCGCCAGAAACTGGTCGCCTTTTTCGGTCACGATGACCGTGACGTCGATATTGGAGAGGGCGGCGTTGGTTAGTGCCTGTAAGAGGGTTTCTTCGGGTACGAAGTAGGGTGAACAAATCAGAATACGGCGTTCAGCATTGTAAATCAGGTGGTTAATGAGTCGCAGATTATTTTCGGTTTCGAACCCCGGTCCTGAGGGCACAACCTGAGCCAGCGCACCGCCGTGCGCGGTACTGAGGGAGGGATCGATTTCTTCAATCAGCAGCTCTTTGGTTTCTGAGTACCAGTCAGACACAAACGCCGCGTTCAGTTCTTCGACCACGGGGCCGCGGGCTGTAAAGCTCAGATCTAGCCAGTGCATGCCCCGCGCGTCATTTCTTGCAACGTTGTAGGCGCGGTGAATGGCGTTTTGCGAACCTGAGAAAGCGAGCCGTCCGTCGATGACAACGATTTTGCGGTGGTTACGCAGATCAGGACGCTGCCACTGACCTTTGTGCGGTTGTAGGGGCAGCATGAGGTGCCAGCTAATGCCTGACTCGTTGAGTAGCTTTTTCAGTGCCCGATAGCCCTTGTATCTGCGCGAACCGATGTGGTCGATGAGCACGTGAACTCTCACTCCGCGCTGGTGAGCGCGTACCAGGGACTCCCATAGGGGGCGGGTGGCTTCATCGAGGGAGGCAATGTAAAACTCGAAGTGAACGTAGGTCTGCGCCTTATCAATCTCATCGGCGAGAAGCAGCATGGCCTCGTGATTATCGCGGTGCAGGGTGAAACTGTTGCCGCTAACCATGGGCAGCGAACCCAGGCGGTAGTTGAGATTAGCCGCTACCCGCGCCACTTCGGAAAGCTGAATGTTAGACCCCACCACCGGAGAATCCTCGGGCAGAGCATCGCGCATAACATCGTTCATAATACTTTGACGCATCCGCCGATAGCGTGGCAGGTGCGACGAACCAAAAACTAAGAACCCCAAGAACCCCACGTAGGGAATCAAAAAAATCGCCATCAGCCACCCCAACGCCACAATCGGTTTGCGGTTGTACGGTAGCCAGAAAATCGTGATCAGACGAATGAACAGATCAAGAAAAACTAGGCTCAGCGACACCCACGGTGGCAAACCGGGAATGCTGAAGGTGGGCAAGGGTAAGGAGTTCATTGATACCCAGTCTACAACTTGGGTGCAGGCACCTCACCTAGCGGGCGCGTCCTCACGGGGCAAGTGCGCGGGGTGCCGCGCGTCTATGTTTAAATATTTCTGCACTCTGGGGTTTACAGGGTGTAAAAGTAGCGTCAGCTCATACCGGCGCAATAGGCTAGGGGTAGCTTGTACCCACCACAGAAAGATAGTTTCATGAAGATTCTTGTTCCCACTTCGGTGACTCTCGATGAGAGCCGCTTGGGCTTAACCGATGAAGATACCATCGTTAGCTACGACCCCAAAGCACCTCTGGCTGAGGCTGATTACGATGCTGATGTGCTGATTTCTTGGGCCAATACTAATGACCAGTTGAAGGACGCGGCATCTAACCTTTCGCAGGTGAAGCTGGTGCAGGCACTGCTGGCGGGCCCCGATCAGGCGCGTGCGGCGGGTTTCCGCGATGAAGCCGTGATCACATCGGGTATTGGTTTGCATTCTAAGACTGTTGCTGAGCACGCTGTGGCGCTGACCCTGAACTTTGTGCGTTTTCTGCCGACCCTGGCGGATCACCAGGAGCGCAACCACTGGGCATCAGAGCTTGGTGGCGCGCAGGAGCTTTACCCCGAGAACCAGGTAACCACCTTGCTGAACGCCAATGTCACCATTTGGGGTTTTGGTTCTATCGGTCAGGCAACCGCTCGTCTCTTTGACGCTTTTGGTGCCAAGGTCACCGGTGTTGCCCGTAGCGCCGGTGAGCGCGCTGGCTTTCCTGTAGTTGCTACTGAAGACATTGATCCGCTGCTGGAAAAGACCGATATTTTGGTTATGATTCTGCCGACGTCAGACGAGACCACTAACGCCCTGGATTCTTGCAAGCTGGAGAAGCTGCCTAAGCGTAGCTACCTTATCAACGTGGGGCGTGGCACCACTGTTGATGAAGAGGCTCTGATCGCTGCCTTGAACACCGGTGAGATTGCCGGTGCCGCCGTTGATGTTGTTGTTGAGGAACCCCTGCCCGCCGACTCACCCCTGTGGGGCGCTAAGAACCTGATTATCACCCCGCACTCAGCGGGCGGACGTCCGGTGAACCCTGAAGAGCTCATTGCTCACAATCTACAGGCACTGCGTGATGCTGAGGCTGGTCAAGAGCCTAACTGGCGCAACAAGATGTAGCCAATAAAAGCACAGAAAAGTGGGGCTGGTCTTGATTCTTCAAGACCAGCCCCACTGTTTGTAATACGCGCTTTTTCTCTAAAATATGAGGGGGATTGCTTCGAAACCTTGGCTTTAGGTGTAGAGCGGGTTGTGCTCTGCCTCTACCCGTTCGGACGCGCGCACTTCATTCGGTGCGGTTGCACCGGCGTCCGCATTGAAGGGTGAGCCACCCAGGGCTTCGCGTCCGTGCTCGGTCAGCCAGCCTGAAAGGTCGGGCCAACGGGCACGATGCCGGTGGGGTTAATGTCTTCGTGAACGATGAAGTAGTGTTCCTTGATGTGCTGGAAATCTACGGTGTCACCAAATCCTGGGGTCTGGAAGAGGTCGCGAGCATAGCCCCAGAGATTAGGCATGGAGCTCAAAGGCTGGCGGGAGCATTTGAAGTGTGAGTAGTAGACCGCGTCAAAACGCACCAGGGTGGTAAAGAGACGTACATCAGCCTCGGTGATGTGATCGCCCATGAGGTAGCGGCGGGTGGCAAGGCGTTCTTCGACCCAGTCCATGGCAGTCCAGAGGCGCTCGTAAGCCGCCTTGTATGCCTCTTGCGAACCGGCAAAACCGCAGTGGTACACGCCATTATTGATTTCGGTGTAGATGTGCTTCATTACCGCGTTCATCTCTTCTTCAAGCTCCGCGGGCCAGAGGTCGGGGGCACCTTCGCGGTGAAAGTCCTTCCACTCTTTAGAGAAGTCCTCGATGATCTGCGGGAAGTTGTTAGTCACTACCGCGCCGGATTCAATATCGACCATTGCGGGCACAGTAATACCGCGGGGATAGTTGGGAAAGCGCGCGAAGTAGGCTTCTTGCAGGCGTTCGACACCGAGTACCGGGTCTTTGCCGTCCTCGTCTAGGTCGAAGGTCCAGGAGCGGGTGTCGTGGGTGGGGCCGGGCATACCTGCCGAGATCGCGCTCTCAAGACCGAGTAGACGGCGAACAATGAGGGTGCGGTTAGCCCAGGGGCAGGCTCGGGCAGCTACTAGTCGGTACTTACCGGCCTCAACGGGCCAGTAGTTGCGCTCGGTATCGTCTGAAAAATTGGCGGGGCTGGCAACAATGCGGTCTTCAATGTAGTTGGTGTCGCGGTCGTACTCTTTGCCGGAGCGCACGTAGGTGCCGCGGGTTGAATATTTGGTGGTTTCGTGTGAGGTGCTCATGGTGTAACCCTACGCCCATATACTTTCGTTGTAAAGTAATTTTCCTTGGTTTATTTATAAGCACCCCTCGCGGTTGGCTACCAAATTTCTTCGGTGTGTAGTCCGCTACGAATCAGTGCAAGAATACGTGAGGACGCGAGTACCCCCAGCAAGTGCTCAAGCGCAGCAGATCGCCAGAAAACGAATACCGCGGGCACCAGTTGCCAGCTGACCTGCGGGTGTAAGCGCAGAACCCACGCGAGCAGGCCTGTCAGTGGAAAAGCCAGCAGACCGAAAGCTGACGCGGAGCCTATCAGTGGAAGCAGGGTAGAACCGGCACATGTTGGAGTAAAGACCAAGTGTACTAGTGTGCCTTGAAACCGCTGAAAGCCAATGAGACCCGCTGCAACCGTGCACCATGTGCCTACCAGACCAGCGCGCAACCAGGCGCTACTGGCTGACTCGGGGGAGTGAGACGCAAATGACGCCACATACTGCATCAGCAGAATCGTTACCGTAGAGGTAATCATGAGCTGCACAAAGTAACTATCGCTCGCAAAGAGACGCGTGTGAAAGGCGAGCATTCGTAAAAGTCTCATGCGTCAGCTTTCGTATCGGGGTCAATGCCTAGAATTGCGAAACAGGCATCTTCTAGAGTTGCGTGCTCGGGTAGAGAACTGTGTGCCCGTAATTCTTGAAGTGAACCCTGGAAGATATTTTTGCCCTCATTGATAATCAGTAGATTATCGGTAAGTGCCTGAGCTTCGGCAAGGTAATGGGTGGTGAGCAGGACGCCTGTGCCGCGCTGCGCCAGCGACTTCACGAATTTGCGCACCTCAAGGGCTAGTTCGGGGTCAAGTCCATTGGTGGGCTCGTCCAGAAAAGTAGGGCAGGGTCGTTGAGTAGTCCGCGCGCGATGTGCAGCCGCTGTTTCATTCCGCGCGAAAAAAATCCTGAACCTTAGAGCCTGCGCGGTCGGTGAGAGCTACGGCTTCTAAGGCTTCCTTAACTCGCGCCTTGCGGAGTTTTCGGGGCACGCCCAGGACGTCCGCGAAAAACAGTAGATTATCGCGGGCTGTGGCGCGTGAGTAGAAACCTCGATCGCCGCCGAGTACCAAGCCAATATGTTGCCGTGCTTGGCGAGGGTGTGCGACTGCGTCAACGCCCGCTACCTGTATGCTACCCGAGGTTGGCATCAGCAGAGTTGAACACATGTTGATGGTGGTTGTTTTACCAGCTCCGTTGGGGCCGAGAAGGCAGAGAACTTGCCCAGCATTAATCTTAAAAGAGACGTGATCGACCGCGCGAAAATTCTTTGGCCCCAGATCGCGCACTAGATTGTGCGCGCTAAAAATGGTTGGCTGTGAAAAATTGACCATTAAATATCCTGAGTATTTATTTATAGGGTCATCTTTGAATTTATCGGTCAGTAGAATAAATTTACTTATTTCTGACTTGAGCGTGTGCAGGGGGGTGGGCAAGAAGGTATTTTTGATGTGGGGAGATCGAGCTTGAAGCCTTGCGAAACCTCGTTGAGGAAGACCTGAGGATTATTCAATTTTCTGACTTCAAGATCAGTTAGATAGAAGGGCCGTGGGAGTGGTCGTTCGTTGTTGGCTCCAAATTTAATCCATCTATAAATGGAGAGGGTAAATCATTTTGGGAGCAATACTTGTGAGAAAATTCTTTATAGTTTATTTTATGGAGAAGGCGCAATTGCTATGCAATTGCGCCTTCTGCTTAGTTGGTGGTGGCTCCGTAGCTCCATTTAGAAGTGTTGCTACCGAAAGTGGTTGCCACAGGTATTCTCCTATTTATTGTGTGGCTTGTGTTATACGTAAACACTATCGCATTAATTTAAAAATATGTTCTATGACATACATTTTGTTTTGTAACTAGGAAACCACGCGCCCGGTTTCTTCCAGCAACTTGGCGCGCAACTCGCGGCGCTGCGCCTGTGCGTCCGGGTTGGGTAGGGGCACAGCAGCCAACAGGCGCTGGGTGTATGCCTGCTTGGGGTGGCGCAGAATCTGCTCGCGCGTACCCTGCTCAACAATCTCACCTCGGCGCATCACAGCAATACGATCGGCGAGTTCGTCAATAACCGCGAGGTCGTGGGTGACGAAGAGGCAGGCGAACCCCATTTCTTCCTGAAGTTCCTGGAAGAGTTCAAGCACGCGCGCCTGCACCGAAACGTCAAGCGCCGAGGTCGGCTCATCGGCAATCAGCAGCTTGGGCTTGAGCGAGAGCGCACGGGCAATACCAACGCGCTGTTTCTGACCGCCAGATAGCTCATGGGGGTAGCGGTTACGGTAGGAGCGGGGCAACTCAACACGGTCAAGCAATGTCTCAATACGCTTCTGTAGTTCGGTGCCCTTGGCAACACCTGCGAGGAACATAGGCTCACCGATTGACTCACCGATGGGCAGACGTGGGTTCAGCGATGATGAGGGATCCTGGAAGACCATGCCCACGTCTTTACGGACGGCGGCGAGGGTCTTGCGGTTGGGTTTGCGCATGTCGTGACCGCAGACGGTCAGTTCGCCTTCTGCGACGTCCAAGAAGCCAACGGTGGCGCGTCCGATGGTTGATTTACCGGAGCCTGATTCACCGACCAAGCCCAGTACTTCGCCCGCGCGGATGTCCAGGGTTGCGTTGGATACTGCGCGGAAAGGTCCGACTCGTCCCTGCTTGGGGTATTCGAGTGAGACGTTATTGAGCGAAAGAATGACCTCGCCGGTGCGTTCGGGGGCGGGCATTACCTGGTTGATGATGGCGGTGGGCGGACGCTGACCTTCGGCTGCATCGTCGAGGGCAGCGTTCACGTCGATTTCGTTGCCGCCCAAGTGCAGTACAGCGCCCAGCAGTGCCTGGGTGTATTCGTGCTGGGGGTTGGCGAAGATCTTGGCAACGTCACCGGTTTCGACGATTTCGCCGCGGCGCATCACAGCTACACGGTCTGCGAGGTCAGCGACAACGCCCATGTCGTGGGTGATGAGGATGATTGCTGAGTTGAGCTTCTTTTGCAGGTTACGCATGAGGTCGAGGATTTCAGCCTGCACGGTAACGTCCAGTGCGGTGGTCGGCTCATCTGCAATCAAAAGTTTGGGGTTGGTGGAGAGCGACTGGGCAATCATGGCACGCTGACGCTGACCGCCTGACATCTGGTGGGGGTAAGAGTTGAATGCCTTGATGGGGTCTGGCATTTCAACCAGTTCCAGCATGTTAATGGCTTCTTCTTTAGCCTGGGCGGGGGAGATGTCTTTGTGCAGGCGCAGGGTTTCAATAATCTGCTCGCCCACGGTCATCACCGGGTTGAGGGCGGTCATGGGTTCCTGGAAGATGACGGCGATGTCATCACCGCGTACCTGCAGCAGGTCTGAGTTTCTGAGCCCAATGAGTTCTTTGCCGTCTAGTTTGACGGAGCCACTGACGCGGGCGTTCTTGGGTAGCAACCCAATCATGCCCATGGATGACACTGACTTACCGGAGCCTGATTCGCCCACGATAGCGAGTACCTCACCGGCGCGTACCTCGTAGTTGAGGTTCATGGCGGCGGGTACCCACTGGCGTTCGACGCCGAAGTCTACGCTCAGATCGCGTACCTGCAACACCACATCGCCCACGGTGTAGTGGGCTTGGGTGTCTGCTGAAATGTGGGATGGTTTAGTGTTCATGAGTACTGCTTCCCAACTCTTTGCTGTTGAAATCTTCTAGAAATGGGTGAGTGCGTTTGTCGGCACCTTCCCCATTTGTTTGAGAAAATACTAAAACTATGAAATCCCAGTACTTGATAGACCCGCCGGTTCGCTTTCGCGCTAGAACCGGGTATGTATATACCGCTTTCGCAGTGATAGTAGCCCTGATTCTGTGTGCCACAACCGTTATGGAATACGGGGTGGCTGCTCTTTTGACCGGGTGCTGGCCCTGGTTTTTCCTTGCCTACGGTGTCTGGTACTTGCTGGGTTCGCCCGTGCTTGAGATCGACCGTGAGGAGATTCGGGTGAAGAACCCCTTTAAGTATCACCGGGTGGGTTACCCTAACCTGGTTGATATCTCAACGAAGTTCCACTTCACCGCGGTTACTTCGCAACGACGCTACCAGTCATTTGCTGTTCCCAGTAACGGTATGGCTGCGGCGATGAACCGTAAGACCGTTGATACCAAGAACGTACCGAGTATCTCCTACGGTGCTGAGGGCGGCTTGCGTACCAGCGATTTGCCCCATTCTCTTGCAGGTGGGGCGGCTTTGGTTGCCCGCGGGTACTGGCAAGAAATCGTTGAGGCAGAGCACCTTGAGAGTTTCCCCAATATTGAAGAAACAACCTTCGATGTTAAAGGCGGGGTTATCTTTGCCCTACTGGCTCTTGCTGCTGCCCTGAGCGTCCTACTGTAAAAGATTTACCCTAGGTGCCCGAGGGGAGCTTTAGTTTCTCTCTGAAATTTTGTATGAAATTTTCTGGTGGGGCGGACGCGCCGGTGAGGGTGCGTCCGCCCTTTCGCCTGAGCTCAGGGGTGAGTTCTAGCGGTGTGCCTTGCCGGCATCGGGGGTGTTATCACCCTCGTGGATTGTTTGCCCCACGTTGATGGTGGCTTCCCCGGGTGCTGCCACTGCCAGACCCTCAACGTTCAAGCCGTTTTCAGCGGAGTGAGCGGTGCGCTCTTTCGCCTTGCGGGGGTTGAACTTTTTCTGGCGGGGGTCGAAGGCATCACGCAGACCATCGCCTACGAAGTTGATGCACAGTGAAAGCACCAGGATGAAGAGACCGGGGAACCAGAAAAGCCAGGGGCGGGTTGAGAATGCAGACTGGTTAGCTGAAATCAGTGAACCCAGTGACCAGTCAGGCTGCTTCACACCGAAGCCCAAGTAGCTGAGAGCGGTTTCGGTGAGAATCGCGCTAGACATCATCAATGAGACGTTCACGGTCACCACGCCAATAGCGTTGGGCAGAATGTGCTTGAAGATGATGCGCATATCTGAGGCACCTGCTAGGCGGGCAGCGTCCACAAACTCACGTTCGCGCAGGGTCAAAAATTCCGCACGTACCAGACGCGCCAGTGAGCTCCAGAAGAGCAGACCAACGATGATACCGAGAGCGATAACGCTCCAGGTGCCCTGAAAGTAGCTACCGGCAATTTTACCGAGCACAGCGGTGAGCAGCATGAGCGGAATAATGATAATCATGTCGGTGAAACGCATGATGACCGCTTCAACCCAGCCACGGTAGTAACCTGCCATACCGCCGAAGAGAACGCCCAAGAAGCCGGCAATGCCGCTGATAAGGACCACTACGAGGAAGGTGTTTTGAATACCGCGCATGGTCATGGCGAAGAGGTCACGGCCTGTGGCGTCCTGACCAAACCAGTGGGTTGCGTTGGGCGCACCGCCGTTGAGCACTGACTGCATTTCGGTGTGGCTGTACTTCCACCAACCGGGAATCGGGCCGATGCCCATAGCGGTCATTGAGAGTAAGAAGATGCCAACGATGATGAGCAGCGATACAACAGCGCCGGTGTTCTGCCTAAAGCGCTTACGAACAATCTGACCCTGGGTCTTGCCCGCTGATTCTTGGGCACGAATATCAGTGTTGGTCTCAACAGCGCGTAGAGCGGTGGTTTCTGTGGTGGGAGCCTTGTGGCTACCGTTGGTGTTTGTAGTGTTGCTCATTATGCTTTCACCCTAACGCGCGGATCAAGAACGGAGTAGAGCAGGTCTGCAACGAGGTTGAAGACCAGTGCCATCAGACCGGTGATGAGGAAGACGCCCATGACGGGGTTGGGGTCGGTGTGTGCCAGTGAGTCTAGGAACAGCGAACCCATGCCCTTGAAGGCAAAGATGCGTTCGGTGACAGCTGCACCGCCGATGATGCCACCAAAGTCCATTGCGATGATAGTTGCCAGAGGAATCAGCGCGTTGCGGAAGGCGTGCTTCATGACGACTCCGCGCTCTGAAACGCCCTTGGCGCGTGCGGTGCGAATGTAGTCCTGATTCATGATTTCCAGCATGGACGCGCGTGAGTAGCGTGAGTAGCTGGCAAGTGAGATCAGGGTGAGGGCGATGGTGGGCAGCAGGATGTGTGTCATGGTGTCAAGACCGGTAATCCAGAAATCCCCGTTGAGGTTGGGGGTTGATGCGTTGGCGGTGGGGATGGGGCGTCCCTTAATGCGCGGGTTGGTGATGTAGTCGTTCCATGACTGCATGAAGCGGTCAGTGAAAATGAGTAGCGCCATGACAAAACCGGTGATGGCGCCGACGCGCATGCCCTGACCGCGGTCATAACCGCCTGCGCCAGCTCCAACTGCTAGGCCGATGAGGACGAGCGCTGCAGTAATCAGCACGATCATCAGGAAGGTTGCTTGGTTGAGCAACTGCTGAACGGGGAAGTAGATTGCCAAGCCCACTGCGACCATGAACAGACCCGAGGTAAGAGCGCGCTTGTTGCGCAGACCAGAAATGAGCAGGGTGGCTACTACAGCGGTGATGAGACCCAGGATTACCAGGAAGGGAATGCCCAAGAAGGGGTAGAGCATCCACTCAGTCATTGACACAAAAACAATGATTGCCGCGGTGAGAACGAAGCCGAAGACACCCATCAAAATGCGGGTTTTGGTTTTGCCGAATGATGCGGCGAACCAGAAGAGACCAGCTATCGCTGAGATTAACAAGGTAGTGGGAATCGTCACCTGCGGGTTACGCAGAAAGTTGTTGAACCCGATTGCTAAGAACTCTTTGAGCAGAACCGCAATCCAGAAGGACGGCAGTGAGAAGAAGAGGAAGCTGGTGAAGGTGATGGTGTAGTCAAAACCTGAGTACTGGCGAAGCGCCGAGAGAATACCGAGGCTGACACCGATAAGGATTGACAAAATGGTCGAGGCTACGACCAGAACCAGGGTCTGGTAGATAGCGTTAGACAGCAACTGTGTCACGGGGGTACCCGCTAGGTTCTGCCCAAAATCGCACTGGCCCGTAAAGCAGCCGAGTACACCACTGAGCCATATGAAGTAGCGCAGTGGCGCTGGTACATCGAGGTTGAGCGCTTCGGTGCGTTGGGCAATGAGCATCTCTTTGTTCGCACTTTGCATAGTGCGCAGCTCTTCGAGCGGGTCACCGGCAGCGGCGGTGAGAAGATAAATCAGAAAGGATGCACCAAAGAGGATGAACACTGCTGTCAGTAGGCGCCTCGCTACGTACATTAACATGAGTTTGTTCCTG
Organism: Rothia sp. ZJ932; assembly: GCF_016924835.1. NCBI lineage: Bacteria > Bacillati > Actinomycetota > Actinomycetes > Micrococcales > Micrococcaceae > Rothia > Rothia sp. ZJ932. The sequence goes on along the minus strand of NZ_CP070480.1, from coordinate 2,033,883 downwards.
GGGTTATGGAAAAAATGAAGTCTTATTTTATGCAACCAGAGCGCGGATGCCTATAGCATCCGCGCTCATACCTAATTGACCGGATTGGCGTGTAGGCGGTTAGTGCGTAGTGCTGAGTTACTCAGCAATGTCCCACTCTTCAGCGTTCCAGGTAAGGGGGCGCTGACCAGGCTTGGGCTTTACACCGGTGATGAAGTCGCTGTAAGCAGCAACTGCAACTGACTGGAAGAGGGGCAGACCGTAAGCGTCCTTGAACAGCTCGGCATCTGCTGACATCTTGAGGGTGTCAATCTTGTCCTGATCGGTGGTCTTCATGATCTCGTTAGCAGCTGCGTCAACGGTTGCGTTGGAGTAGCTGGTGAAGTTTGAGCTTGAACCGGTCTTAAAAATCTGACCCAGTGACTCGTTACCAACACCTGATGAAACCCAACCGTAGATTGAAGCGTCGTAGGTGCCCTCAGAGCCGGTAACCAGTAGCTTTGCCCACTCTTCGCTACCTGCGTCCTCAACCTTGAAGCCTGCCTTCTCAGCTGATTCCTTGATCATCTGGTAGGAGTTGATGCGGTTGGTGTTCTTGTTGTTGTAAAGAATACGAACGGTAGGAGTCTTGCCTGCCAGCAGTTCCTTAGCCTTTTCGATGTTCGCGTCCATGTTGTCTGAGGGGTACTCAGATGAGTTGTTGGACTCGATGGTCTTGTCGTATGCATCACCATCTGATGAGACGTAAAGCTGTGAGTTCAGAACTACAGCCTTGTCTGACATGGGCTTGATGAGCTTGTTAACGATGTCCTGACGGGGGATAGTCAGCAAGAATGCCTTGCGGACGTTCTCATCGGTGAAGGGGCTACCCTCTACCATGTTCAAATCGAGGTGATCGTATGCCTGGTCGGGCTGGACGTTGGTGGTAACACTTTTAATGCCTTCAACCTGTGACACGGTGTCGATGGATGCCTGGGGGGCAATCATGTTGACGTCACCGTTCTGGAGCGCCTGAACCTGAGCTGCAGCGTCGGGGATGGTCTTGAGAACGATTTCGTTAACCTTGGGCTTTACATCGCCCTGGTAGTTGGGGTTCGCAGTCAGGGTGAGGTCCTGGTTTTCGGTAACACCTGAAACCAAGTAAGGACCGTTACCTACCAGCAGTGCCTCGTTCTCAGGCATGGTGGTGGTGTTGTAGCCGGTGTTCCACGCATCAGCAATCTTGCGCAGGTCAGCGTTTTCTTCACCGGGGGTTGCGGTTTCAAGAACTTCAACGAGTTTTGCTTCGTCCATGCCTGCGAGTTCAGCAACAACGTGAGCGGGCTTGGTTAGATCGTAAGCGATTTCCCAGTCAGCGAAAGCTTGGGGGTAGGTGAAGGAGATGGAGCGACCGTCTTCGCCCAGGGTGGGCTTGTTTGCGCCACCGAGACCGCCGGTGTCACCAGCGTAGTCGAAGTAGGTGATACCTTCTTCGCCTTCGCCGTTGAAGTAGCCTGAGAGGTTAGCCCATGCCAAGAGCAAATCGCCCTTGTCGATGTCGTTGCCGTCTGACCACTTCTGGCCGTCGTTAACCTTGTAATCAACCTTGATACCTTCGCCCTCTTCGGTCATGCCGTAGGAGCCGAACCATTCGTTGTGGCGAATGTCGAAGGTGTCAGTGACGGTGTAGAAACCGCGGGAAGTGAGCTGGTCAACGGTGCCGTTGGTGTCGCTGTTACCCTCGGCAGCGTCAGTGTTGAGTGAGGTGAAGACGTTGGTGATTGCCATTGACACTGACTTGTCTTCTGAGCCGGCTGCACCTGATGAGCTACCTGAACCGGTTGAGGCGCAGGCGGTGAGGCCGAGTGCTGCGACTGCGGTCAGGCTGAGAGCGCTTGAGATACGTGAAGAGCGCATGCTTTTGGTCTCCTTCTATATGAATGAGTGATGTAAGTGTTGCGGCCTAATGACCCCTGCCACAGGCGCCTGTGACTGGTAACACGAAGTGTGGTTTTATCATAGGTCATGAAGTCTTAGAAAATGAAATGGAAAAGGGAATTTGGATGTTAAGTTTTTGTTAACCCAAAAAATAGGGAACCGTCCATCTGACTGCTGGAGACCCTTAAAGCCCTGAAATGAAGCGCAACAAACGGGGAGCAGTACGCTATGCGAGACAGCGATGGGTCAGCGAATATTACCAAGCTGTAGTCTGAATTTTATGATGTTTCAGGTCAAGCAGTTTTACGAGTTAACCCTTGAAGAGCTCAACGCGATTTACATAGCCCGTTCTCAAGTTTTCACTGTGGGGCAGCAGCTCACAGTGCAAGAACCAGATTTGGTGGATCGTCACGCCGTACATGTCTTTCACGCAGATTCTAACGGTACTGTTCTTGCTTATCTGCGTCTTATTCATCTGGAGACCCTTACTGACTCCCATTACCCGCAAGTAACAGCTGCCTACGCCATCTCTCGCGTTGCAGTGGTACCTGAAGCGCGCGGACGCGGTCTGGGGCGCAAAATTCTGGAGCGCGCCCTTGAGTGGGTGAGCGCAGAAACCAAGGCTGAAAAAGTCCTGATTGATGCCCAGTCGTACCTAAAAGACACCTACTATGCGCCGGCAAGATTCGTGCAGGTGGGTGAAGAATTTGAAGAAGTTGGATTACCTCACGTCAAGATGATTCTGGAGGTTCCCCGCCCATGAGTGCCTTTACCCTCAAAACCTTTGACGAGCTTACGACCGCTGAACTCTACGCCATTGTCACTGCGCGCACCGCTGTTTTCATCGTGGAACAGAACTGCCCCTACCAAGATACCGACGGTCTTGATGCCCACTGCCAGCACCTCTACCGCATGAATAACGGAGACATTGAGGCTTACCTGCGTATCTTTGACCGTAGCTCGGTGGCGGATCATCATTCACCGCGCCGGGAGGGCGTTGCGCCCTTAGGGCGCATCATCACCACAGAATCAGCACGTGGCACCGGGCTAGGGCACCAGCTGGTGGAGACCGGTATTGAGCATGTGCGCGCCACTATGCCGCACGTGTACACTGTTTTTATCTCAGCCCAGGAGCCATCTGGCTGAGACCTTCTATACGACCCACGGCTTTCGCAGGGTCTCTGAACCCTACCTCGAAGACGACATCCCGCATGTGGATATGGAGCTCACTCTTTAAACACAAAAATTGTGCAATTTTTGTTCTTTTCTCTTGGAGAATCAAACAAAAATTGCACAATTTTGTGCGGGAAAAGCTACTAGTTACTTGGTAGTAATCTTCAGCAGCTGATCACCGATGGTGACAGCACCGGTTGAACCCTCAACATCGTCGAACTTCACAGTGTTAGTCACCAGAACCGGGGTAACCAGCGGGTAGCCAGCGTTCTCGATTACAGAGCGATCGAAAACAATCAGCTCCTGGCCAGCAACAACGCGCTCACCCTTAGCTACCTTCACGGTGAAACCTTCGCCACCGAGGTTCACGGTATCGATACCCACGTGAATGAGCAGTTCAACACCGGAATCCAGCTTGATGCCCACAGCGTGACCTGACGCGGGAGTTGCGATGATCTTGCCATCAGCAGGAGCCACTACGGTGTTGCCGCTGGGATCAATGGCGACACCCTTACCGAGCTTCGCTGCTGCGAAGATGGGGTCGGGAACCTCAGCCAGAGGAATCGCGCGTCCTTCAAGAGGCGCGGTCAGAGTGATAATATCACCGGCAGCTGCAGGCTGCGCGGATGCGGTGCCGTGTGCAGTGGTGTGAGCTGCTGCGGTTTCAGTGGGAGTAGCTACAGGGGCCCCGGTCTCTACGGGGTCAACAACAGCGGCGTTACCTGCTACTACGGGGGCACCAACAGCTGCTGCCTCAGGCTCGGTCTTCTGGCTCTTTGATTCGTAGCCGAAAATCAGTACACCTGCCATAGCGCCGAAGAAGGCGATAGCCAGACCAACCATGTAGAGGTACCAGGGCTGCATAGCAGGAATAGAAATCAGAGAGGTGAAGGCGAAAGCGTAGGACTTAACACCCAGAGCTGAGATGGTAGCACCACCGATAATCGCGGGAACCAGAATCAGGGGAAAGACGCGCTTGTAACGCAGAACAATGCCGTATAGGGAGGGCTCAGAGATACCACCGAGCAGACCGGAGGCGGCTGCACCAACGGCGGTCTGGCGGAGTTCCTTGTTGCGGCGAGCCACGATAGCAACACCGGTAACAACACCGAAAACAGCGAAGTTGTAAGCGCCCATGGGGGACTGGATGAAGTCAGTGCCCGTGGTCTGCAGGTTGTTAATCATGACAGCGTTCAGGGGCCAGTGCAGACCCAGGGGAACCATAAACAGGTAGAGACCGGCGATAACGCCACCTACCAGCCAGGGAGCAACTTCATTGACGCCGCCAATGAAGTCAGAGATACCGAGCGCGAACTTGATGCCGATGGGGCCAATGAGGAAGGCAGTTAGGGGAACCAGAATCATCACAGAAATCATGGGCACGAAAACCATGTGAAGCATGGTGGGGATGACCTTCTTTAAGAAGCGCTCCAGGGGCGCTAGCAGAGCTGCGGCGAAGAGGGGCGGGAAAATCTGACCGGTGTAGTTCATAACGTAGAGAGGCAGATCAAGACCCAAGAAAGGAACACGGACAACGCCGTCTACAGCGATGTCTGCAAAGCCCTGAAAAGTGCCGGTCATCAGAGCTGCGGGAATAGCTGCACCAACCCACATGTTGGCACCGAGACGCTTAGCCGCGGTCGCACCCAGCATGATGGGCATGAACTGCAGAACAGACAGGGAGGCTGCCAGCATGATGAACCAGAAGGGGAAGGCAGCTCGCCACTCATTGAGCATCGCTGCTGCCGCGTCAGCATCAGCAAGACGCGGGCCATTCACAATGTCGATGTTAACGCTTTCGCCAGTGAGGTCGGTGTACTGACCAAAGAAGCCCAGCTGCTGCATGAACACGATCAGGGTCAGGATCATTGAGGTACCCAGCAGTGCCCAGAGCACGGGGCGGAATGAATCTGACAGAACGTCGAAGACACGGGTCAAGGGGGACGCCTTCTTTTCGTTGGCATCGTTAGCGGCGGCGCTTTCACCTACATGATTCATGCCGGGTAGCTTCTGCATCTCGTTGTAAACAGATTCAACCTTGTCGCCCAAAACAACCTGGGTCTGACCTGACTGCTCAATGATGGAAAGAACACCGGGGGTGTTCTCAATCGCCTTGGCATCAATTGCTGCCTTGGACTTGGGGGTAACGCGCAAACGGGTAGCGCAGTGGGTGAAGTGAGAGATATTCTCGGGGCCTCCCAGACCTTCGAGGATCCTCTTACCCATCTCGGTATTATTCACCGTGATTTCTCCTTGTAAGAAGTAACAAAAAATCGCATCAAAACTGTTGCAGAAAACAAAAAGACCCGAGTTGCTAACGTTCGACTTTTCACACCTGTAGTATGCCCTCACCATGAGGGAGGCACACCACCTAAGAAAAACTACGAACCACACCGCGAGGGAGGGCTTGAGCTTTCAGGTGAAAAGTTTCAAGAGCGCAGTAGCGTTTGGCTACTTTCCTCTTGAAAATGTAAGCAACTCAGGTCTTGCCTGCTAACCAGTAACAATCCTGATGAATACTGTGCAACCGGTGTAGCCACCGATTACGTTTCGTGTGATGATTCTACTCCACTGCTTTTTAAAGGGCAAGAAAAAGAAAGCAATATGCCCATCTTTTTGCAGCGCTTGCACTAAAGATTGTGTGCTTTGCGCTGGCGGTGAACCCAGCGCGCTGTAGCGGCTAGGCGCGTCCGCCCGCGTGAACCCTAGCCTCGCGGGCAGCTTCAACAGCCTCGGGGTGGTGCTGGTGCATCCAGCGCTTGTGGTAGCGGTAGTTGATTTCAATCAGCACGCTACCGACCACACCGGCAACCAGGCAGGTGGTTAGAAGCTGACCGGCGGGGAACTCAAACTGGTGGTACCACTGCGAAGCGGGCACCAAAACCGCCAACGCCAAACCTGCGTACATGGCAGCAACCAGGGCGGCGCGCTTAGCATCGAGGGGGCGGACGGCGGTGGTGAGGTTCCACAGACCCAACAAGACCAGGGTAATCAGTGTTGCCGTCTGCAACTGCTGACCGGACGCTACGCCCTCGGCAAAGAGGGCGCGTCCTACAAAATTCACGGCAACCAGGGTGAGAGCAACAATCAAGGCACTGGGAATCGCAAAGTGCAGGGCACGCTGCAAGAAGCCCGGAACATAGCGGCGAGTATTGTGCATCATAGTGAGGAAGAAGGCCGGGCCGCCCACAATCAACAGGTCAGCGGTGGAGTACTGACGGGGCAGTAGCGGGAACTTCCAGCACAAAATACCCAACAGCACACCAAGGGCAATAGCGAAGCCGGTTTTTGTCAGGAAGAGGTTGGTGACCCGCTCAATATTGGCAATAATCTTGCGCCCCTCAGCCAGTACAGATGGCAGACGGTCAAAGCGTCCGTCCAAGAGAATTAGGCGTGAAACGGCTTTAGTCGCGGGGGCAGCATTACCCATGGCAATACCCAAATCGGCGTGTTTGAGGGCAAGGGCGTCATTGATGCCATCGCCCGTCATCGCCACGGTGTGCCCAGCCTCCTGCAGGGCAAGCACCATGTTCTTCTTTTGCTCGGGGGAAACCCTACCAAAAACATTGTGGGTCAAAGCTGCCTGAGCAAGCTCCTTGCCGCTTTCGGGCAGGGTTGAGGCATCAATAGCACCGTTTTCAACATCCATACCTGCGATACGCGCGGCAGCAACAACGGTTTGCGGGTTATCGCCAGAGAAAACTTTGAGGTCAATGCCCTGCTCGGTGAAGTAACGCAGCGTCTCAGGCGCCTCAGCGCGTACCTGCTCACGGAAGGTAATCAGTACCGCGGGGGTAGCATCGGGCTTGTCTGTGAGCGCCTTGCCATCAGCTCCTCGCGGCAAGGACGGGGCATGCGAGAGCACCATGGTGCGTAAACCTGAAGCGGCAAGTTTAGCGGCGCGGACGCGCTCAGGCGAGTCAGCGGGCAACAGAGCTTCGGGCGCGCCAAGTACCCAGGCACCGGTTTCAAACTCAACGGCTGAGAAGCGCTGGGCTGATGAGAAAGCGATGGTCGCGACTGCCGGTTGCGCGGGTACCTCAGTGAACTCTTCACCCAGCGCAGCAGCGGTGGGGTTAGCGTTCTCATCAGCACCAAACCACGCCAGCGCCCGCTGCCAGCCGGAGGGCGCGCCGGGGAGCTCCACCGCGTCATTGAACCCTACTCCACCTTCGGTCAGGGTACCTGTCTTATCGAAGCACACCACATCAACGCGGGCGAGTACCTCAACAGCAGGCTGCTCCTGAATGAGCACCTCATCTTGGGCGAGTTTCACCGCCGCCACCGCAAAAGAAATGGTGGTCATGAGCGCCAGCCCCTGCGGAATCATAGAGGCAATCGACGAAACAGCAACAATGGTGGCGTCCTGCCACGCACCGCTATCAAGAGCATACTGCCAGCCACCGGCGGCAACCATCTGACCGTTAACCACAATGGCAATAATGGGAATCAGCGCGAACGTAATCCACTTGACCACGCGCTCCATACCGGCACGCAACTCAGAGCTAATCTGCGAGAACTGACGTGCCTCATGCGCTAGCTTGTTAGCGTGGGACTCACTGCCCACCGCAAAAATCTGCACCCTACCGGTACCATGAACCACTGAGGACGCAGACAGCACCGTATCACCAGGCTTCTTAGCTACCGGGTCATTCTCACCGGTCAACATCGATTCATCAAGATCTAACCCGTCAGAGGTGAGGACGCGCGCATCCGCCGGCACCTGATCCCCGCGCTTAAGCACCACAACATCGTGGAGCACCAGCTCATTCAGAGCAACCTGCTGAACCGCCCCATCACGCACCACCGTTGCCGGGTCGCGGCGCAAAAGGGCAATCGCGTCCAGCTTCTTCTTCGCTGAGTATTCCTGAACGAAACCCACCACCACGTTGGTGACCGCCGCAAGCAGAAAGAGCATATCGAGCCATCTGCCCAAGAGAATAACGGCAAGACCGCACAGCCCCAGCACAAGATTAAAAAGAGTAAAGAGGTGGGTACGCGCAATCGCGCTCACAGGGCGCGAGGTACTGGTATCAACTGTGTTCGTCTTACCCTCGCGGGTAAGTTCTTGCACCTGGTCACCAGAAAGCCCGGTGGTAGCGAGTTCCGTATCTGTTGCCCGGTGTGTAGCTACCATCGAATGTGCGCCCTGCCTTTGAACGAAAAGTGTCTTTACAACTGCCGCGTAGAACCTGCCTACATGTTGCCCAGTTTACCTGCCGGAGGCGTCCTTGCGTGTTTCGCATCCGTGGTAATGGGTGTCTTATGAAGATTTTAGGGCGCTCACCGTAGCCCGTCACCATTCCCAGGAACGAGATTAGCCGGCAGACCACTACGCCCCCGGTGCAACAAACCCTCAACCGCGAGAGGACACGTGTGCGTCAAAATCATGCCGATTATGATGCACACGTGTCCTCTCGCAAGAGATGGGAGGCTTAGCCCTGCGCTACCTCACCGAAGTAGCGTGCCATGGTGCCCTCATGTGCTTCGCGCATCTGCTCGATGCTCAGAGAGAATTCGCCCTGAACTTCCAAAGCATTTGATGCTGAATCAACCACACCAATGCGAGCGGTGGGGAAGTTACGTGCGGTACACATGTCGTTGAAACGAACTTCCTCAGAACGAGGAACAGAAACAACCACACGTCCCAGAGACTCTGAGAAGAGCAGAGTGAAGATATCTACACCGTCACGCTGAGCGACCTCCCCCAAACCAATACGGGCACCGGTGCCAAAACGCAGGCACGACTCCACCAAAGTAGCAGCCAAACCACCAGCAGCAACGTCATGCGCAGCGTCAATCATGCCATCGCGTGACATATTCACCAGCATATCGCCCAAGGCGCGTTCCAACGCCAAATCAACCTTGGGAGGCTGACCGCCCAAGTGACCCTTCAAACGTGCCCATTCCGAACCGTCCAGCTCGTCGCGGGTAGTGCCCAGCAGGTAAATAGCCTGACCGTCTTCAGTATCAGACCAGCCTGAGGGGGTACGGCGGGTGGCATCGTCCATCACGCCCATCATCGCCACCACGGGGGTGGGGTTGATGGCGCGCTCGCCGGTCTGGTTGTAAAGAGAAACGTTACCGCCGGTAACGGGAACACCCAGTTCCATACAACCGTCTGCCAAACCGCGCACAGCTTCAGCGAACTGCCACATCACATCGGGATCCTCGGGGGAGCCGAAGTTCAGGCAGTCAGACACAGCAACGGGGCGTGCGCCAACGGTTGCTACGTTGCGGTACGCCTCAGCCAAGGACGCGCGTGCGCCCTCATAGGGATCGAGCTTGGTGAAGCGGGGGTTTGAGTCGGTTGCCAGTGCAACACCCAAACCGGTCTCTTCATCCACGCGAATGACACCGGAGTCATCGGGCATTGCCAGAGCGGTGTTGCCCTGCACGTAGCGGTCGTACTGGTTGGTAATCCATGACTTTGAGCAGAGATTGGGCCCTGCCATGAGTTCCAGTACAGCATTGCCCAGGGCACCGCCCGAGGTGGGGCGCTGCGCGTCCGCCTCTGAACCGGTGAAGTGGTTCGCCTGCAGCTTGTCCTGCCACTTTGGGCGGGCGTAAGGACGCTCATAGGTGGGGCCGTCGTGGGCAACGGTCTTGGGGTCAACGTCGACGATGATTTCGCCGTCCCACTCGATGGTCAGGCGACCCGAGCCGGTGACTTCGCCCAGTACGGAGTACTCGACGTCCCACTTCTCCATGATGCCTTCAAAGCGTGAGAGGTTCTCGGGAGTGACAACAGCCATCATGCGCTCCTGGGATTCTGACATGAGAATCTCGCCGGGAGTCAGGGTGGGGTCGCGCAAGAGTACCTTGGTCAGATCGACGTGCATGCCGCCGTCACCGTTGGACGCCAACTCGGAGGTTGCACAGGAGATACCGGCAGCGCCGAGATCCTGAATACCTTCAACAATGGAGTTCTTAAAGAGCTCCAGACAGCACTCAATCAGTACCTTCTCAGCGAAGGGGTCGCCCACCTGAACAGCGGGACGCTTAGAAGGCTTGGTGTCATCGAATGACTCTGATGCCAGAACGGACGCGCCACCGATGCCGTCGCCACCGGTGCGGGCACCGAAGAGAACAACCTTGTTGCCAACACCAGAAGCGTTTGCCAGGCGAATGTCTTCGTGACGCATGATGCCAACAGCCAGCGCGTTAACCAGGGGGTTTGCCTGGTAGCACTCGTCGAATTCAACTTCGCCGCCGATATTGGGCAGACCCAGTGAATTGCCGTAGCCGCCCACACCCGAGACAACGCCGGGTAGGACGCGCGCGGTATCTTCGTGGTCGATGGCGCCGAAACGCAGGGGATCCATGACAGCAACCGGGCGCGCACCCATCGAAATAATGTCACGCACAATACCGCCAACACCGGTTGCAGCACCCTGGTAGGGCTCAACGTAGGAGGGGTGGTTGTGCGACTCGATCTTGAAAGTAACAGCCCAACCGTTACCAATGTTGGTCACACCGGCGTTCTCACCAATGCCTACCATGAGATCTTTCTTCATCTCATCGGTGACCTTAGCGCCAAACTGTTTCAGGTGAACCTTCGATGACTTGTAGGAGCAATGCTCAGACCACATCACCGAATACATCGCCAACTCAGCGGCAGTGGGGCGACGTCCCAGAATCTTCTTGACGTCTTCAAACTCGTTTTCTTTGAGACCGAGCTCAGCCCAAGGCAGCTCGGCGTCGGGGGTAGCCGCCGCATTCTCGACGGTATCCAGATTAAACTGCTTTTCGCTCATAAGAGTATAAATTTCCTTGAAACTAGAGCTTAGCGGGCAGAAACCAGCTGGTTGAGAACAGAAGTGAAAACACCCAGACCATCAGCGCCACCGCGCAGGGCAACATCACCGAAACCAGAAGAATCAGGGCCGAAACCGGGCTCAACTGCGTGCTCGGGGTGGGGCATCAAGCCAACCACGTTGCCGCGCTCATTGGTGATACCGGCGATGTCATTGCGAGAACCGTTGGGGTTCACACCAACGTAGCGGAACACCACGCGTCCTTCAGCTTCAAGAGCCTCTAAGGTGTGCGCGTCCGCAACGTACTGACCGTCCTGATTCTTCAACGGAACAACGATCTGCTGACCTTTTTCAAAATCAGAAGTCCAGAAAGTCTCATTGTTGTCGATGCGAAGAACCTGATCGCGGCAAATGAACTTGCGGTGATCGTTCTTAATCATCGAACCGGGCAACAGGTGGGTCTCTGTCAGAATCTGAAAACCATTGCAAATACCCAGCACCGGCAGCGGCGATGAACCAGAAGTGCTAGAGGCAGAAGCAGCCTTAGCAACCTTCTCCATCATCGGAGCCTTCGCCGCAATAGCACCGGCACGCAGGTAATCACCATACGAAAAACCGCCGGGCACAACAACTGCATCTACATTCTGCAAATCGGTATCGTTGTACCACAGCGGTACGGCAGTGCCACCAGCAAGAGTAACCGCCCGCACAGCGTCGCGGTCATCCAAAGTGCCAGGGAAGGTAATAACACCCACGCGCACATCAGCCAGCGCGCTATTGGTCGGTGCGGTAGAAAAATCGCCCACCAAGGGAACTTCGGTAGGAGCCAAAGACTCAGCCATTACTTAGTCCTCCAGCGCTTCAACGTTGACGACGTCCTCGATAACGGGGTTAGACAGCAACTCGGTAGCAGCTTCACGAGCCTGCGCCAACAGCTCTTCAGTTACCTCACCCTCAACGGTGAGTTCAAAACGCTTACCCTGACGAACATCAGTGAAATTCTTCAGACCAATGCGGGGCAGTTCGTTAGCAATAGCCTTACCTTGGGGGTCAAGAATCTCGGGCTTGAGCATAACGTCAACAACAATACGGGCCATAGTGTGGGCACTCCTAGATGTGCGTAATAAGGTAACAATTGACCAGTTACATCTTAACTTAAAAGCTAGGGGTGGTAACCATATGTGCCGGGCGGTTCGCGGGTGGGTGTACAAAGGGTGCTTGTGCTCCTATCGCGTACTATAAAACCATGGAGTTTCTGACAGGAACGGGACTTGCTGCTTCGGCTGGGCTGAATGCGTATGTGCCTTTGCTTACGCCCCCTGCTCAACGCGGCGTCCGCTGGGTTCGCTGTCCCCGTGGTCTCAACCGGTGAGGATGCCGGTGCTATCGCCCTTTCGCTGGCTGCTATCTTCCTGCCGCTGATCGCCCTCATCGCTCTGGTTGCCACCGCCGTCTTCGTTGGCATGAAGATCAGAAAGTTTAAGCGCCGCAGAAAATACCGGGACGCGGTGACAATTCTCTAGACTTCCATACAAGAGGTGGGAGGCAGACTGGGCGGTCTGCTCCCTTCCATACCTATTGTTTAAAGGGTGAGCGAAATATCTGCCGAGGTCTGGGAAAGTGATGTGAACTACGTTATCTTGGGAGGTAGGACGTCTTGTTACGTCCAGCCCATATGTATTTACCCCTCATGTCGCAAAGGTGCGTACTCGTGAAAAATGTCAGAAAGTTTGCCGCTCTTCCTTTCGCCGCAACCATCTTATTTACCGGTGTAGGTATTGCAGGGGCAACACCCGCCCCCATCCTCCCCGCCACAGGCGACCCCGGAACATACACCGAGCAGAACATCGCCGAAAAACTGATCGGCGATTCTTCAAACTACCGAATTCCTGCGCTGGCAGACCTCGGTAACGGTGTAGTACTTGCCGCCTGGGACGGGCGTCCGACAAACGCAGCAGATGCTCCCAACCCCAACTCCATCGTCATGCGTCGCTCCATTGATAACGGTCAGACCTGGGGCGAAACAACCTTCATCGCCAAGGGCAACCTCGGTACTGATGGCACCCAGAAGTACGGTTACTCAGACCCCTCATTCGTTGTAGACCATGAAAGCGGTAAGGTTTTTGCCTTCTTCGTGTACTGCAAGAACCAGGGCTTCTGGGGTAGCCAGTACGGTAATGACATTAGTAAGAACCCCAACGTCATGGCAGCGGTTGTGGTTGAATCATCAGATCAGGGCGTTACCTGGTCAGAGCCCCGCGACATCACCTCTATCGTCAAGCCCGGCAACGGTGAAGGCGCGCCCGCAGTGGGTGATATCCGCTCAACCTTCGCTACCTCCGGTGAGGGTATTCAGCTCAAGTACGGTGAGCACAAGGGTCGCCTCATGCAACAGTTTACCGGCATGGTCAAAATGCCCGATGGTAGCGAAAAGACCCGCGCCTACACCGTCTACTCCGATGACCACGGTGTCACCTGGAAGCGCGGTGGCTTCGCAGGCATCGGCATGGACGAAAACAAGATTGTTGAGCTGTCTGACGGACGCATCATGCTCAACTCCCGCGACTTTGACGGCTCCGGCTACCGCAAGGTTATCATCAGCAATGACAGCGGTGAGACCTGGGGCGAAACCGTAATTGACACCGCGCTGCCTGACCCCAAGAACAACGCTTCAATCACCCGCATGTTCCCGGACGCACCCGAAGGCTCAGCTGATGCGAAGAAGCTGATATTCACCAACTCCAACAACAACGCTAATAGCGCCCGCGTTAACCTGAGCGCTCGCGTTTCGTGTGATGACGGCGAAACCTGGCCGAGCGTCCGCCAGTTCAAGGACGGCTTCGGCGCTTACTCCACCGCAACCGCCCTCTCAGACGGCACCTTCGGTGTTTTCTACGAGGCGAGCTACAAGAATGACATGCGCTTTGGCTCCTTCGATGAAGCCTGGCTGAACTACGTTTGCGCGCCAGTGAGCGTTGATGAAACTAAGGCAGTAGCGGGCGAAACCACCAGCGTTCCCGTTACCATCACCAACCAAGAAGACACCCCTCTCAGCGGCAAGGTCACCATTCACGATTCCAAGGGCTTCACCGCCAACGAAGTCACTGTTGAGGCGATCCCTGCCGGTGAAACCCGCACCGTGAACGTAGAACTGACCGCCAGCGAGGAAGCACGCAACGCTAGCATGGACGCTGTCTTCACCAGCACCACAGGCAAGCAGTCCCGCGGTACTTTCCAGGTGAAAGTCCCCGCAGCTTACGTCTTTGGCGTTACTGTGTCAGGAACCGGTCCGCAGTCGCGCGATTTGACCACCACCCCCTACAAGGTGGGCGACAAGATTAACTACAACATCACCGTTGCTAACACCTCGAATGAATCTGTCAGCGTCGTACCCAGCGCGGGCAACTTTGAGCAGGGCTTCTTCCCGCCCATCGCGCCCAACTGCCGCTACAGCAACCTCGCAGTTGACGCGATGTACGAGTGCAAGACTGCCTCACACACCGTTACTGAAGAAGATATCGCTCGTGGCTACTTCGAACCGCTGATGGTCTTCACCGTCACTTCTCGTACCGATGCTAGCCGCACCACTACCGTTGAGCACAAGGGCGAACGTGTTTACCTGACCCCCGTCGCCCCTGAACTGACCGTCACCGGCACCATGAGCTCACCGGCTCAGGAAACCTACGCAGAAGGTGACAAGATCGCCTACAGCTTCAAGGTCACTAACCCCAACGACTACGCAGTAACCGTGGTGCCCACCGCCGGTAACTTCGACGCTGGATTCCTGCCCAATAGCGCACCCAACTGCCGTTACCGCAACCTGGGCGCACAGGCATCCTACGACTGCACCACCGCGGTACACACTGTCACTGCTGAAGACATCGCCCGCGGCTACATTGACCCGGTAGCAGTCTTTGAAGTCTCACCGCAGATTTCAGGTACCACCCAGACCGTTGAATTTGCGGGGGAGCGCATCAACCTCGCCCAGGAGCCTCGCGAACCCCGATTCATTGACGTTCCAGAAGATTACCCCTTCTTTAACGAAATTGAATGGCTCGCAGCCCAGGGCATCACCACCGGCTGGTCAGATGGCACCTTCCGCCCCACCGAGTCAATTGAACGCGGTGCGATGGCAGCCTTCTTCTACCGCATGGCAGACTCACCCGAGTTCGAAGCCCCGGCAACCCCCACCTTCAAGGACGTACCCACCACCCACCTCTTCTACAAAGAGATTGAGTGGATGGCAGCCCAGGGCATCACCACCGGCTGGTCAGATGGCACCTTCCGCCCCGATGCCTCAACCGAACGCGCAGCAATTGCAGCCTTCTTCTACCGTTATGCAGGAGAACCCGCAGTAGCAGCTGACTACGTTCCGCCTTTCACCGACGTCAAGGACAGCAACATGTTCTACCGCGAAATCAGCTGGTTCTTCCAGCAGAACATCGCAAAGGGCTGGGCTGATGGCACCTTCCGCCCCGACTCCTCCATCCAGCGTGCGGCAATGGCAGCGTTCATTTACCGCTACGAGACCATGTAAGAGTTCTTAGAACTTTCACAGCGCTGATATAAAAACTGCTGCACCTCATCACCGAGGTGCAGCAGCTTTTTAATGACCAGACTGATGGGCGTGAAAATCTCGCAACAGCCCGGCAGAGGCGCTGGTTCTCTCATACAGTGCTTCTTTGAGTGCCTCCACAGACGCGCGGGTGAAGCGGATGCCCGGTGCCGACTCGTCCTGGGCCAGCGCGTCCTCACCGAACCAACTCATTACGCTGAATTCATTGACGCCCAAGTACACGGCGGTCTCTGCAATAGTCATGGAATCAGACATAATTCTCCTGAAAATTGAGTGAAGTGGGGTAATCAACAACCACCTGTAAGAGGCGGTTACGAATCTGAACTGAACGCAGCGCAAACTGACGCTGAATCTTTACATACTCTGCTTTACCTTCGGCGGTTTCAACCTTAACCGGCTCATAACCCCAATCAACAAGATCGTAAGGGGCTGCTTTCATATCAAGTTCTCGCACCTGCCAAGCAAGTTCGAAAGCATCCATGAGCAACTCTGATGAGACCAAGGGCAGAAGTTTGTACGCCCACTTGTAGACATCCATATTGGCGTGCAAACAAGCAGGCTGCTCAAGGACGCGCTGGGTCTCGCGGGTAGGTTGCAACTCGTTCATAGGGGTCGCTTGCGGCATAAAAAACCGGAAAGCATCAAAATGAGAACAGCGAATCTTGTGGCTTTCAACCACAGCATCTGTGCCCTCTGCTCCCAGACGCAAATCAAGGTAGTCGTGGCGAATATTGTTCTCAACAGACTTATACGCCATTGCCCACTCGTGCATACCAAAGCAACCAAAATAGCCGGGCTTAGCCGCGGTATTGCCCAGAATCTCGCGCGTGAAATCAACAGCAGTGCCGCGCTTTTCTAAGAAAGCGTGAATATCAACGGTGACCGCGCTGTTGTGGCTAGCGAGTCTATGCGCCCTGTCGGTATCAAGACCTAACTGTTCTAACTCAGGTGCCGAAAGTGTCCGGTAAAACTTCTGGCTCGCGTACTCTGGCGCGTCCAAAAGAACTACACCCGCACCCGGATGCCAGCGCTTGAGCTGGGCAGGTTTGAGCGTGTAATAAGTGAAAAGAAAGTCCTCTACCGGATGCTTCAACCCACGATTACGCCGCTCAACGTAAGGATTAGCGTAGCGGCTGGCGCGCTTCTCGTGAGCGGCAGCCAGCTTTTCCCAATCCTTGCGGGGTAAAACGGTGAAAGTAGAAGAAGTCATGGGTACAAGTTTAGTCTGGCTCGTGAGTTCACTGCTCTGCGATAAGACGCCCACGACATGAAAGGGGTGTGTTTTCCCTCAAGAACCTCAGCCCGCTGCCAAACTTCTGAACATCCCTCAACGTTTCGATCGGTTGCTTCGACAAATAATAAAAGCCACGAGATGAGGCAAATAGTGAAGGCAAGGCTTAGCACAAAGAATTGCAGCGTAAGGAAGCCCGCCCCCATATAGGCATCTGCGTAAGTGTGGGTAATCAAGGCGCTGATCCCCGTTGCTAGATAGCAAAGGACGCACAGAAAAAGGAGAAACCTTAGCCTCCTCCGTGATGCAAGGAATTTAATCATGACGAATCACCAGCTCCCCTGTAGCGACTCCTGTCGAAAGTTCGCACAGCCCAAAAATAGACATCGGATGCGTTGAGGCAACTCATACTGATTGCATGGTTATCTCAACAGTTTATTTGCAGGAAAGGCAACTAACAATGGGGAGAACCTTATACACCCCACAAACACAAAGCGCCCGTGCTCTCTCACAGTCGTGAAAGAGCGCGGGCACCTCTACAAAAACTAGGCTTTAGCGGCCGGTACCACCGTAAACAGTAGCCTGACCCTCGGCGTCCAAATTGAAAGCAGAGTGAACAGCGCGAACAGCCTCGTCCAGCTTGTCAATATCAGTAATCACTGAAATGCGAATCTCAGAGGTAGAAATCATCTCAACGTTCACACCTGCCTCGCGCAGCGCATCAAAGAATTTGAAGGAAACACCGGGGTTTGCCTTCATGCCGGCACCCACCAGAGACAGCTTGCCAATGGAATCGTTGTACTGAATCTCCTCAAAACCCAGCTCAGCCTTGCGGTTGGTCAGCACCTCAACAGCCTTACCACCTTGCGCCTGGTCGAGAGTGAAAGAAATATCGGTGACATCGGGACGATCAGTTGAAACGTTCTGCACAATCATGTCGAGGTTTACATCTGCCTCGCTCAGTAGACCAAACACCTTCGCGGCAGAACCGGGCACATCGGGCACACCAATAACGGTGACCTTCGCTTGGGTGCGATCGTGCGCAACACCAGAAATCAAGGGCTGCTCCAAGGGGATCTCCTTTAAGTTCTCGAACTCAAATTCTTCGGGGTTATCGGGGAGCACAATGGTTCCCTCAAGCTGCGAGAACGACGAACGCACATGCAACTTCAAATTGAATCGACGCGCGTACTCAACGCTGCGCAGATGCAAAATTTTCGCACCGTTGGCAGCCATCTCAAGCATCTCTTCACTGGTAACAGTATCTAGTTTACGGGCTGAAGGCACAATGCGCGGGTCAGCGCTGAAGACACCGTCAACATCGGAGTAAATTTCGCACACGTCAGCGTTCATCGCAGCAGCCAGCGCTACAGCGGTGGTATCTGAACCGCCGCGCCCCAAAGTGGTGATATCACCGGTCTGACGGTTCATGCCCTGAAACCCGGCGACGATAGCGATGTTGCCCTCTTCAACAGAACGCTGAATACGCTCGGGGTTTACCTCAACCAAACGCGCGGAGCCGTGTACGCCGTCCGTAATCATGCCAGCCTGCGAACCGGTGAATGACTGAGCTTTAGCGCCCAGGGAGTTCACAGTCATAGAAAGCACCGCCATAGAAATACGCTCACCGGCCGTCAGCAGCATATCTAGTTCGCGGGAAGGGCCGGGCACAGAATTGGTGGCTTCCGCAGCAAGATCAAGCAGCTCGTCAGTGGTATCGCCCATGGCGGAGACAACCACTACAACATCATTGCCTGCCTGCTGGGTGTCCACAATGCGACGGGCTACGCGCTTGATGCCATCAGCATCAGCAACAGAAGACCCACCGAACTTTTGGACGATCAGGCTCATCGATATCTCCAGTAAAAAAGGTTGTGGCACCGGCTAGTTTTCCGGCTGTTTACATCGTATGCGGTTACGGTTAGCCCGCCACATTTGATAACAAATACTACTTTATGACGCGGTATGACGGCTGTGCGCGGCGGGACGGTGCTGTTTCACATGGTGGGCGTTGGTCTGCCGCCCACATCGTAGGCAAAAACCGCAACGCTCGGGTGTAAAGACAACGTTCGCTATACTGATACACTGACTTGCAGGCACACAGCCGGTGCCCAGCGTCCTCACCTACCCAGCGCGGTGGGGTACACGCGAAGGAGAGAGAATCTTTCGGCGATACTTCTTTTTCACTGATGGACGCGCGTTAACCGTGCCTAAAAACGCAGAGCTGGGATGCGCAAAGGTAGGTTATCCGTGACTTCTTCACGCAGCTTCAAGACTCTTGTTCGCCAGCATATGGCTGAAAGCGGGCTTAACTACACCGCTGCCCGCGCGCAGCTTCTTAAAGAGCGCACCCGGCAGGTTCAGGTTGCCGAGGCCGAGCACCGTACCGTGGTTTCCCGTTTTTTCAAGGACGCGGCGCTGACGGCTTTTCCCGCTAAACGTAAGGCGCGGGCGCACGTTTTGTTGTACCTGGTCAACTATTTTGAACCGGGGCGCACCTACACCGAAAAACAGGTCAACGAGATTCTCTCCGCTTTTTGGTCGGACTTTGCCTATCTGCGCCGCGAGCTGGTGGACTATGGCTACCTCAAACGCGACAAGACCGGAACATACTGGCTAGCCGACATCGCCCCCGACCGATGGGAGACGGTGCTTCATGCTGAAGCCCCCGAGTGGGAGGCGATCTGGCTACCTGCCTACCTTAAGGGGGATGCGGGGCACTTCAACCTAGACGCGGGGTAGGCTAAACGACCGGCAAGCACGGTGTCGCTAGTTGACTAAAAACAAAAACCTTCGGGCGTGGTGCTGAAAGCCCACTGCCCGAAGGCCTTGCCCGCTCTTAAGCGATGATTTAGCGACCGATAAAGGGGATGAAACGGGTAATCTTACGGCCGAACAGCTTCTTGACGAGATTGCGCGCAGTCTTGTTCTTGATGATAAAGAGAGCTATCTGGAATGCTAGGGACGCGGGGATAATACGGAATGCCAGTATGATCAGTTTCTTCTTCATGATTCTCCTTTGAGTGGGTGATTATCAGTCTACTGTTGGTTGCTTGGTGGGAGAAACTTACTCCCAGGGGTTCACGTACTTTTTGCCGGGAATCGGCGGAATTTGCGGTGCCGCAGTGCGCAGGGGCGTCTTTTTTAGCTCGGTGAGCTGACGCTCGTACTCCGCCTGACGCTGGGTTCGCTCGGCGTTAGCCTGCGCTTGCTCGGCGTCGAAAGCGGCTGCGGCGCGTCGTTCTGCCTGCTGCGTTTCTTCCAAGTCACCGGGAACTTCAGGACGCTCCTGCTCATCTTCTGCCTGGCTGCCCTCGGTAGCTGCCTGCACATGGTTCTCTAGCAGAACCTCATTGAGATTGCCCTGCTCAGACTCCACTGCGGCGCGGTCTGAGGCAGGTGCGTCCTCAATATCGTCAAACATCGAGCCGCTCCAGCGGGGGCGCTCAAGAACAGGTTCTGCCTCTTGGCGGGCTTCAACCTCGGCATTTTCTTGCTCAACTGCTTGCTCAAACTCCTCGGCAGCGTTCTTGGTTTCAAAGCGGGTACCCTCAGAAATAATGCGGCGCCCCTCCAAAGCTCGCCCCAAAGTAATCTCGTCGGCGTACTCCAAATCGCCACCTACGGGCAGACCGGACGCCAGCCGTGAAACGCGAATACCGATGGGTGAAAGCATCCGTGAGAGGTAGGTCGCGGTCGCCTCGCCCTCAAGGTTGGGGTCCATCGCCAAGATAATCTCTTGAATACGCTCATCAGAAAGACGCGCCACCAGCTCACGAATACGCAACTGCTCAGGGCCCACACCAGCCAGCGGGTTAATCGCCCCACCCAGCACATGGTAGCGTCCCGTGAATGAGCGGGTGCGCTCCACCGCAAGAACATCCTTCGACTCTTCGACCACGCACAAAGCCGCCGGATCGCGCCGGTCATCACGGCAAATAGCGCACTGCTTCGTCTCAGACACGTTGCCGCAAATCTCGCAGAAACTCACCGTCTGCTTCACCTGCGTAATCGCACCAGAAAGCTTCGCCATCTCAGCCGGGTCAGCATTCAAAATATAAAATGCGATACGCTGCGCTGACTTCGGGCCAACACCGGGCAACCGCCCAAGCTCGTCAATAAGATTCTGGACTGCACCTTCGTACATGCTCACCTTTTCACACATCTATAAGTAGGCACGCAAAACGTGCCGGGTCAGTACCTGTTAGCTGCCAGGCGGGCTGTGTTTCTAAGAGAAGTTACTGGTTTCTTCAACCACCCTGCCGCCAAGAATCTGCTCGATAGCTTTCTGACCCATCAGTACCGTCTCTTCAAGAGCGGTATCTTCATCTGAAGGAACAAACTCAGCTGGATCCTCAACCTGTGGCTGCGGTTCGTTGCTTTGCGCTACTGCCTGCTTGCCCGCCTCAAATTGCGCTGCGTGGCGTTCTCGAAAGGAGAGCTTCTTGGCGGGGGCACTCGGGGAGGGGGAACCATCTGGGGTACTGGGTACACCGGTGCCCGGTGCGGACGCATCTGAGTTTTGGGGAGCAGCCTGTCCGGACGCTAACGGATCCGCCCCCTGCGACCTACCACCTAACGGTCCAGCAGCAAGCGAATCTGCCCCACCAGCAAGCGGCCCGGCGGGCGCGTCCGCGTCCGCAGTTTCAGGACGTGAGTGCTCGGCTACGGGGGTCTGCCTGGTGGCTACTGGGGTGGGCTGAGTATTGTTGACGTAACCAGCGCCAGCAATGTATTCGGGCTCGTCAACGGGGGCATCGAAGTAACCCCCCTCGTAGTCGCTGTATTCCTCAGCGATGGGTCGCGCCTGCTGGGGTGGGCGCTCAGTAGAGGGCTGTTCGGCGGTAGGCTGCTCCGCTGCGGGGTGGGCTGCCTGCTGCTCAGGGACTTTTGGGAAACCACCAGCGGCAGGCTGCTCCTGCACTTCATTGTGGGCGTTCTCATTGGGTTGCGCAGGGGTATCGGTGGCTGTGGTGCCATCGGCTACCGGCTTACCCTCGGGTTCTACGGGTTCAGCGGCGGCGGGGTGGGAATCCTCCATGACCTCGTCTTCGCTCTCACCGAGCTGTTCGGCGGTTTGTTCGGCTGCTTCTTCTGACTGTTCGGGTACGGCAGGGGACGCCACCGTGGGCTGGGGGGCGTACTTTTGCCCGTTGGGAGCGCTGGCTGACGAGGACTCTTCGGTAGAGCTCTCGTGCATCGGGGTAGCGTCTGGTGCGGTGCCTTGGTCAGAATCGGTAGCCGGTGATTTAGGCGCTGTCTCTGATGCAGCTTCAAGGGGTGCGCTGGGTGCTATGGCGGGATTCTCATCTCCCTGGGGTACAGCTACGACGTCCCAGCTGGTAACGGGGTTGTTCCAGTCGTCCTGGCTCCACTGAGGTTCTGCTTGCGAGCGAGGCTGACCGTGCGCCGCCCACGCCTGTTCACCACCGCGGGGCCCCTCTGCTACGGGAATTTCAGGACGCTGTGCGGTGTTCTGCTGGTTGCCCTGAGGTGCTTGCTGGGCGGTAGCTAACGGCGGGCGCTTTTGACCCTGCTGCGGTGCGTTCTGCCCGGCATGCGACGGGACGCTGCGAGGAGTCTCTGCAGGTGTACTAGAGCCCTGCGTCTGCTCGCCCCTATCAACCTCACCGCGCACCTTGGTCTGCAACTGCACGACTCGATAGATAGCTTGTTCGAGTTCCCCAATGTGGTCTTTGACCCGGCGGAGCACCGGCATGGTGGCACGAATGAAAAGCTGATTGTTCTCAAATTTTGAGGGTACACACTGGGCAAAGAAGTTCTGCGCGACGGGGCTGGGAACCAGCTTAATAATCTCGTTCCAGGAATGCGCGACCATATTGACTACGTTGTCACCGGCATGAACATTCTGACCCTGCTGGGCGTATGCCTGAGCACCATCTTGTTGGGCAGGGTTCTGGGACGCAGGACGCGGAGGCTGGACTTGCTGAGGGTGCCGAGCCTGGCTCTGTGCCTGTTGCTGGCTGCTCTGGAAACCTGCGAGCGGTCCTGCGCCGTTTGATGACTGAGGCTGCTGGGGTGAAGGAGCATGGATGGGTGCTGGGCTCTGATGAACACCCTGACCTTTCGATGCGGGTTGCTGGGGCCGGTCATGGGACGGCTGCCTACCCTGTTCGGGTGCAGCTGATTTCTGACGTGAGGCATTGAGGGCTGCTTGTACAGCGGCGCGCCCGGAACCCACAGGGTCACCAACGTTAGCCCTACCGCCGCTAGCACCAGCCGCTGCGGGAGCAGCAGGTGCCCCACCGGTCTGGGCGGGGGAGAGCATGATGCGCGCGCACAACAGTTCAAGGTGAAGCTGGGGGTTGGTGGCACCGCTCATGGCGTTGAGTGATTCGTTCGTCAGGTCAGCAGCTCGCGACAGTTCAGCGCCGGTCAGCTGCTGCGCCTGGTCTTTGAGTCGCTCAATCTGATCTGCTGACATACCGTGCAGAACCTGCTGGGCGGCGTCCGGAACAGCTTTGACAATAATTAGGTCGCGCAGACGCTCCAAGAGGTCTTCAATGAAACGACGCGGATCTTGCCCGGTTTGAATGACGCGGTCAACCGAGGCGAAAACATCGCCAGCGTTCTGCGCCGCGAAAGCACCCACAACGGTATCGAGCAGCTCACCGTGGGTGAAGCCCAGCAGTGCGACCGCTAGATCGTAGGTGACGCCTTCATCGGTTGCGCCGGCAATCAACTGGTCAAGAATTGAGAGCGAATCGCGCACCGAACCACCACCGGCACGTACCACCAGCGGTAGTACGCCCTCGGGAATCTGCACGCCCTCTTCTTGGGCAAGCTGACCCAGGTAAGCAGTCAGAGTCTCGGGTGGTACAAGACGGAAGGGGTAGTGATGGGTACGTGAACGAATAGTGCCCAGCACCTTGTTCGGCTCGGTGGTCGCAAAAATAAACTTAATGTGCGCCGGGGGCTCTTCAACGATTTTCAGCAGTGCGTTGAAGCCCTCACGGGTGACCATGTGCGCCTCGTCAATAATGAAGATTTTGTAGCGGTCACGCACCGGAGCGAAGGACGCACGCTCGCGCAGATCGCGGGCGTGGTCAACACCGCCGTGGGAGGCGGCGTCCATCTCAATCACATCAAGAGAGCCGCCGCCGTCGCGGGAGAGTTCGCGGCAGGAATCACATACACCGCAGGGGGCGGGTGTGGGGCCTTCGGCGCAGTTAAGGCAGCGCGCGAGAATACGGGCGCTGGTGGTTTTACCGCAACCGCGCGGGCCTGAGAAGAGGTAGGCGTGGTTAACGCGGTTCTTCTCAAGGGCAGTAATGAGTGGGGTAGTGACGTGCTCTTGACCGATGACATCGGCAAAAGTTTCGGGTCGATACCGACGGTACAAAGCGGTGCTCACAACTAACCCCTCAAAGTTTCTAACGAGATTGTACACCCGGCGAAAGGGGTGGCTTCTACAAGTCTAACGATGTTGACTGACATTTTAGGGACTCATCCGCCTCTGACCGCGTTCTGGTACGCCGAAAGTGCTGCGCCTACACCCATTTGCGTGTACAGCGGTGATGAGGGGTGCTTAAAAATAAAAGACCTCTCACGCACCCGTCAGAGCCCAGATACCCTTGCTGCCTTCCGGCCCTGGGGGAGTTTTCCAAGATGACGCCACATGAGAGGCTAGGTAAGAGTCTACCCCACAGCTCAAGGTGGAGGCAAATGCGCTCTCATGGTGCCTGCTACGTTGTGTGCGGACGCGAGATTGAGGCGGTGCAAACTGGGGCGGGGTCTCACGTTGCCACGGGGTGGTGTTTTAGGGTAAGCTCGTACCTGTTCACTTTTTGCTGGCTTTGGTCGGTGAGAGTAAGCACTTGGAGGATTCGCCTAGCGGCCTATGGCGCACGCCTGGAACGCGTGTTGGGTTCACGCCCTCAGGGGTTCAAATCCCCTATCCTCCGCCAACAATGAACCCCGTTCATCTCAGTCAGACTGAGATGAACGGGGTTTTGTTTTGCCCTCAAAGAGCGCTCTTACAACAATTCTTGCAACACGCGAAAAACCCTGGTGCAAACGCGCAGTGGGTATCTGCAACAGGGGTGCGCAAAACTTACGCCCTGCGACTCGCAGCCGCGTCCGCGCTGTCTGCGATGGACGCATCCGCCAGCCCTGCCCTACGGACTTCGGATACCTTGGAGAGTCTGGTCCAGTTGTGCCAGCCGCAGAGGGAGTTCAAAATAAAGGCGCAGTATATGACCACAATGTTCATAGCTCCGTCAGTGTCACTGGTTAGCCACAGAATAATCTGCGCGATGTTCAGCACGATCCACAACAGCCACCGCTCACGGAAGCGGTAGACCATGAGCAACTGGGGCAATCACCGCAATCACGGTGGTGAAAGAGTCAATGTAGGGCTGGTTAGAACCAATGTTCGTCAGCAGGATGCCGTAACCCCAGCTACCAGCCACCAAAACCGCTAAAATACCTGCCCAGTCAGCCACAAAGACGCGGCGGGCGCGAACCTCCTTAGCTTCGTCCCCCCTCTGGTTCTTTAGTCATATTCTTACGCCAGGTATATAAACCCCAGAACTGAGTAATCACGTAGAAGAACTCAAACATCACTTCACCAAAGAAGACCGCCTGCAATGCCAAATAAAAATAGAAAACGTTCTGAACAAGACTGAAGAAATAGTTAGAGATAGACCCCTTACCCACCAGCGCCACACAAATCACGCCGCTGAAGCGATAATCGCGCCCATCCACCCTTGGGGGGCGAGCACACTCATCGCCACCTGCAAACCAATCAGCGCAGGGTAAAAGACTTTCTCAAAAGAGGCATAAGCGGTGAACAGGTCAGCGTAGGCGCGCTGCCCCAAAGAGAGAGCACTTTCCCTTTTCGCTATGGCAGGGCTTTCTGATTGCGGTAGCGGCTGTCGTCACCTTCGGACTGCGGTTCGTACCCATGATGGGCATGCGCGCAGTTGCCGCCAACCCCTACGTGCTCGCCATCGGCAAAATGCTACCCGGCGGAATCATGGTGATTCTCGTTGCCTACTCCATTCAGCACGGCAACTTCACCGAAACCCGCAACACACTGGCTCTGGCGGCTGCCCTGGTAGCAACTATCGGCTTATACCTGTGGCGCAAAAACGTACTCATCGCCTTGGTAACCGGGGTTCTGCTCTACGGAGCGCTCACCTTCGGCTAACGCCATCTGCCGTTCCCCGTTGTGCAGTCAGTTACGCCCCTACGCCGCAACCAAGGCATCCTTTTCTAAGGGTAAAGCCACAGGATGCCCCTCGGCATCAAAACGGGCCCCCAATCCCATCTGAATAAAACGAATGGACGAGGCAATGTGGCGCTCACGCTCGGCAACGTCTTCTGCGTCTTCGGCGCGGTCAGCGCTAGACCCCAGTGAACCGTGTACTAAAAGCGCCATCTCTTGAATGTCATTGGCGGGAATATAGTGCTGATCAATAGCCTCGCTGAGAATGTTCGCCAGTACCATTTGTAGCTCACGTACATGCTTGCCGAGCTTGGCAAAAGATTCGGGGGAGAGCACCGAGCGCATCGCGGGGCCTGGAGGCATATGGCGGCGACCCATATCTTCAATCGAAAGGCGAATATAAACCGCCAGCTTGTCAATGGGGTTATCAATGCCCTCAAGGTTTTCGCGCAGTTCAATGAGAAAACGTTCGGTCTCATTGAGAGCGTAGGCAACCAGTAGCTCACCCATATCAGCAAAGTAATTGTAGACAGCAGTTCTGCCGATGCCCGCATTTTTAGCAACGTCCGTCATCGTCAGACCGGGTAGACCGTGCGAATAAAGAAGCTGACCGAAAGAGTCAAGAATGGCGCGCTGGGTATTCTCGCGCTGGGCTGCGTTTGAAGCTGCTGAAATTTTGGGCATGACGACACTTTACCGTAACTTGTCAGTAAATTTTTCCGCTCAGAGCGCGCGGTCAAAGTTTCACAGCGAACAGTCAGCTTTCAGTCTTACCCGCGCTTACCCGCTACAATAAAACCTGCTCGGGTGGCAGACGGGCAACAACGTACACACTCTCTGTAGTAGGTGCTCCCTAAACGCAGGGAGTGCCCAAGCATCTTTCAAGGAAAACCTCTATGACTGGCTCACCTGACACCACCCTGCCCGGCACCGCGCGTCCACCCCGCACCTATTTCGACCTCTTGCTCGCCGCATCAGCGGTGATTTTGGTCATCTCAAATATCGCCGCCACCAAAGGCGTAGCGTTTGGTCCGATCCTCACCGACGGCGGTTTCTTTCTCTACCCGCTCGCCTACATTGTTGGCGATATCATCGCTGAGGTCTATGGATTTGCCAAGGCTCGGCGCGTCATCTTCGCGTCTTTCTCCGCAGCAGCTTTTGCGGCGCTCACCTTCTGGATCACCATCAAACTGCCCAGCGCTGACTTTTACGAAAACCAGACCGCTCTAGAAACCGTGCTCGGCCCCGTGCCGTTGATTGTTGCCGGTTCTTTGCTTGGCTACCTGGTGGGGCAGCTGCTCAACTCCTGGGTCATGGTGGCACTGAAAAAGCGCACCGCCGGACGCTTCTTGGTCGCCCGCCTCGTGGGTTCAACCCTGGTCGGTCAGCTAGCTGATACTCTCATTTTCTGCTCTATTGCAGCCCCCATCTTGGGCATTGAAACCCTGCCGCAGTTCTTCAACTACCTGCTGGTCGGGTACGCCTACAAGTGCCTGGTTGAAGTAGTTCTCGTGCCCATCACCTACCCGCTGATCCAGTGGTTCAAGAAAAAAGAAACTGCCGCCTATACCACTTACTAAGATGACAAAGTGATTTTTGGGTGCTAAAGGCGCATAATTGCCTGTACTGCTGGCAATGCTTAGCCGTTGTTAGCAAACACCCCACACTTTTTACCTGAAGAAATAAAGGTTTATCTATGTCTTCTCAGAAGGTAGCGGCCAACGGGCTCTCCCGGTCGCTTTCACACGGGCAAATGACGATGATCGCCCTGGGTCTAGCAGTTGGAACGGGTCTGTTCTTGGGCTCGGGTGGCGCCATTGCCATCGCGGGGCCTGCCGTTATCATCAGCTACGCAGTAGGTTCTGTGCTTGCCGCCATCATTGCCGGTTGCGCTGGTGAAATGGCTGTACGTTATCCCGTCAAGGGAGGCTTCGGCACGGTTGCTGGACGCTACCTCGGCCCCTACGCGGGCTTTCTGACCCGCTGGGCGTACTGGACCACCATGGTGCCGCTCACCGGTGCTGAACTGGTTGCTGTTGGAAAGTACATGGGTTACTGGTATCCCGAAATTCCCCTCTGGCTCTGGGTTGTTGTTTCCGGCGCGATCATTGTTGGCTTGAACCTGACCTCTGTGAAGTCCTTTGGCACCATGGAGTTCTTCCTCTCCTCCATCAAAGTCACCGCCGTTATCGTCTTTATTATCTTCGGTTTGATTCTGCTCTTTTTTGGTCTGCCCAACACCCCGGCAACCGGTCTAGATAACCTCACCAACGACGGCGGCTTCATACCCAACGGGCTTTCCTCCATCTGGATGTCCCTGGCAATCGTCATGTTCTCTTTCGGCGGCGTAGAGCTGATTTCTATCTCAGCAGCAGAAGCAAAAGACCCGGTACGCTCCGTCAGCTCATCACTCAAAGCAATGATGTACCGCCTAGCAACCTTCTACGTGCTGGCAATCTTCATCATTGTTGCCATGATGCCCTGGCGCGACGCAGCCAACCTGCAAGGCGAGATCGAAACCTCACCCTTCGTCACCGTCTTCTCAGCCCTGAACGTTCCCTACATCGCAGGCATCACCAACTTCGTGATTCTCACTGCGGCACTTTCAGGCGCCAACGCAGCCCTCTACGCGGCAACCCGCCAGATGCATGCGCTTGCTGGTGACGGTATGGCACCTCGCGCCATTGCCAAAACTAGCGCTAACGGTATTCCCGTGCTTGCGCTGGCGCTTTCTATGCTGGGTTCAGTAGTTGCCGTCATCATGGCAATCACCGACGTCGCCAACATCTTCGTCATGATGATGTCACTGGTCACCATCTGCGTGCTGGTGGTCTGGAGCATGATCCTGCTTTCCTACATGCGCTTCAAAGCTGTAGAAGGCAACAGCTCACCCTTCCGTGTTCTGGGAGGACGCGCGTCCGCAGCCGTTGCCCTCATCGGCGTACTGGCAACCGTTGTTGCGATGTTCTTCACCCGCAACATGGCAATTCCCGCCGTAGTCGGTATTGGATTCTTTGCCCTCATCACCGTGGTCTACTTCGCCGCAGTACGCTCTCGCCATCACCTCGACGAGAGCGCCTTCGAAGAAGCAAGCACTTACGCTAACGACACCCACTAGGGTTTAATAGGCGGGGTTGGCACGCGCCGGCCCCGTTTTTTCACTTCACACGCATCAGAAAGAAAAACACATGGCGTCCACAGTAGCGCAGCCAGCTGATTCGCACCTTAAACGTTCACTCTCGCACGGTCAGATGACCATGATCGTGCTGGGTTCAGCCCTCGGCACCGGTCTCTTTTTGGGGTCGGGCTCGGCGATTACCCTGACCGGCCCTGCCATTATTTTGAGCTACGCTATTGGCTCTATGATTGCCGCCGTTATTGGCGGTGCTGCCGGCGAAATGGCTGTACGCTACCCGGTGCGCGGCGGCTTTGGTTCCATCGCCACCCGCTATCTCAGCCCCTACGCAGGCTTTCTCACCCGCTGGGCATACTGGACTGCCACCTGCATTATCACCGGTCTAGAACTGGTAGCGGTGAGCAGCTACCTCACCTACTGGTGGCCCCAACTACCACTGTGGGTAGGCATCGTCGTCTTTGGTCTGCTGATTCTTGCGCTGAACATCCGATCGGTAAAGCACTTTGGTGCCACCGAATTCTTGCTGTCTTCAGTCAAGGTCTTTGCCCTCGTCGCTTTCATTCTGGTGGGTCTGTGCCTCATTTTCTTCGGCGTACCCGGTCACGAAGCTACCGGCACTGCCAACCTCGTCAACGATGGCGGGTTCATGCCCAACGGTTTTGACTCAGTGTGGCTCTCACTGGCAATCGTCATGTTCTCCTTTGGCGGCATTGAAATGATCTCCATTTCAGCGGCAGAAGCGCAAGACCCCGCCCGCTCAGTACGCACCAGCGCAAAGGCAATGATGTGGCGTCTGGCGACCTTCTACGTGCTCTCCATGTTTATCGTTGCCTCCCTGGTGCCCTGGCAGACCGCAGCTGCTCTTGATGGCACCATCGCTACCAGCCCTTTCGTGATGGTCTTTGCTGAAGTGGGCGTGCCCGCTGCCGCTTCAATCACTAACTTCGTGGTGCTAGTAGCTGCCCTCTCAGCGGCTAACGCTAACCTATACGCTAGCTCCCGCCTCATGCACTCCATGGCGGGTGATCGCATGGCACCTCACGCACTAGCGCAGGTCAGCTCAACCGGTATTCCAGTACGCGCCATGATGGTTTCACTCTCGGGCATCGTCCTAGCAGTCATTCTTGCCGTAGTACTGCCCACTGCCGCCTTTGGCGTCATGATTACCCTGGTAATGGTCTGCGCCCTGACTGTGTGGGTGTTGATTCTGCTTGCCTACATCGCGTTCAAGCGCGTCGAGGGTAACTCGTCGGCTTTCCGCCTGTGGGGCGGACGCCTGACCGCAGGTGCCGCCATCCTTGCTCTCTTTGCAATTTGGGTGGCGCTCTTTAGGCTTAACAACAACGTGCTGCCTGCAACCGTCGGCGTGGTTTACTTTGTGCTGCTGACGATTTTGTACTTCGCGATTATCAAGCATCAGCTCACCGTTGATGAGGAGGCTTTCTCCGAAGCCCGCCAAGCAGCAGGTCATACAGAAGGGTAACTCGTAGGGGCGACACGCCCCTTAATTTGCTATTGAGAATCGTTTGCATTTATACTGAAAGTGCGAATTGCATGGTATCTCAATGCGTTCATATGTCTGTGTGTTTGAGAAAACCCGCTACCAAGGAATCTTTGGCTTCTGTTGAGTTCGAAGAAGGACTGATGGATGGATTAACTGGGTTTTTAAATGGGTTAATCGCGCGCGCGTTCCTATTAAAGGCAGTTTGTCGAATTTTTTCCGGTTGAAACACCTGATTTTTCCGGTTGGTCAACGTCAGTTTTCCGGTTGGTCGTTCTACCGGAAAATTTTTCCGGTTGTGCCTGACTAGGTATTTCTTTTCTACCGGAAGATTTTTCCGGTAGGTTATTTTCAGCGTTGGGAGCGGGCTCTCTTTCGCAAAATCGAAAAGCTCCAGTCCACCGCCTCAAAAGGTACAGGGGGGTGTTGCAATGGACGCACGGGAGACCCTATCAGCTCTGAAATTCGTTTATAACCCCAGTGTTGAGGTAACGACTACCGGGCATTTGTTGCGTTCTATTCGCGCTGATTATCGGTATTTAGGTTCTGATATTTACCGTCAGCTGAACCGAGTGCTGTGGGAGGTCTTCGGGAAAACGATTGCTAGTCGTTATGCGGAGGCTGTTGGTCCGATGAAGTCCGGGGTTGCTGATGTTCAGGAGTTGGAGCGTCGAGCGGGGTATGAGCTGTTGGCGCGGTTGCTGGTGAATTTTGCTGGTTTTAAGAAAGCCCCGACTGCTGAGGCTTTGGGGGTTTCACGCCCTTGGATTGAAAATCTCATGCGGGGGTAGACTCATGAGTTTTTGTAAGCCTAAAGACTTACCGGGTATCAAGCGGTATTTTGCTGAGTTCTTTGGCCGTAGATCCCAGGGTATCGACCTACCAGAGACCGCTCAGGTGATGCAGCAGCAGGTGCAGGGTGCAACAATGATGTGGGTTTCTGAGGAAATGAGTATCTTGGCCACTACCGCTAAGGATTCTCTACCTGCTGACGCGGGGAATTTTTACGCTGATGAGTGTGGCATCGTTATGTTCAATGGCGGCACCGGTATCAAGGTCACGATGGATTATCTGGAGCGGCAGTTCTGGAGCGTGAACAGCTTCGGGCAGGCACAGCCACCGAGAGTGAGATTGATGGGGTGTTGTGGGTGCAGGTTGAAGATAGCCAAGACCCGCTATTTATCGGTATCTCGTTAGAGCCGAGTATCCCTAGAACTGACGAAAGTAAGAAAGCCTTGATGGTTGATGTATTTGGTGAAGACTATGTGAAGGTGCGTCAGTTGATGCGCGCTATGTGGTTGTTGAGTTCTCAAGAAGGGTTAGCTACTGAACGGGTTGAAAAAGTGGCTAAAGGCGGCGGCAAACGTACAGCCAAGAGCGCGTCTCAGCGGGATAACGCGGTCAGAGTGGTCTCTGTGCATTGAAGTGTCCCAGGTTTTGTTCCGTTTGAGTAGATGGGAAAATCTGGAACATGCCGAAGAAATTTGATCAGGATGCCAAGGATCGGGTGCTCCGCCTTGTTGAGGACCGCATCCTGGCGGAGGGGATCTCCATGCAGGAAGCGTGCAAGATCGTGGCCCCGAAACTGGGTGTCTCGTGGCATACTGCCCGGCAGTGGGCTCAGGCGGCCCGTCGCGAAGGCAGGGCAATTGATCCTTTACCTGAAGATCTCGTTGCAGAGGTGGCCAAGCTGCGTCGTGAGAATCAGGAGCTTCGCGACACTAACGAGTTGTTGAAGGCCGCGTCAGCTTTTTTCGCCTCAGAACTCGACCCCAAACGTCGGAAATGATCCAGTTCATCGATGAACACCGGGATCGTTTCACAGTCGAGTTCATCTGTCAGAGGTTGAAGAGCAATCGGCAAGGTGGCTTCATTTCCTCACGCGGATACCGTCAGTCAAAAGCCCGGGGATTAAGTGCCCGCAGCCTTCGCGAGGCCGCATTGACAAGGCGTATTGCCGAGGTTCATGAAGAAAACTACGCAGTCTATGGTATCCGCAAGATGTGGCATGCTCTACGCCGTGAAGGAATCGACATCGGCCGTGAGCAAACCGCTCGCCTGATGCGCCTTGCTGGAGTCAGTGGGAAAGGTAAAGGCCGGTTGCCTGTGACAACTCGCAGGTCCAAGGACTCGGATAATCGCCCTGACTTGGTAGGCCGTGATTTTCGTGCCCCTGGGCCGAATCGGTTATGGGTGGCTGACATTACCTACGTCCGTACCGGTAATGGGTTCGTCTACACCGCTTTTGTCACCGATGTGTACTCCCGCAAATTTGTCGGATGGGCATTATCAGATACGATGCGCACGGAAGCGTTGCCACTACAAGCACTCAACCAGGCGATTGTATGCGCAAAGGAAACAACGGGACTGATTCACCATTCAGACCACGGCTCGCAGTATGTGAGCATTGTCTATAATGAGCGCCTTGCTGAGCATGGAATCACTGCCTCTACTGGGACAGTCGGTGACTCCTACGACAATGCTTTGGCTGAGAACGTCAACGGTTCTTACAAAAATGAGCTTATTCATAGGCGGTCGTGGACTGACGTGGTTGATGTTGAGATTGCGACGTTTGAGTGGGTCTTGTGGTGGAATGAATCACGGCTTCACCAAAGTCTCGGTTACCGTACGCCGACAGAGGTAGAAGCAGGGTTTTGGACTGGTAATCCAAATCACGAGAGAATAGAAATCAAGGCAAATGCCTAGGAACAAAACCCGGGGCACTTCACATAGGCCGCAGCATGAGTACCGTCCACCGCGTGAGGGTAAGGGTAAATGGCAGTTGGATCATCAGGTGATGGTCAGTGGAAGAATCAGCCGTATGGGCCGCGTGATGCTGGTTTGCGGAAGCCGCAGTATATTTGCCCGTATATCAAGGGGCCGGATGGTACAAAGCTTGTTGTTCGACCAACAGTGAAAGTATGGAGCTAAACGGGTAAAAAGGGGCACACCGTCAATCAGTGTGCCCCTTAGTATTATTTACCCTGAGTAAGTTTCAGGTAGTTCTTTATAAGAAGTTCAAGCCGTTGCGTATCAGTTGTCAATCGGCGTGAAGCGCCAAAAGCTGTGTCTACAACTTTATCAAGGTTATTATGGGCTGCCCTGAGGTCACTTTTCATTGATAAAGGGTTGTAGAGTTCAGCTAGTGAAAGTTCAGGATACAAGTCTCTTACCTTAAATACTTCAGCACCAGCTTTTATAATTTTCTCTCTCATCTCATCGCTAATTTCAGGCAAGGGGAAGCTGTTCCAAACAATGGTGTTAGAAAAACTTGGGTCAGACTTCTGCTTACCTCCCACAGCTTTAAGCCACACCATGAACATACTCGAACTTATTAACCCGAAAAGGAAACCATCCTCATCACGAGCGGTGAAAAGCTTGATCGAAGCAATCACATCTTTATCTAGCCTCTTAGCTGTTGCGTAGTCTCTGTTTTCTGAAAAAGTTTGAGGTATCGCTAGATATGGGAAATCTGGCTGTCTATCTGCCCCGAAACGGTTAGGCGTTTGGGCGAATTTAAGATTCTCGTTGGTCCCTGATTCAATCCTTCTCGCGCGGACTGCCTCGATACGTTCCCGAATAATTTTTGAATTTTGGATGTCCTGGTGAGAGACGTCCCGAAGCCATAGGCACCATTTTTTAGTTCCGTTGATAACCTCTTCTCCGCCGAGGTGTAGCCTTAGATACTTTCTTGCTACGGGGTCGTTATTTACTTCTTCCAAGTCATCTTCTGTCACTTCGAAGTTCTTCCAGTCAACAGCTTTTGACCCTGATTTGATAGCTGGTAGCTGAGGATTGAGCATCTTAGAGCTTGAGCGTTTTGTTATTAACACACGAGGAGCATCAAGTAGATATGCATTTATTCCAGTCTTGATAACCACTTCATGTGGATCAGACTTGTAAGACTTATAATCCCAAAGACGCGGTTTGATGTTTTTGTCTCTGGTGAATCCAATAATCACACAATGAACATTCGCTTGACCGGGTGCTTCGGAATCCCAGGCAAATGTTCTATGTGCAAACTTTATATCCCAGTTTTTGTCATAGAGATATCCAAATAAACTATTGACAGGCTGTCCCTGAGTGATCGAGTTAGTAGATACGAACGCAAATTCACCTTCCCTATTGGTTAGAAGATGCACGGACTTCGCAAACCAAGCAGTAACAAAGTCTAGATATCCATCGTATTTTTCGCCCCAAACCTGTTTCATATCCTTGACCTTTTGGGGGTCCTGAGCCTTTTCCTTTTGGCCAATAAACGGTGGGTTACCGAAGATGAAGGTCCTGCCGTCCTTAGGCTCCGGCAGAGTCTTCGCCCAGTCTAAACGGAGCGCATTAGCATGAACGATATGGGCAGTAATCTTGATAGGCAAGCGCTCCGGAGCATCACCTAGCGCCGCAGCTAGCTTGAGGTTGGCCTGATGATCCACCAAGAACATTGCAGTTTCAGCAATCTTTGCCGGCCACCAGTTAATCTCAAAACCCCAGAACTGGTCAATTGAGATTTTCTGGTCAAAAGAAATATCCAATGAAGCGGTAAATTCACCACCGCGACGCTGCTTCTCTGCCAACACATCAGTTTCAATCTCACGTAACTTAGCGTAAGCAATATTGAGGAAGTTACCGCCGCCGCAGGCAGGGTCACAATAAATGTTGGAGGCCATCTCATCTAGAAAAGCATCGAACTGAGCTGCACGAGTGGACTTATTGGCAATCAGGCGATCAGCACGTGATCGATATTCATCTAAGAACAGAGGGCCTATGGTTTTGAGGATGTTCTTCTCGGAGGTGTAGTGTTCACCGGCAGTGCGACGTGCTTCTTTGGACTTGACCAGCTGGAACATAGCGCCGAATACTGAGACGCTAATGCGGTTCCAACGGAAGGCACAGGCCTGAAGCAGCGCTTCATGTGTTTCAGGGGTGAAGAACTCAGCGTTGAGGGCATCGGCAAAGAGTGAGCCGTTTACATGCGGGAACTGTGCCATCAGTCCCGGAATGTTTTTAGAACGGTGGTTTTTAGAAGTGTTGAGCACATCAAAGAGCTGATTGAGCTGAGCACCTAAGGTGGAGGGCGTGGTTTCTTCGTCTACCCAGCGGTAGAAAAGATCTGCTTCCCAGAGGTTAGCGTCGTCGCCGTAGAGTAGAAAGAGCAGACGCGTCATTAAAATTGAGGTTTGCTGGCTGCGCTCATCCTCATCACTAGCGTCTTCAGTGGCTTCTTGGCCTACTGGTAAATCTGTTTCATCGCCCATGATGGAGATGTAGAGCCCGGCCATCAGTTCTGCTGCATGAATGGAAGCTTCTTCTTCTTCCTTTTTGGTGATGTTTTCTTTGCCAATGAGAAAAAGGAAGGAGTCGTAATAGTCGGCTATTTGTGAGATATGAATGGTGATTTCAGACTCTTCAGCGTTAGTATCGAGGCGCTTGAGCTTGAAATGTTCAAAGTCGGTGACGATGGAGTATTTGGGGAACTCAGCTTCAGAGACTGAGCCGCCTGCTAGGTAGTCATCGATTTGTTCTTGGGCTTTGGTGAGGTCTTTGCCCAATGATTTTGCTTCACCGATAACCATGGCAGGCATGAAGAAGTCAATGAACCCTGCTCTGCGAGTGTTGGCACGTTGAGCGCGGCGTTCAAAGAGGGCTACGCGTCCGGCGTTGATGCTGTAGCAGGCTAGGAACTCGGACCAGAAGATTTGAGCGTACTGCCGTTCAACGTTGGACAGGCCCTGCTCGCGCCATTGGCTGATGAGGGTGTTCCAGTGATGGGAGAAGTCGCGCAGTTTTTTGATACTGGTTGCACGGTCAAGGTGCTCGTTAGTTCGCATGTTATGCCCTCTAGGCTGGGGGATAGTTTTTGGGAAATCTCTTCTTAGTGTAGATGAAATATGTGCTTATTTTGTCAGCCGTCAGGGGTAGAACTATTCCTATGGTTTCTCAGTTTCCTTCACCTGCCCAGGATTACAGGGGTACGCGCATTGACTTGAATGATGTACTGGTCAAAGATAAGGCAGCCACATTGATTTTTACAGTGTCCGATGATTCTATGCGTGATGCCGGGATCTGTGATGGAGATGAGGTGCTGTGTGATAGCAGCATCAGAGCGCAGTCTGGTCAGGTGGTTATTACCTCGATTGATGGTGAATGAACTATTAAGCGGTTTGTTATTGACCGGCAGGGGGTGGGGTGGTTGCTGCCTCAGAATCCTGAGTATGAGGCGATTCGTGTTAGTCCTGAGTCTGATTTTAGGGTGATTGGTGTGGTGACCCGATGTTTGCATCATCTGGTGTGATTGCCGAAGGGGAGGGGGTTTTTCCTTGTCGCTTTTGAGCTGTTCAGTCTAGCCTCGCTCTACCTACCGTCAAGGGTAAATGTACGGCTGCGCTACCCCTGACGGTAGGAAGCGCTGAGGCTTCGGCTTCCAGCTATCAAAGCGACGCGGAAGAAGCGCAAAGGCAGTACAGTAACTAGGCGGTGGTTGCCGGATTTTATTGATATTTTGCCTGGTTTGGGGTGGCTTATTTGGTTTACTTGGTGTAAACTGATTATGTAAGCAAAAAGGATAGGAAAGCCCCACCGCTTACACCACCAACAAACACAAGGAGCAATAACCATGTTGGAAAACATGACCAGGGAACAGATTGACTAGCTACGAGTAGAACTCAAGGATGCACAGCGTAAAGGAATCCAAGCTGGAACCCCCTTAAACCATCAGTTCAAAATGGCTCAGAAAACCCTCATTGGTGATACTAAAGGGGAGAAATCAATCCAGATCCTCAAAGTAGCACCCAGCAACCAAAATGTGGTGATTGCCCAGGCGGTGGCAGCTACTCACCTGCTAAAAATCTGTTCTCAGGAATTGGCGGCCACAGCCCAGAACTTCAGCAACGTAGAGCTGGCCACACGCTACCTCGGAGATGAAGCCAGTAACTGGGAGAAAACAGAAATTGAGTCCCTTCTGGTTGACCGACACGAAGAGCAGGTTGGAGAAGATGCACACGATGAGCTGCTGGAAACCAGCCAAGACCTCTTGAGGGAAATCGCCCTAAAATTTACCCAACCCTAGCGGTCACGGTAACCCTATAAAAATGGCCCCGGCAGATAAAAGGAAAGTGCCGGGGCCAACACACCAACAAAGGAGTGTTGTGAACAAGTCTAGCAAAAAATCCTTACGCTACCTTTCGGGCAAGGAAGCAGCAGAGCTTTTAGGTATTAGCCGCATGGCCTTTTACAAGCGCACCCCACCGCCAGCAGATGCCTATATTGGGGATGTGCCAGGCTGGAAGGAGCACACCATTACCACCTGGGATGCCTCCGTGAAGAAAAAACCGGGCCCGGTTCCAGGTAGCACACGTAAAACAAAGGAGTAACTACGATGTCAGCTTTTCCACGCCATGAAGCAACGGCCCAAATCATCCGCAACGCTCAACCTGCCGAGGATAACCTCACTGTCTGGGGTGAAAACCTGCGCCACGTGCTGAGCGTCAAAGATTTAGAAATCCACCAGCGTTATCTCTCAGCAACCTTTGATGATGCAATGAAGAATACCTTGGAAACCGCAGCATCTTTCGGCAGTCCTGAACACGAATTAGAGCTGGTCAAAGCAGCAGAGGTAGCAAACCATCTAGCAGCTGTTGAGGCTGCTTTGATGAGATCATGACCAGTTCAGCTGATGCCACCGTGCAGCGCTTCTTTTCTTATGTCGTCAAAGGCCCTGAACTAACGAGCTGCTGGCTCTGGGTTGGTGCTATTGGCGATGATGGTTACGGCCGGTTTTGGGTCAAAGAACCCGGAGACAAGCAACGTGTTTATCGTGCCCACCGCTGGGCTTTAGAACACGCGCAACCTGTAGAGCGACCGCAACAGTTTCATGCGCTGCACCGCTGCGATAACCCGTTATGCGTGCGGGCTACTAGTGGGGAAGATTCACACTTGTATTGGGGGACGAAGAGCCAGAACATGATGGATCGTTCAGCGCGTGGCCGCTCTAATTTTCAGCTGCTGGGTAAGCCTGATCCAGAAGCACGAGGTAAACGGGTGAAGGCTGCGCAGGCGCTACGTGATTATACGAAAGCACACGGGTATGAGCAGGTGAAGGTTGATGAGTTGATGAAGAACGTTCTACCTGATCAGGGAACTTTGTTCTAAAGAGTAAAAAGATTATCTCATCATGCCAATGTGAGTATTGATGGTACGTAGGGCATGATTGATATTCTCTAAGGCCCGAAGTTCTTTATCGCTATTACTGTTGATAGTTCCTTTTTGGGGTGCAGGAGCTCCAACCGCAAAGGATGTATCAATGATGAATTCATCTTTGTATTTTTTCTTCCACCACAGCTTTCTGACAGAAGTATCTTGGTAAGTAACCGTGATGCGGTGCTTATCATCTGCACCTGCCTCAAACTCTCCTGTCCCGCGCCACATTAACCGAATCTGTGCACCGGGTGCCAAGAAGAACTCTCTACGTAACAGGCCATAGAAAGTTTTAGTGATATGGTCATCTTCTTTTTCCACCCAACGATCAGCTACATCAAAGGAAAGATGTTTTGCCGGTGAAGCTCCACGGTTAGTAATTAACAAATCAATCGACCCAAAATTTTGTATGCCAGGTACTGGCTCAAAGGTGACATAAGGCCTCGCACGTGCACGGGAATCACGCGAGATAGCACGCAGATTCCACAGAGCAAACACCGTACCTAAGATAGCGGTCACCGCAGTGATAGTAGATGACTCAGTTCTAAAGAAAGAACCAAAATTTACTAACCACTCAGGAACCACAAGAGAACTCATCATCAAAAGAAAACTCACCTAGTCTTGTGCTGAATCTGAACCATTAACAAGTTTCGCTAGGCGTCGAACATCAGAAGCCGAAAGCGCCAAACGAGAAGCAATCTCCGAATTATTCACGCCCTCAGACCTAAAACGCCCAATCACAGCAGCCTGATCAATCTCAGAAGCCTTCTCCGCAGCCACACGCTCCACCTTTAACTGCTCAATCTTAGCTAGAAGATCCTCAATCTTCTTATCAATCCCAGCCACACCACTAGACTCTTCTAGCTTGAAAAATCCTCAGCCAAAACCAACAAACGCTGCTCACGGGCCTGGAACTCACGCGCAGCCTCCAAAGCCTTTTTACGCGCATTAACAGCCTTAACCGACTTACGCTCACTCATCATAAATACTCCTTAACGTCAGCAAAATGAGAGATACTACATCTCAGTAACTGACGCTAGTGGGGCTGTAACTCAGAGCCGAGTGGTTATGGAAGGTACCTGCCTTTCGTGCTCGACTCTCGCGTCTTTGCCTGAGATTTTGAATCACATTCCTGCGGACGTGTCTCAGGCGCTTTTAATGTTGCCCGCCGGGGTGTCTGTTTCTGCCGTAATAAAGGTTGCTTCAGAAAGAGAAGACGTCACTTTAGAAAGCGCTATGACAGCTCTTGTTGCTGATGAGCTTGAAGATGATTTGTGGTCTTCTGAAACCCTGCATGCCCGTGGCATGAGTGGCGACTGCGCTGACGAACGTACCCCCGGTGAGTTCACGGTTGCTGAGATGACCTACGCTGACACCCTTGTTCTCACAAGCCACCCGATGGGTTGCCACCAGGATAATCAGCGGACGCTTGAGATGGTGAAACATATTGCCCCGCACTTGGCTGTTGTTGATCTGCAAAACGGTGGGGGTGAGTGCGGCTGTGATTATCTGAGTGAGGTACAAAAACGCGCTGTTCCTGGGTATCTAGAGGTGCCCGCGAATGAGTCGTTGCATGACCGCGATTACACCGGTATTGCCACTGCTGTGGCAGAGGCATCGGCTGTGGTTGACGCGCAACTTTTGGCGCAGGTGCTGCCCCGCATGGTTGAGGGGGCAGTGCGCGTCCGCGGGTACGTGTGGCTTGATTCGCATCTGGATGAACGGGTGGCCGTTGAGGGTATTGGCCCTACGGTATGGTTGCAGACGCACGGGGTATGGGCGGACGCTCCAGCCACGCGTATTGCGGTGACGGGTGAGGGCGTGGACGCGCGTGAGGTGCAGGAGCTTTTGGATTCTTGCCTGGTGACGGGTGAGCGTATTGTTCAGCATTTGCTGGATGAAAGTTATGAGAAGGAGAGGATGAACAGTGAAGGTTAGAAATTCGTTGAGGTCGTTGAAGAAGATTCCGGGTGCGCAGATTGTGCGCCGTCGAGGCAAGACGTTTGTGATTAATAAGAAGAACCCGCGGTTCAAGGCGCGACAAGGATAGACTCAAAAATTCCGAGTTAGCGACTCCATCGAGATCCTGATTTATTGCTGAGATCCTGTTTTAAAACAGGATCTCGGCGGTTATATGATGAGGGCATGGCTGAGACTGTTTTTACTGTGAATGTTCCGCTGCGGTGGGGTGACATGGATGCGTATGGGCACGTGAATAATGTGACGATGATGCGCATTTTAGAGGAGGCGCGTATTGCGGTGTTTGGGTTGCCGCCGTCGGCTGGTGAGCCGGTGGGTGCGTCCCCTTTGATACCGCTTTTTGAGGCTTTGCACCCCGGTACTCAAGCTTTGGTGGTTGAGAATTGGGTGAAGTACCGGGCGCAGTTAGCGTATCGGGGTGAGGACGCGCGGGTTGAGGTGCGCGTAGTGAGGGTGAGCCCGGCGACAATTACGGTATCGTATGAGCTGTTTGACGCGGTGACCGGTGAGCACTGTGTGAGTGGCTCAACTACTCTCGCGTTTTTTCATGCCCCTACCCAG
Organism: Rothia sp. ZJ932; assembly: GCF_016924835.1. Classification (NCBI taxonomy): domain Bacteria; kingdom Bacillati; phylum Actinomycetota; class Actinomycetes; order Micrococcales; family Micrococcaceae; genus Rothia; species Rothia sp. ZJ932. Next base: position 1,992,692 of record NZ_CP070480.1, on the reverse strand, counting down.
ACTTTGGTGCGCTTGAGTAAGGAGCAGCGCAGCATGCTCAGTGAGTATGTGGCTGCTCCGTAACTGAAGCCTGCTCTAGCCGAGGAGCTTCTCCAGCTTGTTGAAGGATTCCTTCCAGGATTCTGCGGTCTGCTCGTGGACTGCCGCCGGTAGTGGCCCTGTGGTGAGTTTGACGCTGGTGCCTGACCCTACGCCGTCCGCGGTGATGGCGGTGCCCTCTTCAAACTCGATGCGCAGGGCAACCAGGGTTTCGCTAGGCTGGCCGGTGGGGGTAGGCAGCGCTTCGCGGTATTCGAGCAGGGAAGGTTCTTTCATCGCCACAAAGCGCATGTACATAGGTGCCTGATACTTAGGATTAACGCTATGCTTCATGATGAACTGCTTGCGTCCGCCTGTCACCGGTTCAAGGGTGAGGGTGCTGGGTACAATTTTCCAGTCTTTGGGGCCGAACCATTTGATGAAGGTAGCGGGGTCTGTGAACGCTGCATAAAGGTCAGCGGCGGACGCGCCCGCGAACTCGTGGCGCAGGGTGAGAGTTTCAGCGGGGTTGAGGTTTTCGAAGCTGATGTCGTTCATGTTTCTCCTTGAGAAAAGTGGTGGGTGAGCTACTGCTGCTCAGGTTCTTCGGCGGCTGAAGTTTCCTCAGCTGCACGAGCTGCCGCGCGGCGGGCTTCTGCCTCAGCTTTTGCTTTCATGTTTGCTTCCCAGCGAGCCTGGGCAGCGGCAATGCGTTCTGCTTCTTTGGCTGCTTTTGCGGCGGCGGCTTCTTCCTGAGCTTTGAGCTGTGCCTGCTTTTTAGCGTAGTAGCGGCCCAAGAACTCATCGCGGTACTCAAAGTAGGTGCCGTTATCAATGGCGATGCGCGCGTCGTCCACCATCTTCACAATGAAACGTTCGTTGTGAATGGATGCCAAGGTCGCTGAAAGACGCTCGTCTGCCTTGAAGAGGTGGTGAATGTAAGCCTTGGTGTAGTGCTTGCAGGTGTAGCAGTCGCAGCCCTCAAAAATGGGGGTGAAGTCTGTTTTGTAGCGGGCGTTGTTGATGTTGAAGCGTCCGTCAGGGGTGTAGACCGCAGCGTTACGTGCCACACGGGTGGGCGAAACACAGTCGAAGGTATCGACACCGTTTTCAATGCCCACAAAAATGTCGTCGGGTTCTGAAATGCCCAGCAGATGGCGTGGCTTGTTCTCGGGCAGTTCTTCGGCGCACCAGCGCACAATCGTTCCCAAGTTTTCTTTCTCAAGGGCACCACCGATGCCGAAACCGTCAAAGGGCATATCGCCCAAGTCCTGGCATGCCTTGCGGCGTAAATCTTCGTACTGGGCACCCTGAATCACACCAAAGAGTGCCTGGTAGGGCTTGCCGACGCGCTCGGTGGTCAGACGCTGGTGCTCAGCAATGCAGCGCAAAGCCCACAGGCGGGTGCGTTCTAGGGCTTCCTTCTGGTAGGCGCGGGAGTTGTAGAGGGTTGTCAGCTCGTCAAAAGCGAACATGACATCCGCACCGATCTGGTGCTGTACCTGCATGGAAACCTCGGGGGTGAAGCGGTGAATATCGCCGTTGATGTGGGATTTAAAATTCACTCCGTCGTCATCAACGTGCGCCATGCGCTCCTTGCCCGCGGCTACATCGTCATCGCCCAGAGGGCGACCGTCAGCACCGGTTGCTTCAGCGACCGTGCCCATGTCGATGACCTTTTTGAACCCAGAACCCAGGCTCATCACCTGAAAACCACCCGAATCGGTGAAGGTCGGGCCGTCCCAGTTCATAAAAGCACCCAGTCCACCGGCGGCATCCAACACACCGGGTCCGGGCTGCAGATAGAGGTGGTAGGCATTGGAGAGCAACGCCTGCGCGCCGAGTTCTTTCATCGCCTCGGGTAGCACCGCTTTAACGGTTGCTTTGGTGCCCACCGGGGTAAAAGCGGGGGTTTTAATGTCACCGTGCGGGGTCTTGATAACGCCGGTGCGCCCACGAAACTGCCCGCCATTAGCTTCTACCCGTGCCGCGTCCGGGGAACAGGTATCAGCGAGGTGGTTAGTGAGTTCAAAAGAAAAACTGGGATCTGAAAATTCGGTATTAGCCACGAGTTTCATTCTACCCGGTGCAGTTTGGGCGTGTTCATATGTCTATGAAGAAACCTTCTCTGCTCCTGCTACCTTTTAGGAGCGCTCAATAAAAGCCTCAACCGACAATACTGAGGCTTATTCAAAAGTAAGAGCACACCCCACACCCACCAACCAGACAACGGCTCCACCACACGGCAAAAATATGAGCGTTAAATTACTACAAATAACCTCAAGCCATACCGGAAAGACCGTTGCCACACCAGCGTCCAACCGGGCTGACTGCCACGTAATTCGCCACGCTATACACAACCCTCACCCACCACCTCACCTGGACAAAACCAGGTGGAAGACCACCAGCCCTCACCAAAGCCCTCAAAGTCACCCTGCTCTACACCGCCACAACCTCACCGAAGAACTACTCGCAGAACTTTTTACCGTCTCACAACCAACTATCTCACGGGCTATCAATACTATCGAGAAAGCCCTAGAGCAGGTCCTCACCGCGCTGATTCAACCTCTAAAAGAGAGTCCGCAAACCCCTGGCTCCTTGGTCATCGACGGAACACTTATTCCTACCTGGAATTGGCGCTCATGAGGTAAGACGAACTTCTCGGGCAAGCATAAACGAGCCGGCTTCAACCACCAAGTCATCTGTACTTTTGACGGTAGACTCTTGACCATCGCTGATCCTCTTCCTGGAGCCAGGCATGATGCTCATGCTTTCAGGGCTCACAGACTTGATGAGTTTCTGGATTCTTCAACTCTGGCTGATAAGGGTTATGTGGGTCTGGGGCTAGCTACTCTAACCAGGTGTAAGCCTGGTCAGAAGTTAAGTAGGGAACAGAAACGGAATAATCGGGTGTTTAATCGGTTGCGGTTGGTAGTAGAGAGGGTTATTGCTTAGATCAAGATGTGGCGGGTTTTGCATAGTGGTTTTAGGCGACCGCTTGGGGTGTATGGGCGTGTGTTTGTGGTGGTGCCGGGGGTTGGTGTTTTATGCCGGTGGTAGGACTTTTGAATAAGCCTCTGTGGATAGCCCCTCAGCGTCGGGCTGTAGATAGAGATGTCAGGTATTGGTGAGAGCGGCGCTTGGGATCGAGTTTCTTCACAGCCTCGGGCGGTACAGCCTTTGCTATTGTCTTGGTGCCCGCCGGAGTGAACATCGGGGTTTTGATCTCCATCGTGCGGGGCTATCTTAATTCGGCAAAGAGGGCGAGGGCTACGCGCTAGCAGTAGTTCTTGAGGTCGTAAACCCCGAGATGGAACAGAGCGAAGCTCAGGCACTTGCTAACGCCGCTCACTAGGTGTGCCCCTACTCCAACGCGACCCGCGGCAACATTCAGGTAGACATTGTCGTCGTCAATGACTAATTCTTAGCGGCGAGAGTGCAATTTAGGGCAGATTTTCGTTGAAAATCTGCCCTAAATTGCACTCTCAACTTTTAAGAAAAGTGTTTGACCATCGAAATGTAGTGAGAATCGGGCACCTCTGCGGCAAATTCAAAGCCCTTGTGCTCGTAGATAGCGCGTGCTGACTCATTGCGAGTATCAACTGCTAGGCAAATACCCGGTGCGCCCTGCTCGCGGGCGAGGTCGATGAGGGCGTCAAAGAGTAAGGACGCGAGTCCCTGCCCCTGGTAGCGTGACTCAACGGCGATAGCGACCTCGGGGATTCCCTCTTTCACAAAACCAGCCCCGTGGTGGGCATCTGTGCCCCAGTTGAGCCAGGCACCACCTGCGGGAATGATGCCGTCCCAGGCAATAAACCCGCCAGATTCAGGCGTCCACTGACCCACATAAAACTTATATTCCTCTTCGAAATGCGATGAGGGCTCAGCACTCTCATCACCAAAAACATCGGTGAGAAAATTGAGGCGTGAGAGGTAAGTGGCATCGGCTTCGGACATGGCACGCAGAGTAAAGTCAGACATGTGAACCACTTTACCAAGTCTGTTAGCCTCAACACGCTAAAGTGAGAGGCAAAACCCAAGACTTAAGGAGTGATGCACCGTGTCGAAAGACAAACCCCTCAAGCCCACCTTCTCGAAGGAACTGAAGCGATCTGGTTGCAAGGCGCAGAAGCGTTTCACCAAAGCATTTGAAAAGTCTCTTGCCAAGCATAAGAGCGTAGAACGCGCCTACGAGAAAGCAGAGAAGAAGCTGGCGAAGAAGTACGAGCTGCGCGGCGGCAAATGGCGACGCATCAAAGAGGACGCGCCCGTCAAGAGTTCAGCACCCAGCACGAAGGGTAAGAGCAAGACTTCTGCAGCTGATACCAAAAAGGTCGAGAAGAAAAAATCAGAAGACAATAAAACAGCTACTCTAAAGAGCAAGTCGAAGAAGACTGAACTCAAAAAGGCATCTGACAAAAAGGCTGAGAAGAAGTCCCCGGTAAAGAAGACAGAGAAAAAGTCTGCTGCGTCCTCGAAGAGTGATAAGAAGGCTGATAACAAGTCAGATAAGAAGAGCGCTACCGCTAAGACTAAGACGAAGAAGCCAAAGAACAAGGCATCTGAAAAGCCTGCCAAGTCTTCGAAGAAAGAATCCACGAAAGACAAGAAGAAGTCTGCTGCGAAGCCGGCTAAGCCCACGCGCAAGACCAAGATTGCGGATTTTGTCTCTGATCCTCTTGAGACTCTCACCGCAGAGACTGAACCAGACGCTGTAGTAGAGACCGCTCTCGAGGCTGGCGAACAGCTTGAGGTTCTTGACGTGGAGAAGCTCGAACCGGCTGAGCTTGAGGGCGCCGATAAATTTGAGTCAGATCCCATTGAAGCCATTGATGCTGAGTCTGAGGTCGTCGAGGGAGACGCAGTTGCACCCGAGGAGCCTCAGCTTGCCACCAAGAACACTCCGGCGGAATCTAGTCTGGCAGATCCCGCCCCGGCTGAACCCGCTACCGCTGAGACCGTGCGTCCTTTGCAAACCATGACCCGTGTTGAGCTGTACAAGATTGCCCAGCAACTCAAGTTGACGGGCCGTTCAGCCATGAATAAGGAGCAATTGCTGATTGCCGTTGCAACTGCTCGCGGTCAGGTATAACCTCCGCCCTTGAAACCCACCGAAATTGTCGGATTTTATGGCGTATGTAGCCCCAAAATGCCATAAATTCCGACAAGTTCGTAGGTGGGAAGGGTAAAAGACCACCCCTTCTTGGTGCTTGTGAGCTGTGATACTAGAATGAGCGTATAGATACCGGTTCACAGCAAAGGGGCAAGGAAATGACGAACTCACAGCAGACGCACGAAGAATCGGGCACTGCCCTTGCCCGCATCACCCTCAGCGGCGCTACTATCACCGCAAATAGCGCAGAAGCCGAGGCACTGGGCAAGTTCATCACCCACATCGCTGAGGCAGCCCGCGCGCTCTCGCATGCTATGTCTGAAGACCGCTACGAGGATTCCCGTGATGCCCACGGACGCGCCACTAAACGCAAGGTCAAGACCCAGCCGATTCTCTTGGAAGGTATCGAAGCCGGCAAGCAACTGAGCCTGGTTTTTCGTGCTCCGCAGCCCCTGCCGCAGCAACAGCTCACAGGCGGTGTTGAGGAGCATCTGCCCCTTGAAGAATTAGCTGAAAACACTATCGAATCTGAGGCACTGCGCACCGTGTTCGCCACCTTTAGCCGCGCATCCGCCAGCGATGCCATCGATACCGAAGAGTTACTTGAACCCCTTGAAACCCCTACCGTGCGCGAAGCAGTACGACGCGCCGTCGCAGTACTGCATCACCAGGGCTGGCAGGTGCGCGGCAGTATCGAGCAGAAGAACCGCGTCCGCGAAGATGTGAAGCTGAACGCTCGCGGTCTGGCGCGCCTAGAAGATGCTCTGAAAGCTGACCTGATCGGTAAATACCGGGCACAGCTACGCGGCACCATCGACGGGCACAAGAACTCCAATAACACCATCTATTTTCGACCCAAAAATGCTGCGCAAAGCTGGTCTACCGTGGCGGCTACAGACGTTATCTTTGCCGAAGCTGCCCGCATCTCGTTGGATGTGCAAAACACCGTAGACATCACCGTTGAGTTTGAGCCTAAGCCCGATAAGCACGGCAATCCAACCGAGCGCGTGGTTAAACGCATTGTCTCCATTGATAAGGTGTACCCGAGCAAGGGAGAGCCCCTTTTTTAGTCTGCCTTAGAAACACGAGGAAAGGGAGCTTGTGAAAAATGCCCCTGCTGCGTCATTGATTAATAAAAAATAAGCTATCTAATCACGGGTTAGATAGCTTATTTTTTAAGTGTTTGCGCTAAGGAATTTTCTATAGCTTCTTACTGCATCCACCAGTAAGTAGGTGGATATTGCAGGAACTATTAAATTTGCTAACAGAGCCATTCCTTGGAAATCTGAAAAAATAATTACTGCAACTGCTGCCACAAAAGAAATAATAAAAAGCAGAAAGGACGACAAAGCTGCTAGTGCCCACCGAGATGCTTCTGTATTGTTAAACATGGTTCTCCAGGGTGAAGTGGTGAGCAATAGCTACAATGACCTTTGCAACAGCTGCGCTCACGCCGAGAGTTGCCACTACACAACCAACTCTCTCTCCCCAACCTTGAGGGCTGATTTGGGGTTTTCCTGGCAAGTTAAGATGAACTTTTTCAAATCATTTTCAAGGTCGGTAAATTTTACATCTGTTGCAGCGCTTGAATGTAAAATTCCATCTCTATATGAGGAAACAGCTATGGTTGAATCTGTATTTTCGTAAACAAGGGTCTCTATTGAGTCTTGAACCTTGAAATCTGAATCATATATAACGGTAAGACCACTCAGCTTACTCGATGACTCACCTGTGATGGGGACGGTCACGCTGTAAAATTTCTTCTCTGTACCGACTTGAAGAACTGTGGTCTCGTCAGTTTTAATACTTTCCTCTTGGGTTTTTGTTTTAATATCTCCGTTACTTAAAGATTGTAGCGTTTTTTGGGTTAAATCTTGCTCTAACGTTTTATCTGTTACTGGCACCAAGACAGCTGAAGAACTGCCAATGAGCTGGGCGTGGGCAGGGCTGCTCAGTAATGGAATTGCTAGGCAAAGGGAGAACAAAAGTTATAATAAAGGTTTGAGAAAAACCTCATGGTAGATAACCTCCTATTTGGGATCTAGAAATGTTCTAGAGCATGGGTTGAACCCAACTTGACTTGAAGAAGGATTACTTCTGTGACCACATCCTAATAATTTTTTAAGGAACTCAAAGTTTTTATTGAAAATTAGGTCTTTCTACATTACTGCAGGGCAACCCAACTGAGTGCGTCATCAAGCGTATTGTGTCTATCGATAAGGTACACCAGAGGCAGGGCGCACGCCTCTTCTAAGGCGCGTCCGTCCCCGGCTTTCTTGCCTTACAGCCCTACCTTGCCGGTCAGGCGTCCGTGGAGTTCTTCTGAGCGGGCATTCAGACCCTTGACGTCTACCTGTTTGCCGAGTTTGGCGTATTTGGCGGTAACGGCGTCCAAGGTTGAGACGGTGGAGGCATCCCATACGTGTGAGCCGCCCATATCAATGATGACCCGATCAGGGTCGGCTGAGTATTCAAAGAGGGTGTAGAGGTCGTTGGACGAGGCAAAGAAGAGCTCACCGTTGACGTGGTAGGTGACGCTCTCCTGGTTGGGGGCAAGAACCCTGTCGAGGGAGACAAAGTGGGCTACTCTGCGGGCAAAGAAAGCCATGGCAGTGAGGATGCCCGCGCCCACGCCGAGCGCGAGGTTGTGGGTGAGCAGGGTGAGTACCACGGTGATTACCATAATCAGGGTTTCACTGCGCGGCATGACCTTGAGCGTTGCCGGGCGAACGGAGTGCCAGTCGAAGGTAGTCAGCGATACGAAAATCATGATTGCTACCAGCGCTGCCATGGGGATCATTGCCACAATATCGCCTAAGGTGAGCGAGAGAACCAGAATGAAGAAGCCCGAGAAGAAGGTTGAGATGCGGGTGCGGGCGCGGGCACCGTTGACGTTAATCATGGTTTGACCGATCATGGCGCAGCCACCCATGCCGCCGAAGAAGCCGGTGGCGAGGTTGGCAACGCCCAGCCCCCATGATTCACGGGTTTTGTTGGAGTGGGTGTCGGTGATGTCGTCCACGAGTTTGGCGGTCATGAGCGATTCTACGAGACCGACGAAGGTGATGCCCAGGGCGTAGGGTGCGATAACGTGCAGGGTCTCACCGTCGAGGGGAACATTGGGGAAGAAGAGGGCGGGCAGCGATTCGGGCAGCTGACCGTAGTCACCGACGGTGGGCACCCGAGCACCAGCGAGTACAGCGAAGACGGTGAGCACCACAATGACAATGAGCGGAGCGGGGATTGCCTGGGAGAGCTTGGGCAGACCGAAAACAAGCAGGACGCCCACTGCCACCATGGGGTAGACCAGCCAGGGAACACCGATAAGCTGCGGCAGCTGGGAGGAGAAAATGAGAATGGCGAGTGCGTTCACAAAACCGACCATGACCTGCCGGGGGATAAAGCGCATAAGTTTGGCGACGCCCACAGCTGCGAAGATGATTTGCAGGACGCCGGCGAGCAGCACGGTTGCTACCAGGTAGTCGGTGCCGTGGCTGGCAACGAGGGGTGCGATGACGAGGGCGGTTGATCCGGCGGCGCCTGAGATCATGGCGGGGCGACCACCGGTCACCGCAATGACGATTGCCAGAATAACGGAGGTGAAGAGCCCTACTTGTGGGTCAACCCCGGCAACGACGGCGAACGCTAACGCTTCTGGAATGAGCGCTAGCGAGGTGACTAGACCCGCCAGTATCTCGATAAAGAGTAGGCGTGGGTTGCGCAGGGTACGGGGTACGGACTGGCGTTCAAGGGGCGAGAGGGCAGAGGACGTCATAAAAACTTTCGGTAGTGTGTACTGCGTGGTGAAGGTTGGTAGGTTAGCTCAGGGTCGCTGCTGCTTCGAAAATCATCCAGGCTTGTAGCTGGGGTGAGAGTTCAACGCGCGCGCCGGGCACGAGGGCGTCTGAGGCGTGTTCAACGGGGTTGGGTGAGAAGAGCGCCACTGATTCCCCTCGTATTTCGGTAACATCCACCCCCGCCAGATTGACCTGGAGGTTGGGGTCGAATTCGCGTCTGCCCATCCACAGCACCCGGGCGGTATCACAGACCAGGGTACGTGCCAGAGTGCGGGTTTGCTCATTGACCAGGGGCGAGCGAGCAGCCTCTGCCAGGTAGCGGGTGAGAATACCGGTAAAGAGCCCACCGTCACCGTCGCCGAAGGTTTTGAGTACCTGCACAGTCTCAGCCCCGGTATCAAAGGGCTGTGTGAATTGCCGCGCCACACCCTCAACAATTGCGCGGGCGTGCTCACGCGCGTCCTGCAACGAACCAATATCACCGGCTTCTACCGGGCGGACGCGCTCACTCACCTGAGCGGCAAGGGCAAGAGTAGCAGCCAATACAGGCCCGGAGTTATAGGAATAGGCAGCTGACTCTAAACGGGTAGACTCCACCGAACCGCCGATCATGCGCAAACCATCACGGTAAATGCCCTCATCAGCGTCCCAAAGACGGGTACGCAACCACCCCAAGAGTTCGGCAGCGTCTTCTAAACGGTGAGCGCGGGCAAAAGCTAGGGCAATAGGCGCAGTCGCCGGAGTGTTTTTAAAATCCCTCGCCTTAGACCAAAAAGCGCCACCGCCCAACTCATCATTGCAAGCCTCCGTCAGCTGAGTATACAGGGTTACCGCCGCGTCCTGCGCCCTCACATCACCGGTGCCGTGCAGGGCAAGATGCAGACGATTCATACGCTCTAGAGCTAGGGTCAGCCACGCCATATCGTCATAATAATCATTGATCACGGTGCCGAAATTGCGGGCAGTAATACCCCGCTGCAACGCCTGCGCCCGCTGAAGCCACTGATGCGCGTCCTCACGCTGATGAGCACGCAAACACCTGAAACCGGCGTCCACCGCGTTATCCAAAAAATGCGCCTGCCACCAGTAATGCCAGTGCTTAAACTTATCACCCCGCGAGCGACGATCAGGGGCTACCACCTTACCCAGCAAGGTACCAGGAACACCCAAGACACGGGTGCCAAAATGGTGCATCACAGAGCGGGCAGCAAGATCAGAGTACTGAGAAAAATCAGTGGTCATGGGCTTCTTTCAAACGTAAAGGGGGGGGTAAAAAATCTCAAGAATGTATTGTACGGGTCGCAAGATTCTCAGGAGCAAGCAAAAGCTGCCTCTTGCTGGTAATGAGTGTATCCTCACCAGTGATGGGGTGGGTAAAACTGACCGTGCGTGCTAGCAACTGAAGGGGCAGCTCAGGTTCATCATCGGCAACGGGCAGCACCTGCGGGTAGAGCACATCCCCAGCAATGGGGGTGCCCAGCGCCCACAGATGCGCTCGCAACTGGTGGGTCTTGCCGGTGATCGGTTCCAAGAGGTAGTGGCTAAGGACGCCAGTGGGCAGGGGGAGCGCTGGGTTCGCCGCAGAGGTTGCAGGCAGGACGCCTGTGGGCAGCTCGTAGGTAGCCAAGCACGCGATACGGGAGTGAGCGTTAGCCACCTGACCCGCGGCGGCAGTCTCTTGGGCGCTGGTCTGACTCACCTGCAACTTGCCGTGCTCTTTTTCAATACGGGTGCGTAGCTCGATGCTTTCTCCGGGCGCTAGTGGCTGACCCGCGGCAACTGCCTCGTAGGTTTTACTAACCAGCCGGTTTTGAAACATCAGCTGAAACGGCGCACGAGCCTCCACCGTCTTCGCGAAAAGCACCACCCCGGCGGTGGGTCTATCTAGCCGGTGAATGGGTATGAGCAGCGGGTTTTCTTCACGCACCCTCAACTGGGTGAGAGCCGTATGCGCTACGAAAGAACCGTTAGGTGTGGTCGGTAGAAAATGCGGTTTATCAACAGCAAGCACCCACTCATCTTCATACAGTACCGGCATATCAAAAGGAACCGCCCGCTCGGTGGGTAGCTCCCGGTAGTACCAGATTTTCTGCCCCACCAGCGGAGCCTCGGGCGCAATGTCAGCCCCGGTGGAATCCCTGACTTCGCGGGCATTAAAACGGGCACGAATAATAGCGGCATCGTGCGGGTAAAAACGGTTAACCAGATAGTCAAAGACGCAGGACGCCCCAAAGGTGTCGGTGGGCCTTGGCGGTTGAGCGGCAGCTGCCTGCTCTGGGCTCTCACCGGCATGAGGCAGCAACAAAGCCACCGGGTCTATCCCGGCGCGCTGGGGTAGGGGCGGGTTTTTATCGTGGCGGGTTATTCGTCGAGCTGACACGCTCACCAGTTTAGCCGCAAGCGCTGAGACTGCGCGCGTCCGCCCACCGTGTGACCACGCTCTGCTCTAGTGACCGCAATAAACGTGGTGACTAGAGCAGAACCCGGTCACTGGTGAATCTAGCGTGGTCACACCGTAAGGGAACAGAGCAGGGCAGGGGGTGGGGAAAAGAACCGGACGCTAGGTGCGCAGGTTGCGTCCTCGATACTTGCTGGTTCTGGAGCAGCAGCGCTCGCCAAAATAAGAAAAATAAGAAAGAATAAGAAGAAATAAAAAAGAATAAGAAAGAACCTTTACATGTCTAATCCTTTTACGCCTTCCTTCGGAGTAACTCCGCCTTTGTTGGTGGGCAGAGACAATATCATCGCTGACTTCGAGGAGGGGTTAGCTGATGGGGTGGGCTCGCCATCGCGCGCTATGCTCATTACCGGTACGAGGGGCTCAGGTAAGACGGTCCTTCTCAACGCCCTAGAAGATGTGGCGCGTCATCACGGTTGGCTGGTTATTTCATTGACCGCCCGTAAAGGTCTGTTGGACGAGCTGACTCAAGATATTCTCCCTTCGGCTCTTGCCCGCTACCGCGCGTCCGCTCAGCGATCTATCAAACAGGTGAGCGCCACTGTTCTAGGGGTAGGGGCGGGAGTTACCCTCAACGACTCGCCACAAGCAGCAAGCGGGTTGCGCACCAGTCTCTTTGAACTAACCGATATTTTTACAGAACAGGGCGCTGGGGTTCTCATTACCGTCGATGAAGCCCACCGAAGCGCGGTCGATGATTTGCGGCCGCTCACCCAAGAAATACAACACGCTTTTAGACGCGGTAAGAATATTGGTTTTTGCGCTGCCGGTCTACCTGAGGCTGTGAGTGACCTTCTCAATGATGAGGTACTGACCTTCCTACGCAGAGCTGAGCGTGTTGAGCTAGGAACTGTCAGCAGCGAAGATATAGAGCAGGCGCTTTCTATTCCAGCCTCAGCTAACGGACGCGATTTTGCGCCCGACGCCTTGGCTACGGCAGTGGAAGGTACCCGCGGGTATCCGTTTCTGATTCAGAGCGTGGGGTTCGAGTGCTGGAGGGCTTCTCGTGGGGCTGAATCGATTGGCAAGCAGCAGGCAGTAGATGGCGTGAAAGCTGCTACTCGACGGGTGGGACACCTGGTACACGAGCCTGCCCTAGCAACGCTCTCTAACGTTGATAAGAGTTTCTTGGCGGCGATGGCTGTTGACTCCGAATCCAGCAGAGTCAGCGACATCATTGAAAGATTGCAGATCAGTAACCAGTACGCTAATACCTACCGCCGCCGTCTCATGGAGTTTGAAATCATTTACTCACCTCGGCACGGCTACCTCGATTTTACGATTCCCTATTTGCGTGAGTATCTGCGCGAACACGCAGCCAGTGAACATTTTCTCTCTTAGCCTGTCAGCACCGCGTCTGCGTGCGTCCGCCCACCGTGTGACCACGCTCTGCTCTAGTGACCGCAATAAACGTGGTGACTAGAGCAGAACCCGGTCACTGGTGAATCTAGCGTGGTCACACCGTAAGAGGGCAAATGTAAGGGGGGCAGGGGAAGAAACGGACGCCCCACCTAAACCTGCTCCCCGTACATCACTTGGCACTGGGGGCAGCGGTAGCTGATACGCGAGGTGGTGTCTTCGGTTTGGACGTAGCGGTCCACCCCGAACCTTTCAGCCCCGGTGCCCAGATTTGAGATTTCTTCACTGATAATGGGCCTACCGCAGCGGTAGCAGGCTCGCCCGCCGCGTCCGTAGCACCACAGGGGCTCACGGTCGGTGCGGGTGACACGTTTGGGGCGCATGCGGTTGGCTACTAACAGCAGGTGAGCAATTTCGATGACGCGCGGCAGATCGGGCACGCTACCCACCGGACTCATAGGGTGAAGCCCCGCTAGAAAGAGGGTTTCGGCGCGAAAGATGGTGCCGATGCCTTGCAGGTTTTTCTGATCCAGCAGCGCTGGGCCAATGGGGCGCTCCGGTTGCGCCAGGAGGTTTTCTAGAGCGAGGGCAGGGTTCCAGTCGGCGCCCAGCAAGTCCGGACCCAAGTACCCCAGCCTGTCGTTTTCTTCTGTAGTGGGAAAGATTTCTAAGAGTCCCAGGGTAAAGCCCACTGCCGAGACGGGCGTGCTGCCCTGCACGAGCTGCCCGCTGGCGTCCTGCCGGGCGTTAGCGTTCACAACGGCGCGTGCCAGATGCGCGGGGCGTTTCCAGCGGGCGGGGTTACCGTTATCATCGACGCCATAAACATGCCAGATGCCGTCCATCTTGAGGTGGGAATGGACGCTATGCTCGCCGATGCGCAGGAGTAGGTGCTTGCCGACCGCTAAAGCACCGTGAATGCGCTGCCCGGAAAAGTCATATTCGGCAACATTCGGGTAGCGAAAACTGGTGCTGTGGGCGATGCGTCCTGCCAGTGCCTTGTGTAGGCTGCGGGCTTGCCGCCAGACGGTATCTCCTTCGGGCATGTGTTCCTTCTTCATAAATTACAGCGTTTAACTTAACCAGCCCTGTATAAACCGCATCAGGTGAAGTCACTTATATAAGTTTGTGTCTTATCCGTAAACGTCTTGTGGACTTTCCTGGGGACACTCTGGTATGTTGAGAGTCCCTTGTTGTTGTATGAATCTTTCCCCAGATTCGATACCAGGAGGTAACCATCATGGTTACATCTATTGTGTACTACATCATTGCGGCTTTTGCGGTAATGACTGTAATTGCCTCGTTTCAGCAAGTGTTGCGAGCGGTGCGTGAGTTCCGTCAAGCAATAACTGAGTCTGAGACCGATGCGCCGGTACTTGGCTAATCCCCAATAGCCTTCAAGTACCTGGGTACACGTAGGTAAATAATTAAATATATCCCCTCATCAGCGCGACCTTGCTTCCCTATCTAAGGTCGCGCTGATTCTTTTAAAATCTAGTGAGTGCCTTGCTTTAGTAGTCTTTACGCATGCGTAGACCTTTGGGGGTGGGGTAGAATCCCGAGGCGAGAAGCCCGGCACGCAGGGTAGTGACCGGGTGTTCGGTGGGGGCTTCTTGCCCTTGTTCGCGTGCGGGCAGGGGGTCGGGGGTATCGAGAACACTGAACCCGTTGACTTTTTCAATCATGATTTTCTCTGCGGCACCGCGACGCACCAGTTCACCGATCAACGGGGCTGCGACTTTGACGCGGTCAGTATCTTCGGTGAAAATCAGCATGGTTTTGCCGCCGCGTTCTACGTAAAGAGTGAGTTCCCCGTCTACGAGCACCACGGCAGCGCCAGCTTTGCGTCCGGGTTTGTGACGGGTTGCGGTGCTGGTTTCCTCTAGGCTTTCTGCCCCGGCAATGGGCGTGGACGCGCCGTCCAGCGCCGGTGCCTGTGGCCAGGGCAGGGCTGCCCCGTAGGGGTTGGCGGGGTCGGTGGCGGCGAGGAAGGTAACGGTGCGAGTGTGCCTATCGTCGCCAGAATCCTTGTCGTAATCGCGCAGACGATCCACTGTGTTGGCGGTGGAGAACTGCGCCGCACCCAAGCCTTCAATAAAGTAACCGCGGCGGGCAAGACCCTTTTCTTCGGCGGCTGAGAGCACCCGGTAGATGCTGGTAAAACCACCTGGGACGTCTTCGAGGGCTACCGCGCCGCGGGTGAGAACACCGTAACGGTCCATGAGTAGCTCACTGCGGGCATGGGCTGCGATGGTGCTATCGAGTTCTTCGGCGTAGACCCGTGACCAGCGTCCTGCATCAATGGGCGCGGCAACGGGAGTCTCACCCAGAGAACCGAAGCGGGAGGCACCCCCAAAGCGTGAACCCGAGAGACGGGCAGCGCCACGGCGCATACTCACCGAGCGGGCACGGGGGGCTGGGGTAGCAACCTTGTGAGCGGTCGAGCCGCCGCTCAATAGAGCGCGTACGGGGGCGAAGGTGTCGTTTGTAATGAGACCTGCCCAAATGAGGTTCCAGAGCGAGCCTGAAATGTCTTTGAGTGTCACCGTTGCGCTATCACCCAGCCTGCCCTGCAGGGCGGCTTGTATCTGGTGAATAAAAAGACCGCCTGAGCCCAACACCTCATAGACCGCTTTATCTAGCGGGGCGAGGGTGTTGAATGCCGTGATGCGTGCCTGTTCATCGGGCAGAGTAAGAGAAGATGCTTCGCTCAGATGCAACGATACCCAGCCGTCACTACCGGCAAGCTCGCCATCACCAATCCACAGAACATCCCCCGAACTCATGGCTTGATCAAGTAGAGCCGGGCTGTAATCTTTCACGCGCGAGCGCAGCACCAATGGTTCGAGTGCCGAGGCGGGCAGACGGACGCCGGCGAGCTGGTCGATCACGGTGAGAAGACCGTCGTAGCCGCTGAGCATGCTGCTTTGATCCTGTGTTACCGACGATTTGATGCCACTGACGGGTGTACCAAAGGTGCCGGGGGGCTGTTGGGCTTCGGTGAGCTTCCAGGTTTCAACGTGCTGCCAGGGGGGTAAGAAGCGTCCGTAGATATGCGGGGCGACGGGTTCTACGTCTTGGCGCAGAATAGCAAGCGAGCGTGAGCGGAGGGTGCGTAGTACCTGGGCATCGACCCACTGGGTGGCGGCGCTACTGATGGGAGCTGGGGGTGCTGGCGAGTCGGCGGCGCGGGTTGCGGTGAGCTCTTCATGGAGTTCATCGGGTAGAAAATCCCCCGAGAGCACGCGCCTGTCTGCCGCCAGGGTACGCAGGGCGGTATCGACAATGGCAACGCCCAGCCCTAAGGACGCGCCGGCTTGGGCTGCGGTGAAGGGTGCGTGGGTACGTGCGTAACGGGCGACCAGGTCAAGCAGGGGTTCTTTGACCGGTTCGAGGAAGGCGAGCGGTACGCCCATGGGCAGGGGCACACCCAGTCCGTCGCGCAGTCTGGAGGCGTCCTCGATGGCTGCGTAGTGGGTAACCCCGTGCAGGTTAAAGCGCAGGGCGCGATTGCTACCGACCAGTTCATCGAGGAAAGCTTGGGTGGTATCGACCGACACTGTTTTTTCTGTTGTTTCCAGCGGCTGATCTGCTTCTGCCTCTTCACCGCTCCCTACCGTTTCTGGGAGCTCAAGGGCGGGCGCGTCCTCATCTTTGAGTCTTGCTGCCAGCGAGGTTGCGGTGAGCGGCCCTAACAGGCGTAGCAAGTCGGCGGTGCCTTCCACCCCGCGGTAACGGTAACCTGTGGCGGTGTGCTGCAGGCGGGCTTCGGTGGAGCGAATAACGTTGGCATCGAGTAGCTCGCGCAGTTCATCGCGTCCGAGCAGTTCAGTCAACAGCGCCGGGTCAAGGGAGAGGGCAGCGGCACGGCGTTCTGCTAGTGGGGAGTCGCCCTCGTAGAGGAACTGGGCAACGTAACCAAAGAGCAGAGTACGGGCGAAGGGGGAGGGGGATTCTGTCTCGACCTCCACCAAACGCACGGTGCGCGCATCAATGTCTTTGTGTAGCTGGATGAGCGCGGGCAAGTCGTACACATCTTGCATACATTCGCGCACGGTTTCCAAAATAATGGGAAAGCTCGGGTACTTGCGTGCTACATCGAGCAGCTGGGCTGATCGCTGACGTTGCTGCCACAAGGGTGTGCGCCGACCAGGGTCTTTACGCGGTAGCAGTAGAGCGCGGGCGGCACACTCCCTAAATCGGGAGGCAAAGAGGGCAGAAGAGCCCACCCCTTGCATGACGATATCCTCAAGCTCATCGGCGTCAAAAAGAAAAATATCGGCACCGGGAGGTTCTGCTTCCATCGCCGGTATGCGTAGCACGATGCCGTCATCAGCAGCCATCGCCGAGGCATTTACCCCGTATTGGGCTTCTACTCGCTGACCCACAGCCAGCGCCCAGGGAGCGTGTACAGGCATGCCCAAGGGCGAGTGGAGAATCAACCGCCAGTCACCGATTTCATCGCGAAAACGCTCTACCGTGAACTGAATATCGCTCGGCACTGACCCCACAGCCTCTATCTGGGCGCGTACGTAGGCTTCGAGGTTGTCGGCAGCCCAAGTATCAAGCCCGGTTGCGGTCAGTTTCGCGCGCGCGTCCTGGGGCTTGCTAGTGAGATCGGTGGCGAGCTCGCGGGTGAATTTGCCGAGTGCTCGCCCCAGATCAACCGGACGTCCGCCACCCTCACCGCGCCAAAACGGCAGCTTGCCGGGTACACCTGGGGCGGGGGTGACGCTGACGCGGTCGTGGCTGATATCTTCAATACGCCAGGACGAGGCACCGAGAGCAATCACGTCACCGGCACGCGATTCGTAGACCATTTCTTCATCAAGCTCACCCACTCGCTTGGGTGCTTTAGAGTCTTCAGAACCGACAATGTACACGGGGAACAGACCGCGGTCTGGAATGGTGCCGCCTGAGGTAACCGCCAGTCGCTGAGCGCCCTTGCGGCCTTCGATGGTTCCGCCATCACGATCCCAGATGATGCGCGGACGCAGCTCAGCGAACTCATCGGAGGGGTACTTGCCGGCCAGCAAATCGAGGGTCGCCTCAAAAGCCGAACGCGGCAAGGTCGCAAAAGGTGCAGTATTCCGCAGCGCCTCAAACCAAGCCTCAACATCAATGGGCCCCAAAGCACACGCCGCTACCGTTTGCTGGGCGAGAATATCCAGCGGATTTGCCGGAATGGTCAGCGGCTCAATCGCCCCATCAAGCATGCGGCGAACCGTCACGGTAGCGTTCAGCAAATCGCCGCGATGCTTGGGGTAGAGAAAGCCCCTCGACACTTCGCCGACCTGGTGCCCGGCGCGTCCTACCCTCTGCAAACCCGATGCCACCGAAAAGGGCGCTTCAACCTGCACCACAACCTCAACGGCACCCATATCAATACCCAGCTCTAGGGAGCTGGTCGCGACCACGCACTTGAGCTCGCCAGATTTCAGGGCGTCTTCAATGATTTCGCGCTGGTCTTTAGCCACCGAACCATGGTGGGCACGCGCCAGCACCGGGGCAGCGGTATTTTCTGCTGGGGCGGACGCGCGCGCCCGATTCTCGGTTTTCTGGGTGAGTTTAGCGTCGTGGTCGGGGTTTTCTAACCGCACTGAGTCCTTCGCCAGCGCCTGCGCTAGAATCTCTGTCACCGACTGCGGCTCGCCCCCGCGCGAGGGCGCCTCCTCGTTCATGCTGCTACGATCGCGTACCCTCGCCGCGTAAATCTCGTTCAGGCGGGCGGTGAGCTTTTCAGCTAAACCGCGCGAATTGGTGAACACAATCGTTGATTGATGGGCTTCCACCACATCAACAATGCGTTCTTCAACGTGGGGCCAGATGGATGCCTGGTACCCACCGGTATCGGGGGCGCTACCGAGGGCAGACGACGACTCGGGAAGCGTGCCACCGGTGAGGGCGCCATCGGCAGCGTCCTCGCCCTCCTCCATATTTTCAATAACGAAACTGACCGGGGTAAAGGCGTCCTTACGTTCAGCCAAAGGAGCTGCGGGGGTACTAATACCCACCGCATCGGCGACATCGGCGGGCATGGATATTTTCTTAGCCGAAGCAGTGCCAGCAGCCGAGGCTGAATCTTCACGTCCTGACGGTGGAACAATACCCAGCGACTCAGCCAAGGTGATCCCGGGAGCGGTTGCCACCCCGTGAGAACCCTCGACCGCATCAGCCAAAGAATCCTCACCCACCACCCCGTCATCGAAGGTAAAAGAAGGCGACGCCTCGAACGCCATATCGCGGGCGATAGCGCGCTCCACCTCATTGCGCGCCGCACGCGGAACCTCCAACTTACTACTCACTGGAGCTGGGGTGAAAGCATTATCGCCCTCACCGTACGCATTCGGTCCGCCCAGCACCGTCATATCCGGCACCGGCACACTCACCGTTAAATCCCACTCTTTCTCACCCGGCGGACGCACCACATCAACCGGCGCCGTACCGCCCAGAAAACGCGCTACTGTCTCAACCGGCTCAACCGTTGCAGAGAGCCCAATACGCTGAGCGGGAGTCTCAAGAATCTGATCCAACCGCTCCAAGGTCACCGCCAAATGCGCCCCGCGCTTAGTACCAGCAACCGCGTGAACCTCATCAATAATGACCGTATAAACCCCGGTGAGGGTCGCCCTCGCCTTAGAGGTCAGCATCAAATAAAGAGACTCGGGGGTAGTAATCAAAATATCCGGCGGATGCGCAACCAACGCCCGGCGTTCCTTCGCCGGAGTATCACCGCTACGCACCCCCACACTCACCTGCGGCGGCACCTGCCCGTACTGCTTAGCGGTCTGCGCGATACCAATCAACGGCGCTCGCAGATTGCGTTCCACATCGACACCCAGAGCCTTCAGAGGCGAAATGTAGAGAACCTTGGTGCCCGTATGGACGGGGGCGCGCGCGTCCTCGGTCTCCTCAACGCGTGCATCCTCGCCCCCGTGGTACAACCTATCCAGTGCCCACAAAAAAGCAGCCAGCGTTTTACCCGAACCGGTGGGTGCCACAATGAGGGCATGCTTACCTGCCGAAATAGCATTCCATGCGCCCTCCTGGGCAGCAGTGGGAGCAGAAAAAGCACCCGTAAACCAGGTGCGAGTACTGGGCGAAAAATTATCAAGGGCACTGACCATACCCTCTATTATGGCAGTGCAGGAGCCCGTCCAGGCCTTCATCGTCTGCGGTCAGATATAGAATGCGCTGCGCTATCTCAATAGCTACGACGCCTCCAACATCGCACAGATACAGAAAATATGTGGCTCCCAGTGACCGGCTTAGGGAGTTGCCCCTACCTGACCCACGCTCATTTGCTGTACCGCGGTGTTACTGCAAGCCTCAGCAGGGTAGGGCACCGTGAGCGTACCGCTAGTCTGCGGCAACTGCACTCGGTAGCCGCTCGATGAAAGAGCCTGGCATGAGTCAGCAAATAGGCTGGCACGAGTTTCGCGCAGGGTCGCCTGGGCACTTTCGCCTGGAGTCAGCAGAACCCCGGTGCTGGTCCACTCCGCTGCTCGCGCAGCGGGAGCACCAATGGTGTGACCACCGGCGTCCACATAGCTGACAGCAGGGTAACCCACAATCGAACAGGGCGTTGCCCCTGTGTTGGTGAAAGTCAGGGTAATGTACTGCGAGCCGGCAGCAGCGGTGCCGCTGACCTGCGCAGAAATTACTGCTGCACTGCCCAATTCGCAGGCAGGGGTGTTGTTAAGGGCAGTCTGAGCAGACGGTGCAGGGGTCTGTGCCGGAACAGTAACTACAGTGCCTGTAGGGGCAGACTGCTGAGGATCCTCTGTTGCTGACGGGGGTAGAGCACCCGGCGTCTGCTCTATAACGGTGGGAGTCGGAGCGGTAGCCCGTGGCGTTGCAGATGCCACTAGACCAGGGCTTGCCGTCGCAGTTTCACTCGCTGCGGCGGTTGGGGCAGAGCTAACAGCTGGCTGCCCACCGGATGCACTCACCGCAGAGCTAGGAGCATTCGTAGGACGCGGCGGATCAAGCGCCGCATCAGACCCACCGGTACACGCCGAGAGCGTCATGAGTACTATAGCGGAACATGAAACTTTTCCTGCGGTGCGAAGCATCCGGAAAGTGCCCAATGAAAAACCTGCCATTAATTACATTCCTGCTTTGAGGGTTACAGTTGCCCCAGCCATCTCGGTGACGAACTCGGTCTGGCACGCCAACCGGGAGTGCTCGGTGGCAACATCGTCAATCATAGAAAGTAAGTCAGCTTCAGCGTCGGTGCGCTCGCCGCTGGCGTCGATGTGTTCGGGGTCAATAAAGACGTGGCAGGTTGCGCAGGACGCGTTGCCGCCGCAGGTGGCTAGCACGGGGAACCCGTTGGCAAGAAGGGCGTCAAGAAGGTTCTGATGATCTTCCCACTCTACGGGGCGGCTGGTTCCGTCTTCGCCAACAACGGTGATATCAATGCCGCTCATGTTAAGCCTCAAACTTTCTGGTGTACTGGCGCTCAAAACTGCTTACGAGTACCCATTTTAGGGGGTATCGACCGCTGAGAGACTGAAGCTGCCTTAGTTGGAGGTGAAAGTATGGTCAGTTTCATCAGGTTTTGGTCAGTGATGCACTAACTTTTAGTGGGGCGACCACCTATGCGCAGACAAAATTGAAGGCTTCTGTACTGCGGTTGAGAGTTAAAGGAAAAATCCTCGCTTCCGTCCGGAAGCGAGGATTTGTATCGTGCGCCCGAAGGGATTCGAACCCCCAACCTTCTGATCCGTAGTCAGATGCTCTATCCGTTGAGCTACAGGCGCATGTTCTCTGTGGTAACCTCTCGGCTGCCTCAGCAACGAGTAATACTCTACGCAGGTTTTGGGGTGCGCGCAAATCGAAAAGGCGTGACTGTCATCTCATAGGGGGTGTTGGAACGAAAAATCCGCTACATTTCGCGGAATTTTGGGTGAAAACTTTTTCTTTGGAGGGGTGGAATCTGTAAAAACTGAAGGGAAATGCTCGAAATGAGTGCAAATGGCGCAGGTTTCTGGGTATCTTGATTACATCACAAAGAGGTGAGCTGCTTGCTGTTAGAAGTAGATCACGCGCTGTTGCCCTGAAATTTGGGGTGCTGGCGCGTTTTTGCTTTTATTCTGTCAGACGTTTGGCAGAGGTGAGCACACGATACTTCGGTACAGAGTAGTTCCGAAATATATATGTAAGGGGAAACGGTCTACATGGCTGATAACTCACAGGTAACCAGCCTTTCAGCGGTTGCACAGGAAGCAATTGATCATACACCTACCACCCATGCAGAGTTGGTGCAGTGGGTACGTGAGGTTGCAGAGCTCACTGAGCCTGCGCGCATTTACTGGGTGGACGGTTCCCGAGAAGAATACGATCGCTTGGCAGGAGAGCTCGTTGAAGCTGGCACGTTTGTGCGCCTGAGCGACCACGAGTTCCCCAATTCTTACGCCGCGTTCTCTGACCCTGACGATGTTGCACGTGTTGAGGAACGTACTTTTATCTGCTCTGAAACTCCGGAGAAGGCAGGTCCCACCAATAACTGGCGTGACCCTGCTCAGATGAAGGAAGATATGCGTGGTCTGTACAGGGGTTCCATGCGCGGACGCACCATGTACGTGATTCCCTTCGTGATGGGTAGCTTGAATGCGAGCGATCCCAAGTTTGGTGTTGAGATTTCTGACTCGGCATACGTAGTGTGTTCCATGCGCATTATGGCAACTATTGGCACTGAGGTTCTTGAGAAGCTCACTGCCACTAACGGTTTCTTTGTGAAAGCGTTGCACTCGGTGGGCGCTCCGCTTGAAGAAGGGCAGCAGGATGTTCCTTGGCCCTGTAATCCCGAAAAGTACATTGTGCAGTTCCCGGAGACCCGCGAGATTTGGTCTTTCGGTTCGGGCTACGGCGGTAACGCTCTGTTGGGTAAGAAGTGCTACGCCCTGCGCATCGCGTCCGTTCTGGGGCATGATGAGGGCTGGATGGCTGAGCACATGCTGATTCTCAAGGTTACCTCTCCTTCTGGGCGGGTACGCTACGTGGCTGCTGCTTTCCCCTCAGCGTGCGGTAAGACCAACTTCGCCATGATGGATCCGACCATCGACGGGTGGAAGGCTGAGATGGTGGGCGATGACATTTCGTGGATTCGTTTTGATGAAAATGATCAAGCACGCGTAGTGAACCCCGAAGCTGGTCTGTTCGGTGTGGCACCGGGTACCGGCTGGCCCACTAACCCCAATGCTATGCGCGCTATCGCCAAGGGCAACACTATTTTCACCAACGTAGCTCTCACTGATGATGGCAGCGTGTGGTGGGAAGGCAAGACCGATGAGGTTCCCGAGCATCTGATTGACTGGCGTGGTAATGACTGGACTCCCGATGCAGGGCGTCCTGCTGCGCATCCCAACTCACGTTTCTGCACCCCCATTGACCAGGCTGACATGCTCGCTCCCGAGTACTACGAACCCGAGGGCGTGCCGCTGGATGCGATTATCTTCGGCGGACGCCGCAAGACCACCGTTCCGCTAGTTTCAGAATCAAAGAACTGGGAACACGGTGTCTTTCAGGGCGTTACTCTCTCATCAGAAACCACCGCAGCTGCCAAGGGCGCTGTGGGCGTGGTGCGCCGCGACCCCATGGCAATGCTGCCCTTCATCGGTTACAACGCCGGGGACTACTTCCAGCACTGGCTTGATTTAGGTGAGAAGCACGGGCATGAAAATATGCCTAAGGTTTACTACGTCAACTGGTTCCGTCGCACCGCCGATGGTGGATTCGCGTGGCCCGGCTTCGGTGAGAACTCCCGCGTCGTTAAATGGATTTGCGAGCGCCTGGATGGTACCGCTGGTGGCGAAGAAACTGCCGTTGGTATTGTACCCACCCCAGCTGACCTTGATTTAACTAACCTCGATATTACTGAAGAGGAAATTCAGGCGGCTTTGGCTGTAAATGTCGAAGAATGGAAGCAGGAAATTCCCGGTATTGATGGGTGGTTAGAGAAATTTGGCGATACTTTGCCCGCTCAGGTGCGTGCGCAACGTGATGCTCTGGTGGATGCCTTAGAGCAGGCGTTCTAGCCCTCTGATAGGTAGCGGGGGATAGGCTAAGCACTTGCTTTTGCCCTCGCAGAGTACGTGTGAAACGGTGGGTTTAACGGCGTTTGTGCGCTGTTGAACCCACCGTTTTTATTGTGCGTGAAAATAATTTCAATCTTTTATTACCAACCCGAATTACTTTGTACGGCTGTGTCGGTAGTATAAGAAGGAAAATGTATAATTTCTATGAACCTTTATGTCACCCCCATGGATTGGGGCGCTAGAGGGGGACTGCCAGTAGTTCGATAGGGCTTATTTTCAGAGCCTGAAGGGGAGAATTCGTAGTGGATAACCTGCTCAGCATCAAAGGGCTGACGAAGTCACATGGTCACACTCGTGCTCTGCGTGGGGTAGACCTCGATATTGCCCGCGGCGAAGTCGTTGGTCTGCTGGGTGAAAATGGTGCTGGCAAGTCAACACTTATTTCAATCCTCGGTGGCTATGACACTCCCGATGGCGGCACCATGTCTATTGCGGGTGAGGGCTATGTTGCGAGCACCTCCGATGAGGCAATGGCGGTTGGTATTGGCTCTATTCGCCAGAAGTTCAGCATTGATCCTGAGCTGACCGTAGCGCAGGCTATTTTTCGCGCGTCCTTCCACGCTAACAAGCCCGCTGACGAGCAGCGTGAACGCGCGCTTGAACTGCTAGGCAGGGTAAATCTTGAAATTGACCCTGATGCTAAGATGGGCGATTTGGTGCGCGCTGAGCAGGCGTTGATTGAGGTTGTGCGTATGCAGGCTGAGGAGACTCAGTTGGTACTCATGGACGAGGTTGCTGCGACCTTCAATGATTACGAGATTTTCCAGCTGCATGAAATTACCCGGCGCCTCATTAAAGAGGGACGTTCGGTTATCTACATCACCCACCGCATTGATGAGTTGCGCTCTCTGGCGGATCGCATTGCAATTTTGCGTGACGGCGTGGTGGCTACTGAATTTGATCCTCGCGATTTGGGTCCTGAGGAAATCGTCTACAAGATGTTGGAACGTAACATTGTGATGGGAACCCGCCCCGAAGAATATGAGGGTGAAGATGTCCGTTTGGAGGTTGAGAACCTCAGCAGCGAGGACGGCTCCCTGAAGGATGTTTCTTTCTCTGTGGGGCGCGGTGAGATTTTTGGTCTGACCGGCATTCGCCGTTCAGGTATGAACGAGGTCGCGGGTGCGCTGGTGGGCGTCAAATCTGACGTTACCTACAGCAAGCTGCAGATGGATGGCGAGGCGATTAAGCTCGATAGTGCTGAGGATGCGGTCAAGCAGGGCATCGGTTACCTCTCTGACAATGATGACGAGCTGGGTATCGCTAACGAGCGTTCTATCGCTAAGACCCTTATGGGTGGCGACGTTGATGAAGCCGGTTTTGTGCACGAAGTATCGGCTTTGCGCGACGTTGTTAACCAGGTACAGAAGCTGCGCATTAAGACCACCAACATTCAGGGAGAGGTGGGTAACCTCTCCGGCGGTGACCAGCAGAAAGTCGCTCTTGCCCGCTGGATGACCACTGACTGTGACCTGCTGATTCTCAATCACCCCACCCGCGGTATCGACGTGGGCGCACGTAGCGATATCTACCAGATGCTCAAGGATCTCGCACTTAAGGGCACCTCGATTATTATCATTGGCTCAGAAATGGGCGAGCTGGTTGAGCTTTGCAACCGCATCGCTGTGATGCGCGACGGCTCACTGGTCTCTATTCAGCGCAATAAAGAAGCTGACGAAGATACCTTGATGGAAGACGTCCTCGGCGACGACTTCTAAAAAAATAAAGCATGTTGAATCCCCTCGTTCTGCCGGGCGAGGGGTTTTGTGCTCTCTGCACAGGTAAAGCCTCTTACAGATAAAACCTATGAGAGGTTTGCCGGCATCTGGCGTGCATAGCTCCTTCATCGGGAAAGGAGTAAGACTGCCAATGTTGCGTTGCACATCGTAAAAATGCTTACAAAAAAGACGGGGCACTGTTCACTCAAGAACAGTGCCCCGTCTACCTCGTTGTTGAGGTAAGTATTAGCTAAAAGCTAGAACTTTTCGCTTACAGTGAGATGCGTGAAGCGATGGAGTTCAGCTTGTGACGTGCAAGCGCCAGGTTAGCGGTGTTACGGTCGAGCACCAGGTAAACGAACAGACCTGAGGTCTCGGTGGTGTTCAAAACGTTGATCAGGTGGTACTGAGCACCCAAGGTAATCATCACGTCTTCGATCTTCTGATCGAGACCGAGATCGCTCATGGTCTTGAGCTTTGCACGAACTACGTTTGAGTTACCTGCAGCTGCAACGGTCAGGTCGAAACCGGGGTTGCCTGCTGATGCAAGAGCCATACCTGATGAGATGTCAACCAGTGCGCCACCGGTTGCGCCTTCGATCTGAAGCAGTTCCTTGATTGATTCGTCGAGCTGTGACATAAAGATGTTCCTTTGTCTCTAGTTGGGTTAAAACGCCAAGACCTGTAGTAGACAATTGGCGTTATAGAAACAGCAAATTATCTTTACAGCGCGTGTACTCAAGATCTTACATCGTTCGACCGAATGTGACGATAGTTTGAGCGTTTGCGCCGTAGGTAAAAACGTTAATAGTCGATGTAATCTTTATCAACTCTAGCTAGTAATCTTATTGACTGACCAGTAACTTATTAGGGGTAGGTCTTTTAGACTGGTAGGGAAGCGGCGCTTGGTTTGCTTCTGCACGCTTAATTGTAAGGAGGGTCCATCCGGCATGAAGCTCACTGCTTTTTCTGACGTGTCATTGCGAATACTTCTGCTTCTTGCCGGTATTGACGGGCGGGAACGCCTTTCAACTCAAACTATCGCAGATGGTGTGGGCACGCCCTATAACCATGTAGCCAAGTCTGTTGCCTTCTTGGCGAGTAGGGGCTGGGTTGAATCAACCCGCGGTCGTACCGGTGGTGTGGTGCTGTCTGCCTCTGGCAGAGTGGTGACGATTGGCGCTGTTTTGCGGGCTTCTGAGGGTGATGTGGCAATGGTGGAGTGCGAAACGCACAGTAACCACACGTCCTGTCCCATGCGTAATAACTGTGCGTTGCGAACGGTGTTAGGGCGCGCCCGTGAGGCTTTCTTCGCTGCTGTAGACGATATTGTTATTGCGGAGCTGCCCAATCAGCGTCAGATGGGTCCGGTCTTTATAGAGCTGGGGTTGGGGTCGCTCGCCCAACGTCTGCCTGAGATTTCGCCACTATAGTTCGCTGGGTAAACTGAAAACTTTTTGAACCCGCTATGCTTTCGGGCGTGGCGGGTTTTTCATTTACCTAAAATTCGCATTCTGTATGCTAGATTGGGAGTGGTTTATCAACAGACTGTCACTAAGGAGGCCCCCGTGCTTTCAGAAAAGTCCCGCCCCGTCATCGAGGCAACCCTGCCCGTGATCGCTGAGCGCATCAACTACATCACCCCCGAGTTCTACAAGCGCATGTTTGCAGCTCGTCCTGATCTCATGGACGGTATGTTCTCACGCTCATCTCAGCTTGAGGGTACCCAGCCTAAGGCGCTGGCAGGGTCAATCGCTGTCTTCGCGTCCTGGATTGTCGCTAACCCCGACTCATACCCCGACGAAGTTCTTTCCCGCGTAGCTCACAAGCACGCAGCCCTGGGCCTCAAAGAAGAGGAATATCCCACTGTTTATAAGTACCTCTTTGAAGCTATTGCCGCTGACTTGGGTGATGCTGCTACCCCCGAGGTCGCTGAGGCATGGACAGAGGTGTACTGGCTGATGGCAGATGCCCTTATCAAGCTCGAAAAGGGTCTCTATGCATCTCAGGCAAACGACGTCATGTTCGCCCCTTTCAAGGTGGTTGCCCGCGAAGAGACCGGCGAGAAGACTCTCGTGCTGACTTTCGAGCCTGCCGATGAAACCCCCATGACTGAGGCGGTTGCCGGTCAGTACGTTTCAATCATCACCAAGGCTCGTGACGGTCTGCGTCAGCCCCGCCAGTTCACCCTGCTGCCCGCTAAGAAGAATCAGCGTCGCGTTGCAATCAAGCTCGATGAACAGGGCGAGATGACCGTTATTCTGCACGAACTGCAGAACGGTGACCTTGTAGAAATTTCTAACCCCTACGGCGATGTTACCCTCGGTTCGTTCGGTGACAACCCCGAGTCACCGCTTTACCTCTTCAGCGCAGGTATTGGTATCACCCCCATGCTGGCTTTTGTTTCTGAGCTTGCTGCTGAGGGTTCTGCACGTGAGGTAGTGGCGGTTCATGCTGATCGCACCGCTAGCTCATGGCCCCTCAAAGACGAGTACACTGCCGCTGTTGAGAAGCTAGAAAACGGCAAGCTGGTCTCCTTCTTGGGCGATGGCTCAGGCGACTTTGAAGGTCGCGTAGACGTTTCAAAGCTCGATGTTCCCTCCAACGCTTCTGTTTATCTGTGCGGTCCGCTGCCTTTCATGCAGGCAACTCGCTCAGCACTGGTAGAAGCTGGTGTACCGGGTCAGCAGATCCAGTACGAAATCTTCGGCCCTGACCAGTGGATGCTGCACGACCAGGCTCGTACCGCCTAGTTTGCAGCCTCGCGTTAGGTGTCCAAGGACGCCGTTACTTTCGCTAGATGCAGAAGTGGCGGCGTCCTTTTGCGCGCAGAGAAGGTAGCCAGCTAAGTCTTGCCTCTTACGAGGGGCTTCCCAGCGTCAGCGTTCGTGTACTACCGATGCGTTCGCAAAAATCTTCGTCATGGCTCACCAGAACGAGGGCACCCCGGTAAGCATTGATAGCCTGCACTAACCAGTCAATACTTGAGGTATCCAGATTATTGGTCGGCTCCAAGGTCGGACGCCGCCTACCGCCCACCCTACCGCGCGTTGTTATTATTGCGGTTGGCTTGGTTGCGCTGGTCAATGTGCTGATCTAGCTTCAGGCACATTCGGTATACGAAAAGAGCCTGCCACAGTCAAACAGTGGCAGGCTCTTGGGCTGTGAAAGCGCAGTGTTACTTGCGTACCTCAGCTAGAATCTCGTCGCGTACACGTTCCATGGTCGCGGTATCGGGAGCTTCCAGGTTCAGACGCAGGAAAGGCTCGGTGTTGGACGGACGCAGGTTCGCCCACCAGCCCTCAGCAGCGTTAGAGAAGGTGGTGCCGTCTGAATCTTCAACGGTCACATCAGTGTTATCAGCGTAGAGCGCGCGGACGCGGTCAACCGCACCCTTCTTATCTTCAATTTCTGAGTTGATCTCGCCCGATGAAATGTAGGGGGAATACTGAGCACCGAGCTTGCTCAGCGGGGTCTCAGCCTCACCGAGAGCTGCCAGCACGTGCATCGCAGCGAGCATGCCGGTATCAGCGTTGAAGAAGTCCTTGAAGTAGTAGTGCGCTGAGTGCTCGCCACCAAAAACGCCGCTTTCTTCTGCCATAACAGCCTTGATGAAGGAGTGACCCACGCGGGTCTTGATAGCGTGTCCGCCCAGCTTCTCAACGAGTTCGGGTACAGCCTTTGAGGTAATCAGGTTGTAAATAATAACGGGCTCATCATTGCCTTCAGCCTGGGCACGCTTGAGCTCACGCTCAGCAACCAAAGCAGTAATAGCTGAGGGGGTGACAGGCTCGCCCTTTTCGTCAATAACGAAGCAGCGGTCAGCGTCGCCGTCAAAAGCCAAGCCAATATCAGCACCGTGCTTAACAACTGACTTCTGCAAATCAACCAGGTTGGCAGGCTCAAGCGGGTTGGCGGGGTGGTTGGGAAAGGTGCCGTCTAGCTCAAAGTAGAGGGGCACAATCTCAAGGGGTAGACCGGGCAGAATAGTGTCGCCCAAAACAGCGGGGGTGGTCATGCCGCCCATGCCGTTACCCGCATCCACTACAACCTTGAGCGGACGAATGCCAGAGAGATCAACCAGCTTGCGCAGGTATTCTGCGTAGGACTTCAGGAAGTCTTTTTCAGAAACGGTGCCGGTAGTTTCAACAGCGGTAATCTCGCCGTCGTTGAGGTACTTCTGCGCCAAGTCGCGCACGTCAAAGAGACCGGTTTCTGATGAAATCGGCACAGCGCCAGCCTTAGCCATCTTCATGCCGTTGTACTCGGCAGGGTTATGAGAAGCGGTGAAAGTGACACCGGCTGCGTTCTCAACGCCGCATGCGAAGTACAGTTCGTCGGTCGAGATGAGACCGATTTTCACAACGTTAGCGCCGCGAGCGGTTGCACCTTCTGCGAACGCGTCCATGAATTCCGGACCTGAGGGTCGCATATCAGCACCCACCAGCACCTTCTGGCCTGCAAGACCGAGAACATCAACAAAGGCAGCGCCTGTTGCGCGAACGGTTTCAGCGGTGATGGTATCGCCGACGATACCACGCACATCGTATGCCTTAAAAGAAGCATTTAAATCTACTGTAGTCATAGGGTAATTCTAATGCTCCCTTCGCTCTGCTCATTCCGACAAAACGCAATTATGGCAATAAACACGCAAAATGGAGCCTAAGAAAACATCACAGAAAAAGGTAGTCATGGTTGGATTATCCCTATGGGTGAATTGTTTAAACTAAAGAATCAAATTCAAAACTATGCGTGGGGTTCTCGCACGACCTTGGCGCAGATGCGCGGTGTTCCTGTTCCTACGCAGGATCCAGAGGCTGAAGTATGGGTGGGCGCGCACCCGTCAGCGCCCTCTATTGCTTTACTCGACGGTCAGGAACAGGGGCTAGACCAGCTTGTTGAACAAGACCCCCAGCGTTTTTTGGTTGCTGAACGCTCTAATGACGCTTTCCCCTATCTTTTCAAGATTCTTGCTATTGATGCGCCGCTTTCAATTCAGGTGCATCCTACTGACGAGCAGGCAGAAGAAGGTTTTGCCGACGAAAATGCCCGCGGTATTGCTTTAGACGCCCCTCACCGTAACTATAAGGATCGTTTTTCGAAGCCTGAAACTGTTATTGCGGTATCTGAGGTGAAGATTCTTACCGGCGTGCGTGATGCTCACCAGCTTGACGCGCTGGCGAGCGGTTTTAACCTGGAGTGGTTGCAGGCGCTGTTACCGGCACCTACTGCTAAGGATTTGCTGACAACCATTATTCAATTAGATGAGGACGCGACTGTACGTGCTGTTGATGAAACGGTAGCTGCCGCTGCTGCCTATTCCGGTGACGAGCGCGTCCTGGTTAAAGCCGCTGAGCTGGTGGAGATGGTTGCCGGTAAGTATCCCGGTGATCGCGGTCTGCTAGTGGCTTTGGTAATGAACTATATTGAGCTTGCTCCCGGTGAGTCAGCGTTCACCCCTGACGGTCAGGTACACGCCTACCTTGATGGCACCGCGATTGAACTGATGAACCCTTCAGACAATGTGATGCGCGCGGGTCTGACCCCCAAACATATTGATACCGATGAACTTATTAAGATTCTCGCGGTGGAGCAGGGTTCCCCCGAGATTCAGACTCCTGAGCGCATTACGCCGGGGGTTGCTACCTACGCTATGTGGGATCAGCGGTTGAGCGTGACTCGTGTGCAGGTGCGTGAGGACGCGCCGATTGAGTTTACTTTTGAGGGGACCTCAACCCTCATTAGCACCGGCGGTCAGGTGACTATTACCGGTGCGGGGCAGAGCTTTGAGATTACCGGTACTGAATCGGTCATGCATGTGGGCGCCCCCGTTACCGCCACGATTACCGGCACCGGCGACCTTTACATTGCCGCCCATCGGTAAACCCTAAGAACATACAAAACCTGTTGCCCCTGCTCGTATCAGAGTTAAGGGACAACAGGTTTTTGTTTTCTGCCGTTGGTGCAGACGCTCCTAGACGTTCATGAGACCTGTCATGAGCGCCTCGAGCATAAGCTTGGCACTAGCATTGGTGGTGATGCGCCGCCTAGTTTTGCTGACGAGTTCAAGGTGCGCCATGGTCCGTTCAGGAGCTACCTGCTGAGCGTATTGCTGTAACTGCGGGACAAAACGGGCGTTAACGAGTTGCGAACCGGTTGCCAGTTGCAGGGTCAGCACATCGCGGTAGAAGGTCTGCAGATCCACCAGAAAACGATCGAGCGTATCCGTTTGAATACGCTTGGCACGACGTTTGTGGTCCTCTTCCAGCTGCCGCACCTGCGAGCGCATCGCAGGGGTGACGCGCTCGCCTTCAGCGATACCCAGTGCCTGTCGCAGGGCTGAAAGTTCGGCGTCATTGCGGGCGGATGCGTCCGCCTCTGCTTCGTTGGTAGCGTGCTCCATCAGCTTGTCGGCGGCGTCCATTGCCGTTGAGATAGTGCGTAGGCGCAGAGGAATTTGCACAACGAAGTCCCGGCGGGCACGTGCGTCCGCAGCGTCGTGACTAACAGAGAGGCGCAGGGCGGTATCAATGTTTCCCTGGGAGATGCGGGCGACGTCCTCGGCTTCAGCGCTGTTCACGCCGTAGGAATTCGTGAGCAAATCTGCGATAGCTGTTACCGGTGGAATACGCAGGGTCACCGGGCGGCAGCGGGAGCGAATAGTAACCAGAACATCGGAGGGACTGGGGGCGGTGAGCAGCCAGATAGTGTGCGGAGGCGGCTCCTCGATAGCTTTGAGCAGAACGTTAGAGGTACGTTCGGGCATACGGTTGGCATCTTCAACAATCATGACGCGCCAGCGCCCCACCGATGGGCGGTCCTGCGCCTTGGTAATGAGTTCGCGGGCTTCTTCAATCTTGATGGTGAGATTTTGCGTGCGAAAGTGAGTGAGATCGGCGTGCGATCCGCTGAGTACCGTCAGGCAGGATTTACAGATGCCGCAACCGCGTGCGCCTTCATTATCGCACAGTAAAGCCGCTGCGAAAGCAAGGGCAGCGGTATCGCGGCCTGCCCCTGCCGACCCGCTGAACAGCCAAGCGTGGGTGGGACGCTCCTTTTGGGCGGCGCGCTGTAATTGAGCAACAACCGCCTCTTGACCAACTAGCTTCTCCCAGACACTCATGCGCCCAACCCTAAAGGTGCAGAAACAGCGTCAAGAACGCGCAGGTGAACATCATCCAGGGTGCCGGTAGCATCGATAACCACGTAACGAGCGGGGTCAGCTGCCGCCCGCTGAATAAAGGTATCGCTCAGGGCAGCATGGAAATCATCAGATTCCGATTCCATACGATCTGCAGCCCCCCGCGCACCGGCGCGTTCGCGCGAAACCGCTAAGGGAACATCAAGAACAATGGTGAGGTCAGGGGTGAGGTCGTTGGTTGCCCAGCGACTGAGATCTACGATGGTGTCTATTCCTAGACCCCTCCCGGCGCCTTGGTAGGCAGCAGAAGAATCAATGTAGCGATCGCACAGCACCACTTCACCGCGCTCAATGCACGGGCGAATAAGCTGGTGGGCATGGGCTGCCCGTGATGCGGCAAAAATAAGGGCTTCGGTATGGGCGTCGATTTCACCGTTGCCGTGTTCAAGCACTAGTGCCCGCAATTTTTCGCCAATTTTGGTGCCGCCGGGTTCACGGGTGACGGTAACCTTCTTCAGTTTTTGGCGCAGAGCATCAGCGAGAAGACGTATTTGTGTAGTTTTTCCTGAGCCATCGCCGCCCTCGAAAACAATAAAAGACCCTGGGCAGGTGTGGGCGTTGGGGGCGGTAGCGGGCGTAAAGTGCAAGCTGGTATTCACACAGATAAGACTACCAATCCAACGCAACTTAGACAGTTCGCCACTTGGCTTAGGAGGCTGAGGCGCTGAGAAGATCTACTATAAGAGGTATGACCGAACACGATGCACACTTTTCACCCCTTACCTGCGTAGTAGCTGGCGGACGTCCGCCTCACGAGCAGAACGCGCCGGTAAACCCGCCTATTGAGATGACCTCAACCTACTACCAGGTGGGACCTTCTGACATTAATACCTATGCACGGTTTACGAATCAGAGCTGGGAGGGGCTAGAAGAAGTTGTTGCTGATCTTGAGGGCGCGTCCCTGCCCGGTTTGGTTTTTGCCTCGGGTATGGCGGCAATTGCTGCTATTCAAGATTTGGTTCCCGCAGGTTCTACTCTCTTGATTCCCGCGCATGCCTACATGGCATCGGTAACCCTGGCAAAAACCCTGGAGGCACGCGGTATCGCCCGGGTCATTCGTTTTGATATTGAAGATACGGACGCCACGGTGGCAACTCTTGAGGAGGTTGCAGCTAGTTACAACTTGAGCCCTGAAACCGTCAATTATGCGGCCCCTCAGGTCTTGCTGTGGATTGAAAGCCCCACCAACCCCATGATGGAGGTCGCTGACCTTCCTGTGCTCTTAGCAGCGGCACGACGCCTGGGCGTGGTCTCAGCGGTTGATAACACTTTTGCGACCCCACTGGGGCAGAACCCGCTGGCGATGGGCGCTGATGTGGTGGTGCACTCTGCAACCAAAGCTATTTCTGGGCATTCCGATGTGCTTCTGGGTATCAGCGTCACCTCGAATGAGCAGTTGCGAGCCGCCATGTACGCCCACCGTACAACCAACGGTGCTATCGCGGGCCCCTTTGAAGCATGGTTGGGTCTGCGCGGTATTCGCACCCTGGGTCTGCGCGTCAAACAATCATCAGAAACAGCTCTTTACCTCGCTAAGCGCCTTCAAGAACACTCTCGCGTTGTGGCTGTGCGCTACCCCGGTCTTACCACCGACCCCGGTTACGAGCGTGCGTCCGCCCAGATGAAAAACTTCGGGTCGATTCTAGCGGTCACTCTCGACGCTACAGCGGAGCAAACCGACGAGGTCTCACGCACCATGAAACTCTGGACTCACGCAACCTCCCTCGGTGGAGTCGAGTCGCTGGTTGAGCGCCGTCGCCGTCATAGGGCTGAGCCTGTTTCTATTCCCGAATCGATGCTGCGCCTGTCAGTGGGCATTGAGGACGCAGAAGATCTCTACCAAGATTTTGTGCAGGCACTTTCTGTGCTTGAGAAGTAAAGGCTAGACTAGAACCCGTGAGTCCTCTTGAATTTTTTCTTATAGCCCGCTTTGGTATTGACCTTGCGCTTGCTGTTGTTTTTACAGCGGTGGGTGTTTTCGCTCTGGTAGAGGCGGTACGAGCTAGCTCCTACGCCTATGAATCTGCCTTCAAGCGCACTAAGGGGTTTTGGGTAGCTGTGGCTACCGCCAGTGCTCTTGCGCTCGTGTTTAACCTTTATACGGTCTATTTGGGTGCGCGTTCCTCACTGTTTATTGTGTTGATTGCTGTGACTGCTGCCGGTGTTTTCTTGGCAGATGTGCGTCCTGCTGTGGCGATACGCCGTCGTTAATATCTTTCTGACATCGTGACTGAATGCCCGCTCTCCTTGAGGAGGGCGGGTTTTCTGTGCCCGCCCCACCAGGGGTGACCACGAGAAGTCAGAGGTGACCGCCAGAAGTAGTGCTGACCACGAAATGTGCGGTCACCGTTACTTTTCGTGGTCACCCCCCCGGGGAGAGGGAGGCAAGAGGCTGAGAGCCGGACGCGGGTCGGTAGCCAGTCGCCATTCTTACGCAATGTTGTTTTTCTTTGGATTTAAGGTTGGTTTAGCTTCCAACAGGTGGGCTTTAAGTGAGAGAATAGAGTCATGACTTATAAATTGGTATTGCTCCGTCACGGACAGTCAGAATGGAACGAAAAGAACCTTTTCACCGGTTGGGTTGATGTACGCTTGACCGAAAAGGGTGAAGCTGAAGCTAAGCGCGGCGGTGAGCTGCTCAAAGATCGCGGCATCCTGCCCGACGTTGTTCACACGTCACTGCAGCGTCGTGCTATCAACACTGCTAACCTCGCTCTGGACGCCGCAGATCGTCTGTGGATTCCCGTCAAGCGTAACTGGCGTCTGAATGAGCGTCACTACGGTGCTTTGCAGGGCAAAGACAAAGCTGAAACCCTTGAGAAGTACGGTGAAGAGCAGTTCATGACCTGGCGTCGTTCTTACGATGTGCCGCCTCCTGCCATCGACGATAACGACGAGTTCTCACAGGCTAACGATCCTCGTTACGCTGATCTTGAGAACGCTCCTAAGACCGAGTGCCTCAAGGACGTTCTTGAGCGCATGTTGCCTTACTGGGAGTCAGACGTTAAGCCTGATCTCGAAGCTGGCAAGACCGTTCTGATCGCTGCGCACGGTAACTCACTGCGCGCACTGGTGAAGAACCTCGAAGGCATCTCAGATGAGGATATCGTGGGCGTGAATATTCCCACCGGTATTCCCCTCTACTACGAGCTGGATGAGAACTTCAAGCCCGTAGCTGCCGGTGAGTACCTTGACCCCGAGGCAGCAGCGGATGCTATCAAGGCTGTTGCTAACCAGGGCAAGAAGTAAAGAAGTTTTTGAGTAAAAACTAGAGCCTGCCCCACCTGAATTTTTCAAGTGGGTCAGGCTCTTTTCATAGGCGTGTGAGGAAAGATTTTATCTCTTCACGTGCGCTTTGATGCTAGCTGGTTTTGCGCGAGCGTAGCAGGGGTACGGTGCCGCCGATGACTGCTAACGCGCCCAGTGCGAGGATGGCGGTGATGCTAGCACCCGTAGCTGCCAGACCAATCTACTTCTTCGCCGCCAAAACCGCGTCCGTAACCGTAGATGAAGCCGCGCTCTCCTTTAGAGAAAGAGTGGTCGGTGGCTACGCGGGGTAAGCGGTTAGCTCGTGGGGTGTGTTGAGCTTGATGAGGGAAAGCTCTGTTCCTGACGCTTTGATGATTTCGGCAGAAGTGTGCGCGTTCCCCAGGTCGTTTTTGTCTTTGGAGTAGGAAACGTTAGTTGCTGTATCGGCAGCTCCCACAGTACAGCGGGTGGTGGCGGGAATCCACTGCTCCTTGAGTGCGGTGCCGGTGTAACGGGTGGGTTTTTGGTTTTCGTAGTTAATGTGCAACTGGACGTTGTAGGGTGGGTCAGCTTTTCCTTGCCGGTGGTTGCGTGGGTGGCTGGGATGCCTGCGCCGGTCATAATGAATGCGCCTAGCACTGCGACTGAAAGGGGTCGGGGGAGTGCTATGAGCCCTGTGGCAATAATGAGAATCGTTATCAATTGGATATTAGAGGCGAATACGCAGAGGACCACATGAAACACCGACTGTTTTAAAACAAAATGGGGCAGAAACCCTCAGGAGAAAGTAGCAACCGCGGGAGTTGCCTACATCTTTCTGCATAGTTTCTGCCCCAACCTTTAGTAGGCGGGCGCAAGGTGGCTAAGAGGAAATATTCCAGTCGCCGGTGACGAGGTAGGTTACTTTGCGAGCAACCGAAACGCCGTGGTCGCCAAAACGCTCCAGGTAGCGTGAAGCGAGGGTGGCGTCGACGGTTACCTGGGCGGTTTCCTGCCACTCGTCAGACGCCAAAATATCGAATACTTTGCGGTGTAGCTCATTGATGCGTACCTTTGAGCGGGAAATAGCGTCTACATGCTCAAGGTTGCGGGTTTCAAGTAGCTCAATGACCTTAGCGATGATGATCTTGTCGTGTTCAATCATCTCTTCAAACACGGGTTCAATGGAAGCGGGGACCGCATGGTCAGGAAAACGCATACGAGCAATCTGCGCAATGTGGCGAGCCAGATCACCCATACGTTCAAGAGAAGAGCTCATGCGCAGCGCGCCAACAATCATGCGTAGGTCAGAAGCAACCGGGCTCTGCAAAGCCAGAATGTCAATTGAACGCTCGTCTAGCTGATTCTGCAAGAAGTCAATGCGCGCGTCATTTGAAATAACCTCTTCAGCTTCTTGAACATCAGCATTTAAGAAGGAGTGTGAGGCGTTCGCGAGAGCTTCTTCAACGAGGGTGGCAATTTGCACCATCTCTTCGCCCACCTGCTGCAGTTCTGCTCGGAAGACTTTCCGCACCGTAAAGCGTCCTTTCTTCGGTCCATTGTTGTGTACCCTCATCACTGTAAGAGGGCACAGTGCTACATGTAGTGCTATCGTCTCTAAGTTTGTCAGATTCTTGTGAACGCTAAGGTGTCTGAAAGTGAACGTTAGTTGAACCGCGCAGTTTTGGGCAGGGTTTTCTTTAGGTTGCAGCGACAGTAGGGCATAAGCTGGAGGGGTGAATCCAACCTTTCTTGCTGTAATTTCAGGTTTTATTGGGCTGGTTCTTGGCTTTGTGAGCCTGTGGGCGGTGCGTTTGAGTGACCGCGAGAGAGCAGGTTGGGCAGACGTTGAAGAACCGACGCTCAGTGATGGTGCCGCCGAGGTCTTGGCGGTGATTGGTCGTGCCTACGTTGTGGTGGACGCGGTTGATGGGGTTGTGCAGGCGTCTCCGGGTGCTTATGCGATGGGGCTGGTGCGCGGGCACACTCTTATTTCTGATGATCTGTTGAAGATGGTGCATAAGGTTCGCGCTAAGGGTATTATTCAGGAGCGCGAAATTCACCTCATGCGCGGGGGGCCGAGTAAACGCAACCAGTTGGTGATTGATTTGCGAGTTGCTCCG
Source organism: Rothia sp. ZJ932 (assembly GCF_016924835.1). NCBI lineage: Bacteria > Bacillati > Actinomycetota > Actinomycetes > Micrococcales > Micrococcaceae > Rothia > Rothia sp. ZJ932. Next base: position 1,954,575 of record NZ_CP070480.1, on the reverse strand, counting down.
GTGGGCGATGAATACATTTTGGTACTGGCAGATGACCGCACCGAAATCGCCCGTGCTCAGGCGGTGCGCAGCGACTTTGTGGCGAATGTTTCCCACGAACTTAAAACGCCCGTGGGTGCTATTAGTCTTATGGGTGAGGCAATTGAATCCTCGGCAGATGATCCCGAAGCCGTTGCCCACTTTACGCAGAAACTTCTTAAAGAATCTAAGCGCCTCAGCGCCATGGTTCAAGACATTATTGAGCTATCTCGTCTGCAATCAACTGATGTTGTGAGCCAGTCTCAGCTAGTAGATATGAACACTATCGTTGCCGAAGCGGTCGATCGCAATAAACTGACAGCGGAAGACAAAAATATTCAGCTGCAGGTGGGTGGCAGTACCGAGCGTCCCGCTTACGGTGATCGAGAACTGCTGGGCACTGCTGTGCGAAATCTTATTGAAAATGCCATCCGTTACTCACCCGAGAACACGAAGGTCGGTATCGGCGTGAGCTGCCGCGATAGCGTCATCAAGGTGTCCGTCAAGGATCAGGGGCAGGGCATCCCCGAGGACGAGCAAGACCGCATTTTTGAACGCTTCTACCGGGTAGATCCGGCGCGATCGCGCCAAACGGGTGGCACCGGTCTGGGCTTGAGCATCGTCAAACATGTGATGGCTCAGCACAGCGGCGATATCAGTCTGTGGTCGGTGCCTGGCCAGGGTTCAACCTTCACGTTGACCTTACCTGCCGTTGATGAGCAGACCGAACAAGAGTTGCTCGAACAAGCGACCCTATAAGTTTTTGCAGACCTACAATAGACTGAATCTTAGGCAGCCACCTTACATCTTCAGGAGAAAAAGACAGTGACCAGAATTCTTGTAGTTGAGGACGAAGAATCGTTGAGTGAGCCTCTTGCCTTTTTGTTAGGACGAGAGGGCTTCGAGGTGCAGGTGATTGATAACGGTATTGATGCTGTCACTGAGTTCGAACGCAACGGCGCTGATCTGGTGTTGCTTGATGTGATGTTGCCGGGGCAGTCTGGCATGGAGGTCTGTAAACAAATCCGCTTTACTTCAACGGTGCCGATTATCATGCTGACTGCTAAGGATTCAGAAATTGATAAGGTTGTGGGTCTAGAGCTTGGCGCCGATGATTATGTGACTAAGCCTTATTCCGCGCGTGAATTGATTGCTCGTATCCGCGCGGTGTTGCGCCGCCGCGGCGATCTTGAGGACGTTGCAGATTCAGCAATTGAGAGTGGACCTGTTCGCATGGACATTGAGCGCCACGTGGTGACCGTTTTGGGTCAGCCTGTTTCAATGCCGCTAAAAGAGTTCGAACTGCTTGAAATGCTTTTGCGTAATGCAGGACGCGTGCTCACTCGTTCCCAGCTGATTGACCGGGTATGGGGTACTGATTATGTGGGTGATACTAAAACCCTTGACGTTCATATTAAGCGTCTGCGTTCTAAGGTTGAACCCGACCCGTCAGATCCCCGCTATGTGGTGACGGTGCGCGGGTTGGGGTACAAGTTTGAACCCTAAGCCATTGAGGTGATAAAAAGTACCGTCTAAGGGGTGAAATTCATTGATCCACCGTAGGCGGTATCTTTGCTTTGAGGCGGTAGTTTTTCTGTACCTTAAGCCTTGAGAATGCCAAGCCGTATAGGTTATTTGTACCCTATATCACCCCCTGCGTAGACTGATGGTGGAAGGTTTTTTATTCCACTACAGCAGACAGATATCGCACACAGCAGTGCGAGAAGGCGTGAGGAGATGCAGTCTCATGAAAGCACTTGTTTACCACGGTCCCGGTCAGCGTCGATGGGAAGAAGTATCTGACCCGCAGATTATTAATCCCACTGATGTTATTGCTCGCGTTGATACCACCACTATTTGCGGTACTGATTTGCATATTCTTAAAGGCGATGTGCCTGAGGTGGAGAGCGGACGCATTCTGGGGCACGAAGCGGTGGGTACTATTACTGAGGTGGGTGCTTCTGTCACCGATTTGAAGGTGGGCGATCGCATTATTATTCCCGCGGTGACCAACTGCGGCAAGTGTTCCTACTGCAAGAAGAACCAGGCGGCTCACTGCCAGTCAAATCCCTGGGGCGTCGGCTGGATTTTCGGTTACATGATTGACGGTACCCAAGCTGAGTACGTGCGTGTGCCCTTCGCTGAAACCTCGGTACACCGCGTCCCCGAGGGGCTGAGCGACGATGAGGTTCTTTACCTCACTGACGCCTTGCCCACCGGTTTTGAGATTGGTATTGAAAACGGCAACACAAAACCGGGCGATACTGTGGCAGTCATTGGCGCGGGTCCTGTAGGTCTTGGCGCAATTATGACCGCCAAGCTGGCAGGCGCTGGACGCGTGATTACTGTTGATATGGATGACAACCGTATGAACAAGGCATTGGAGCTAGGCGCCACCGATAAGGTCAATGCGTCAGATGCTGACGCTGTTGAACAGATTAAGGCTCTTTCCAACGACGGGCTGGGTGTAGATGTCGCCATTGAGGCGGTGGGTATTCCCGTAACTTTTGAGACATGCTTGAACGTGGTGCGTCCTTTCGGTGCTGTCGCTAACGCTGGAGTTCACGGCAAAGCTGTTGAGCTGCCCCTGAATAAACTGTGGATTTCTAATATCAGCATCGCGACCGGTCTTGTTTCTTGCTCATCGGTGGATATTTTGCTGAACATGGTCAAAGCTGGTCGCCTCGATGCGAAGGCTATGGCTACTCATTACTTCACCTTTGATCAGTTTGAGGAGGCATATGACCTCTTTAGCAATGCTGCTGAGCACGACGCGGTGAAAGTTGTTATTAGCCGCGCATAGTAAAAGTATCTAGCGCGCAGTAATACCCCGGTGCTCACCGTATCTGATGAACCAGTGCGGTGAGCACCGGGGCGTTTTAACGTTGAGGTGGCTTAAGCCAGATCTAGAGATTACTGTTTATTTTTTCATCCATGCGGTGGACGCGCCGTTCAGCTGACCTTCGCGCAAAGGTGAGCTGGTGAGTAGTACGTCGCCATCCGACAGGTCGACGGGATTATTGCCGAAGTTGGTGATGTTCACCCAGCCGTTGGGACGGCGGAAGGCAAGCACCTTGTCATTGCCGGTTTCTAGCCACTCAAGTTCTTCATCGGTCTGAAGTTCTGTGCGCAGGCGCAAAGCTGCGCGGTAGAGGTTCAGGGTTGAGGTGGGGTCGGCGTCCTGAATATCAGCTGCGTACTGGGCAAACCAGTGGGGTTGCGGCAGGTGGGGTTTTGCATTGCCGCGATGCCTAAGGGCAGAGAAAACTGATGCGCCGAAGAAGCCTAAGAAGAAGGTTGTAGCTACCAACGCTGACCTGGTGGCGAAGGTTAAGTCTTCTAACGCTTCTGTCGCAGAGGTTCCTGCTGAGTCCCAGGATGTAGCCGCAAGGAAGCCTGAGCATGCTCTCGTATTCTTGCCTCCGATGACAAAATTTACTGTGTGGGGAAGCGATGCTTGCCCGCCTCAATGGCGATTTGCAGGCGGCTATTGACGCCGAGCTTGTCCATCACATGCACCAGCGTATTTTTGACGGTTGACTCTGCGTAGCCGGTATGTAGAGAGATTTCCTTGTTGCTCATGCCGTTGCAGAGGGCAGCTGTCACTCTTTTTTCGGTGTCTGTGAACGACGCCCACATCTCGTCTGGCCCTTCTACAGGGTTAGGTAGCGATGCTACAAGGTTGCTTATTGCCCTGGCGTCTACTGCGGAGCAACCTCGTCCTACCAAAATAATAGCGGTGTAGACCTCTTCTGGTAGGGAGTCTTTGAGCAGGTAGCCATGTACTCCAGTTTGTAGTGCGGGCACTACGTAGTCGTTGGAGTGGAAGATACTGATGGCGATAATTTTTGTGTCCGGCAGTTCGGTAAGAATGATTTTGCTGGCTTCCACGCCGTCCATGAGGACGACGTCGGGGTGAAGCGTATGGGCAAGCTCTACAGCTTGCACGCCGTTGCTGGCTTGGTCTATGAGTTCTAGTGTGTCTGGGCAGCAGGTGATGTAGAAGGCGAGGGCTTCGGGTACGTCGTCGATGACTGCAACCCTGATTTTTGGTGTCATGGTCTTTTCCTTTTTAGAGGGGGGAGGTAGATGGTGATTTCGCAGTTTTTTCTTGTGGATGTTGATGGTTCCGCCAAGGGCATTGATGCGTTCGGTGACTCCGGCTAGCCCGTAGTCTGCGCCGGGTGTGTTTTTTCTTTGCAGGGTGTTTTTGCTGTGTACGGTGAGCGTGGATTTTTCGAGGTGGGTTGAGAATTCAACCGTGCTTCCCGGTGGAGCGTATTTGCTGATGTTGAAGGCGAGTTCGTTGATCATGCGCAGGACTGGGGGCAAGGCTATCGGGAATCTGTGTGAGGTCTGCCTGGCTGCCGGTGATGGTGAAGCCTTCAAGAGTTAGTTTTTCAAGGGCTCCTTTGAGGGTGCTTTGAAGGTCTATTTCTGTGTTGGTGAGGTGTGGTTTTTGGGTGAGGTCTTGTTCGTTGCGTAGGGTGCGCATCATGCGGTGGAGGGCGTCTCGTGATTGTAGGCTGATGGCGTTGAGCAGTTCGTTTTTGGTGACTGCATCTGGGGTTTCTATGGCGGCTTTGTTGGCTTGTAGGGTGAGTGCGCTGATATGGCGGGCGAGACCGTCGTGGAGTTCTCTGGCAAGTTCCCTGTTTTGTTCTTCTGCTTTGTTCTTGTTGGGCTTTTCGTTTTTGGGTTTCTAGGATGGTGCGTTCCCAGTGCAGGCGGATCACTAGGGGGGAAAAAAGAATACTATTGTGCTGATGGTGATGAAGGCAACGGTGTTGAAGGGGGTGGTTCCGTGGATGTCATCTGTGAGGGCGGCACAGAGAATGATGAGGTTGATGATGTTTTGCCTGGTTGAGCTGAAGGCTACGGTGAGGGGGTAGGCTGCGAGTGCGAAGAAGGCGTAGTAGTCGGAGTAGGTGACGAAGATGATGGACCCGAAGAGCAGTGTTGACCAATATGCCCAGGCTGAGAGTTTGCTGCATTTGTAGAAGAGGGTTCCCCAGGCGAGGTAGTGGGCGCTGAGAATGATGGCTCGTATACCGTAGGGGGTATTGAAGTAAGTGAGGTGGAAGCTGATTTCGAGGGCACAGAAGAGGACGCCACCGCCGAGGGCTAGGAGATGGATGTATTGGGGTGCGGCGGTATGAGTGAGCTGTTTAAGGTTGCTGAGAAGACTGCTCATGGGGTGGGTTTCTTGGTGGTTGTAGTGGTAATTTGAGAATAGCAGGGTGAGGCGCGGGTCATAGTTAGGGGAGTATAGCTCTTTCTAACCGTGTTCTTTACCAGGCTGAGAAAAGTCGGTACTTAAGTACCGACTTTTAAAATCCTCCCTTTGTTTACTGCGGGCAGAGCTTACTATGTAGGTACATCGAAGATATGATTTTTCGGTGTTGAACCTACTCTTGTATGGATCTTTTTATTGAAGGAGAGAACGATGAGGTTCTTGAAGGTTTCCACTACTGCGGTTCTTGCTGTGGGTCTTCTCATGGGGGCTTCTGCTCCAGGAATTGCACAGAGTGCTTATGAGCAAAATGTTGATTATCTGGTTACTTCGGTTGGTGTTCCTGCCGACGATGTGCAGGTACGTGCTGAAGTCGTTGCTGGGTTGGAAGATCTGGCACAGAGCCAGGCTATTTCTGTGGAGCAGGCTGCTCAGAGGGCTGCTGATGAGTATCGCAGCTATGCAATGGATGGTTCTTCTGAGAGTATGCCAGCTGCAGCACCACAAGCTGAGGTTGCAAGTGGAGGCGGGCGGACGGTTGCCTTACAGTCGTCCAAGTACATTGGGGATATTTTCTATTCATCGAATAGTACTGCCGGCATCCCGCATGGACATAATGGTATCTATTACACCAACTCAAACTATGTAGAGGCTGAGGGGTATAAAAAATTTGTGCGTACTGTATGGGCAGGAAGCGCTATCGCACCTGCACCTGCCTATAAGTACTACGTGGGTTGGGATAAACAGAGTCCCAATAAGATTAAGGCTGCTAATTTTGCTTTACGTCAGGTAGGAAAGCCTTACAACGGGATTTTTTTCTTAAATAAGACTGTGAATGCTACTTCTTATAACTGTTCACAGCTGGTGTGGGCAGCCTATAAGTCTACAGACCCTAACGTTGATCTTGATTCTAATGGTGGTCCGGGAGTGTACCCTACGGATATTGCTAAATCATCGTGGGTTACTTTGTATGAGACACGGTTTTAGACTGTTATTTACTAGATAGAAGGTGTGGGTAGTGTTCCGTTGAGGGCATTGCCCACGCCGACATAGTTCACAAAGAGGTGAGTTGCTATGAGGAAACCGTTTGCACTTTGCGTCAGTGCTCTTTTTTTGTTATCTGCATGCACGCCCGGTAATGTGCAGATTAGCGATAAGAGTCCTGAAGAGCAGCTGAAAGACAGTTCTTTTGTTGTCTATGCTGCTGGGGATTATCATGCTGCTGATGGTCTGGAAAATAATCCTGGTAGTAGTGTTCTTTTCTACGATTCTGAGGCTCGGGAGTGGAGCGATATCGCTACGGAAGGACTTAATAAAGCCGACTTTAATTTTGATGGAGAACGTTTGTACTATCGCGACCAATCAAATGATTACATATTAGACTCGAACGGTTTAAAAACTATCGAGCACGGTTATGAATTAACTCCTCATATTATGCTTAGCTTCTCGCTACCAATCACTGAAGGCGGATCTGTCGCCTTGGATAATGTAGGGTTCATAGATGAAAAAGGAAGTGGCTATGAGTGGAAAATCATTGTAAATGAAGGGGAAACTAGAAAGGTTTTTCGATTACCCCATAATTTAGAGTACGCTGCCCAATGTGAAGATGGAAGCATTTGGGGGAAGACTACACCATATCTTTCATCCACTAATAGCGGATATGGTGCTGCAGAATCACCCGCCCAATATCTTTCTCTTTATCCAGATTTCAAGACGGAACCCGTTGGGGATTTTAAATATAATAAATTGCATTCGGATGACAATGATTTAGTGTGTAAAGATAAAAAACTATATCATATTGTTGATAATTTTAAATCTGAAATTACATCCCCAATGGGAGGAGGACCGCAGGACTATGAGGGGTCATCATTAGTTTCTTATGATATCGGGACTGGCGAATTTTTCGAAAAAGAAATTACTGGCGATTGGTCCACTCGCATTAATGATGAAATGTGGAATCCAGCATTTATAAGCAAATATGTTTATAAAAATGACCTCTGGTGGGTCTCCGGTAGCGGTGACGTCATTAAAACAGATTTGGAAACTGCTCATAATACTAAGATGTTTGAGCTTGCTGACTATGATGCTAGTTCTGATCCTGGTTTCTTAGAGTTTAAAGATAACTATCTTTTCCAGATTAAATTTTGGAAGGGTAAGGATGCTGATATTTATCGGTTTAATCTAGATACTGGTGAGCTTGAGAAGCATTCGACTATTCCTGATTTTGTTGAGGTTGAGAAGAGGAATCAGTTTCCTGCTGCTGTAGAGATTACTGATCTTGAGAAGATGCTGAACCTCTGAAGTTTGGTGTATTTTCCACCGTTATTTTGAAAATTTCGGTGGAAAATCCACCAAAGGTTACATCCGGCAACATCAGAGAGCCGCTCGCGTCCCTATGTTGGGGTGCGGGCGGCTTTTTCATGACCCTATACAGCCTGCTTAGGCTACTGAAACTCCCAGTAGCAGACCGATTCCGTAGGTAACCGCTATAATGCTAGCGCACCGCCGATAACCATGAGTAGGGCTGCCCCGCCGTACTTGGGTGAGCCGTCCCATTTAGCGCCCAGAGTGCCGGTAATAGCCAGCGTTACCAGCACACCAACGCAGGTTGCCGGAATACGGATAGAAACCAATAGCAGCAGAATCAGCAGGGTTGGCAGTAGCGCACCCATGAGGAAGGATCCCGCCGAGGCGAATGCTGCCGTTCAGGGGAGGGAATGTCGTCCGCGTCGATACCGAGTTTGAAGTCTAGGTGGGCGTGCAAGGCGTCCTTTTTCGGTGAGTTCAAGAGCTACGGTGCGCGCGGTTTTTGCGGTGAACCCGCGGTCCATCAGAATGGCGGTGAGCTCGTTGAGTTCTTCTTCTGGATCCTGCGCTAGTTCTTGTTTCTCTTTGGTGATGAGGGCTTCTACGCGCTCTAAAAAAGCTGTTTGAAAAAGCATCGCCTTATGCTGTTTGTACCTTTATTGTCGCGGTACAAACAGCACAAGACGGTACTTTTTGTCTAGGAGCCCAGAACCTAGTCCTGCTTGAACCAGACGCTCGTGGAGCCGGGCAGCTTTTCACCGTCAAAAGGTACCGAAGCTAGCAGGAATTCTCCCTCGGTCAGTTCCTCCGGAATCTTTACATCGAAGGTAGCGAAGTTGGTGATGTTCACCCAGCCGTTGGGACGGCGGAAGGCAAGCACCTTGTCATTGCCGGTTTCTAGCCACTCAAGTTCTTCATCGGTCTGAAGTTCTGTGCGCAGGCGCAAAGCTGCGCGGTAGAGGTTCAGGGTTGAGGTGGGGTCGGCGTCCTGAATATCAGCTGCGTACTGGGCAAACCAGTGGGGTTGCGGCAGGTGGGGTTTTGCATCACTAAAGCCGAACGCATCACCGAGTGCCTCCCAGGGCAGCGGGACGCGACAACCGTCACGACCAATATTGATGCCGGGGGAGCGGAAGAAGGTGGGGTCTTGGCGCTGGTCATCGCTGATATCAGCGACCTCGTGTAAGCCAAGTTCTTCGCCCTGGTAGAGGTAGGCTGAGCCCGGCAGCGCCAGCTCAAAGAGAGTTGCAGCGCGGGCACGTCGCGCGCCCAGTTCCCGATCGAGCTGATCCTCTGGTCCGCCGGCGAGTAGCCATTCGCGTCCTACCTGCTCATTGGTTTTCTCAGCGTCAATGGGCAAACCGTAGCGGGTGGCATGGCGTACCACGTCGTGGTTGGACAGTACCCAGGTGCTAGATGAGCCAGACTTCTTGGCAAGTTCTAGGTTGAGGGCAACAATATCGCGGAACTCCTGAGCGTTGAAGCGTGAAGAGAGCAAATCGAAGTTAAATGCTTGCCCCAGACCGGTTGAACGGGCGTAAGCCGGACGTCGGTGGGTTTCTACCCATGCTTCGGCAACGGCGGTGCGGGGCGGGGCATATTCGTTGAGCACTTCGCGCCACTCTTCGAAAATATTGTGTACCTCGTCGCGGTCCCAGATAGGGTGGTTTCCCTCTTTGGGGATTTCCTGCAGTTGCGCTTCACTGGGTAGCGGTTCGGTAAGGTCTTTCGCCATTCCGTGGGCAACATCGACGCGGAAACCATCGACTCCGCGGTCAGACCAGAAGCGTAGTGTCTTTTTAAAGTCTTCGTGTACCTCGGAGTTTTCCCAGTTGAGATCGGGCTGTTCGGGCGCGAAGATGTGCAGGTACCATTGTCCGTCGCCTACCGGTTCCCAGGCGCGTCCGCCGAAAACTGACACCCAGTCGGTGGGTGGGTTCTCACCGTTGGTTCCGGTGCCGTCGCGGAAGATATAGCGATCACGTGCCGCTGACCCCTTGGGTGAATTTAGCGCTTCAATAAACCATTCGTGACGGTCAGAAGAATGGTTGGGAACGATATCGACAATCAGCTTGATACCTGCATCGTGCAAGGTTTTCGCCATAACATCGAAGTCTTCAAGGGTGCCGATTTTGGGGTCTACATCGCGGTAATCATCAACATCGTAGCCGCCATCGGCAAGGGCTGAAGGGTAGAAAGGTGAGAGCCAAGCGGCATCTACTCCCAGTTCTTTAAGATAGGGAACCTTCAAGGTGATACCCACCAGATCCCCGATGCCGTTGCCGTCCTGATCGGAAAATGAGCGGGGGTAAATCTGGTAGACCACAGCTTGACGCCACCAGTCAGGGTCAATATTGAGCGGGGTTTGTACCGAATCGTTCATGATGCACTTCCTTGAGCAAGAGCGAATGAATACTATTGTTTCATCGTTTCATGTCAGCCGGGGTTTGGTCTAGCCCCAAGGAGGTGGTTGCGCTGCACATGATTTTCTAAAATTGGCACAAAAACGGGAGCACCACATTACTGGTGCTCCCGTTTGTATAAAATTTCTGAGTTGCTGAGACCCTATGAACGAGGGGACGCAGTTGCGGGTGCAACAGCAGCGTCTTCTTTAGTGTTGGGCTCTGACTCGAACTGACCCTCGGTAGTAGAGGACGCAGCGTTGGGAATGTAGGGCTCGTACTCTTCGAGGGTTCCATCGAGAATGGGCATGTTGAATGCCTCGGTGGTTTCACCGATCATCGCCTGAGAACCCTGGATCATTTCACCGGGGTGAACGCTGACATTATCTACAACGATTTCGTTGGCATCGTCATCGAGAATAACGTGCTGACCTGCAGGCACCTTAACATCGAAGCTCTGATCGCCCATCTTAAATGAGACAGTCTGGTCTTCTTCCCCCAGGTTGTAAACGGTGCCTAGAACGCGTCCGGGCTGATCCTTACCTGCTGAAATGACCATGATGTTGCGAACATCAACGCGCTGCCCCTTGGGGAACATGGTGAATGAGACTCCATCGCTGGCGTCATACATGAATGTGGTGGGCTGTTCGTAAATGTAACCGCAGCCGGTGGTTGCCAGAAGAGCCCCTGCAAGGGCAACGGTTGCGCCTGCGCGCCTGACGGTCTTTGAAGCAGCGTTCTTCACGGTGTGTACTCCTCAAGAATATGGTGTGAAGCAAACATCTTTGGTGCTCCTTAAGATACTGCTGAGGTATCAAATCTGGGGTGCAGAGCGCGCCAAAGACAAGCATGGGTTATGTGTCTTTCATAATTCTACCGGTTTTATTGACAAAACGTCCCCTTCTCAACGATGTGTTACTAGAGGCTTCCACAGGTACCTTGGGGCTCCCCCGAGTGGGGGTGGGGCGGTCGTGTTAGAATGGGTAGGCTGAAAGGGGTTTATCCATATGCTTTTTGAGGTTGGCGAAACAGTCGTATATCCTCACCACGGTGCTGCTACCATCGAAGAAATCAAGATGCGCACTATCCGCGGCGAAGAAAAAATGTACCTGAAACTTAAGGTCGCTCAGGGCGACCTCGTGATTGAGGTACCCGCTGAGAACGTGGACATGGTCGGTATGCGCGACGTTGTCGATGAAACAGGACTGCAAGAAGTCATTGATGTTCTGCAGGCTGTAGACACCGAAGAGGCAGCTAACTGGTCTCGCCGTTACAAGGCTAACGTTGAAAAGCTGGCATCAGGTGATGTACTGAAGGTTGCTGAAGTGGTACGTGATTTGTGGCGACGCGAGAACGACCGCGGTCTGTCGGCAGGCGAGAAGCGCATGCTGGCGAAGGCTCGTCAGATTCTTTCCTCAGAAGTGGCGTTGGCTAAAGACATCGAAGAAGAGGCTGCTGAAGCAGAACTCGATAAGATTCTCGAAGACGTCTAAATCCTGTATGCTCCACATGTGAGTGAAACAAAGATTTTTGAAACGGCGAATACTGGCTCCTTGCAGAGACCGGTATTCGCCGTTGTTATTGCCGCAGCAGGGTCTGGTTCCCGTTTAGGTATGGGAGTTCCTAAAGCTCTAGTTGAGATAGCGGGTAAAACCCTGCTGGAGTGGGCACTTGAAGGTGCGGTGACATCTGGTGTTGCTACGCGTCTGGTAGTTACCGTGCCGGTGGGCGATACTCAGATGCGTGATATTTGCGCGCGTTTTGGTGCGCTCGCGGTTGAGGGCGGGAACACCCGTGCTGAGTCGGTGACTTCTGCTTTGGTTGCCCTTGAGGACGCACCAGTGCAAGCAGGGTTCGATGATGCTCCTATCACTGGCGTCCTAGTACATGATGCAGCCCGTTGCTTTACTCCGCCGCAGGTGTTCCATGCTGTTATCCGAGCTCTTGCAGCTGGTCAGCAAGCGGTAATTCCTGCGCTTACGGTGGTCGATACTATCAAAACGGTGGACGCATCTGGGCTGGTAACCGGAACTCCTGCACGATCGCAGCTGCGGGCTGTACAAACCCCTCAGGGCTTTGATCTTGCTACTTTGCGGCAGGCTCACCGAGAGGTTAAAAATCTTGACCCTGTAACGGCTGAGGCTATTACAGATGATGCGATGTTGGCTGAAACCCTGAACATTCCGGTGCTCGCGGTTGCCGGTCACCCGCATGCTTTCAAAATTACAACTCCGCTGGATTTAGCGCTGGCGCGCGTCCTGCAAGAAGATAACTATCTGTAAAGGATTATCATGCTGTTACCTCTGGTAGGAATCGCCACTGACGTTCATGCTTTTGATGCTGATGAAACAACGCCGCTGTGGATAGCTGGTCTTGAATGGCAGGGGCATACCGGGCTGTCGGGGCACTCTGATGGGGACGTCGTGGCTCACGCCGCAGCGGATGCTCTCTTTTCTGCTTCTGGAACTGGCGATTTGGGCTCAAATTTTGGAGTGGATCGTCCCGATATGGCGGGGGCTTCTGGCGTCCGTATTCTTTCAGAGGCGGCAGAGATTGTGCGTGCTGCCGGCTTCGAAATTGGCAATATTGCTGTGCAGCTGGTGGGCAACAAACCGAAGTTCTTACCGCGCCGTGAAGAAGCTAACCGTGTGCTGAGCGAGGCTGCGGTTGCCCCTGTCACTGTTACCGCGACCACCACTGATGGGTTGGGACTCACCGGGCGAGGTGAAGGTGTAGCAGCGATTGCAACGGCGCTGGTCTATCGAAAAAATTTAGACTTGTAAGCAGCTCTTGTAAGCGCGCACTGTCCCTAGCAGATAGTGAGCTATCACTGCGTGTGTACACAGCGTCATATGAACGTCATCTAAAGATGCGTATTGCTCGCAGACCCGCGTAAACTTGAGGTTGTGACTCTACGTTTTTATGACTCCAAGACAGCTTCTGTTCGCGATTTTGCCCCGGTTCACCCCGGTGAGGCACGGCTGTACTACTGCGGTGCAACGGTTCAGGGCGCACCCCACATTGGGCATGTGCGCTCCGGTTTGGTTTTTGATCAGCTATCGCGCTGGTTGAACTACCGGGGTTTCAAGGTCACTACGGTTCGTAACGTGACCGATATTGACGATAAGATTCTGGTCAATTCGGCAGCGTCCAAGCAGTCCGGTTATGAGGGGGAACACCCCAACGAAGAGTGGTGGGCACTTGCCTACCGTTTTGAAAAGGTTTTTGCGGGTGCTTACGAGGCACTAGCTATCGAACCGCCCACTTATGAGCCGCGAGCAACCGGTCATATTCCCGAGATGTTCGCTCTGATTCAGCGTCTCATCGACCGAGGTCATGCTTATCCTGCGCTCGATGATTCTGGTGATGTTTACTTTGATGTTCGTTCCTGGAACGAGTACGGCTCGCTGACTCACCAGAGGGTTGATGATATGCAGGAGGCCCCCGATGCTGACCCCCGTGGTAAGCGCGATCCCCGCGACTTTGCCCTGTGGAAGGGCTACAAAGAGGGGGAGCCTCTGACCGCTTCGTGGGATTCTCCTTGGGGGCGCGGTCGCCCCGGTTGGCACCTGGAATGCTCGGCGATGGCGGGCAAGTACCTGGGTGAAACGTTTGATATTCACGGTGGAGGGCTTGACCTTCGCTTCCCACACCACGAAAACGAGATGGCGCAGTCCACCGCCGCTGGCTACGGGTTCGCTAACCTTTGGTTGCACAATGGCTTAGTGACTTTCGAGGGCGAAAAGATGTCCAAGTCAATTGGCAATACTGTTTCCCCGTCTCAAATGCTTGAGGAGGCGCGTTCTCTGGCGGTGCGCTACTACCTGGGGCAGGCACATTACCGTTCGGTTCTGGATTACAGTCCCACCTCTTTGGCTGAAGCTACCAAGTCGGTGGAGCGCATTGAAGCGTTTGTAGCAGCTACCGTCGAGTTCCACCGTCCGGATGCGCAGGTACCTGTTGCTTTTGCCGATGCAATGGACGATGATCTAAACATTCCCCAGGCACTGGCGGTACTTCACGAATCTGTTCGCGCCGGTAACTCCTTGCTTGCAAAAAGTGGCGATGTAGCTGAGATAGCCTCGCAGGTATACGCGATGGTGAAGGTCTTAGGCTTGTTGCCGCTGATGAATATTGGTGGAGGCAACGCATCAAATGCTGAGCATGCTGCCCTCGATTCTCTGGTGCGGTCTTTGATTGAAGCGCGTGCGACTGCCCGCGCTGAGAAAGATTGGGCACGCGCTGATCAGATTCGCGACTCGCTGGCTGCTGCGGGTGTGACGGTTAAGGACTCCGCAACTGGCTCTACTTGGTCGGTTTCTTAGGGTTCGTGTGCGTAGTATGGATACAGATTTATCTGTATCAAGGGGTCCACACAGCCTTAGACGCTGCGTTGGGCTAGGAAAGTAAAGGTTTTATAGATGGCTAAAGCTGGTAATCGCCCCGGTGCGACCACCAAAAAGAAGGGTCCTACTAAGGGCACCGGTGGTCACGGTCGTAAGTCTCTAGAGGGTAAGGGACCCACTCCCAAAGCTGAGGACCGCGTCTACCATAAGGCGCATAAGATGAAGCAGGCTGCTGAGCGTCGTAAGGCAACTGGTACTCAGCGCACCAGCCGTCCTCGTCTTGGTGGTAAGCGTACCTCTGAAGAGCTGGTTACCGGTCGTAACTCGGTGCTTGAGGCTTTGCAGACTGGTATTCCCGCTAAGCACCTGTTTGTGATGAGCCGTATTGAGGTTGATGATCGCGTCCGCGACATCATGACCGAGGCTAATAAGTCTGGTCTGCCCATGCTCGAAATCTCTCGTGGTGAGCTTGAACGTTTGACTGAAGGTGCTGTACACCAGGGCGTTGCTTTGCAGATTCCTCCGTACAAGTACCCGGACGCTGGCAACTTGGTTCTCGATGTCATGGATCGTTGGCATAACCGCCAGATGGAAACTCCGCCGCTGTTTGTTGCCCTTGATGGCATTACTGACCCTCGTAACCTGGGCGCTATTATCCGTAGCGTTTCAGCTTTTAGTGGTGATGGCGTGATTGTTCCTGAGCGTCGTTCAGCGGGTGTTACCGCTTCAGCGTGGAAGACTTCTTCCGGTGCTGCAGCGCGTATTCCCGTGGCAAAGGCAACTAACCTGACTCGCGTGATTCAGCAGGCTAAAGATTCAGGTATCTTTGTTGTTGGTCTTGACGGTGGTGGCGATATTGATTTGCCGCAGCTTGAATTGGCGTCTGAGCCGCTGATGATTGTGGTGGGTTCTGAGGGTAAGGGACTTTCCCGTCTGGTGACTGAGAACTGCGATCAGATTGTTTCGATTCCAATCGACTCAGCGATGGAGTCTTTGAATGCTTCGATGGCAGTGGGTATTAGCCTCTATGAGGTTTCCCGTCGTCGCGCGCAGAGCAAGTAAATAGATTGAGAGCTGGTGGGCTTACCTCGAGGGGGTGAGCCCACCAGCTCTTTTTGTCGGCAAGTGAGGCAAGCCTATAACCTGCACCACTAAAATTTGTTTTTGGTTAGTGTCAATACTCTGGTTCTGGAACTTTTTTGAAAAAGTTTTCTTTTCCTTAAAGTGGTTGTGGCTTGGGTGTTTGTTCTAATGACAGGTGTGTAAGTAATCTGCGTCTATGGTTTGTTGGTTGCGGGGGTGTGTTTTGGGTGCGTATAGTTGTTTGAGTCGTCGTGGCGGGGTGCTGTATGAAGTGCCTAGTCGGGCGGTGGTTTTGAGAGTTTTATAGGGTGTTTCTGGTGCGTGTGTGCTTGGTTTTGTGTGGTTGCCTGTTGTGGTGGTTGCTGGGATGTGCTCATGCGTGGTTGTGATGTGGAACATGTTGTTTCGTGTTGCGGTGTGGAAATGCTTCTGGTAAGCTTGAATGGTTGCCTGCTGCGGTGGGTAGCTGAAATAAGAGAATTGACTGCTCAATGCGAGCTTCTTGCGCCGGTTGGTGTGGGGTGAGTGTTGGGGTGGTTTGTTGCTTGAGAACTCAATAGTGTGCTTTGATTTATAAAAACTTTGATTGATACCAATTTATTTATTATTTTGATAACTTTTGGTTTTCAATATGACAGTTATGATCATCTCTCGAGCACTATGTTTGTGGTGTTTGTTCCGTCATTAAGCACGGCGGGTGCTTCCGTTTTGTGGAGTATGGGATGGTTTTGTTTATTTTTGAGCTATAACAGTTATCATTCTTTTTTGTTTTTTAACGGAGAGTTTGATTCTGGCTCAGGACGAACGCTGGCGGCGTGCTTAACACATGCAAGTCGAACGATGATGCTTGGTGCTTGCACCGGGTTGATTAGTGGCGAACGGGTGAGTAATACGTGAGTAACCTGCCTTTGACTCTGGGATAAGCCTGGGAAACTGGGTCTAATACCGGATATGACTGGGAACCGCATGGTTTTTGGTGGAAAGGGTTTGTACTGGTTTTAGATGGGCTCACGGCCTATCAGCTTGTTGGTGGGGTAATGGCTCACCAAGGCGACGACGGGTAGCCGGCCTGAGAGGGTGACCGGCCACACTGGGACTGAGACACGGCCCAGACTCCTACGGGAGGCAGCAGTGGGGAATATTGCACAATGGGCGCAAGCCTGATGCAGCGACGCCGCGTGAGGGATGACGGCCTTCGGGTTGTAAACCTCTTTCAGCAGGGGAGAAGCGAAAGTGACGGTACCTGCAGAAGAAGCGCCGGCTAACTACGTGCCAGCAGCCGCGGTAATACGTAGGGCGCGAGCGTTGTCCGGAATTATTGGGCGTAAAGAGCTTGTAGGCGGTTTGTCGCGTCTGCTGTGAAAGCCCGGGGCTTAACTCCGGGTGTGCAGTGGGTACGGGCTAACTAGAGTGCAGTAGGGGAGACTGGAATTCCTGGTGTAGCGGTGGAATGCGCAGATATCAGGAGGAACACCGATGGCGAAGGCAGGTCTCTGGGCTGTAACTGACGCTGAGAAGCGAAAGCATGGGGAGCGAACAGGATTAGATACCCTGGTAGTCCATGCCGTAAACGTTGGGCACTAGGTGTGGGGGACATTCCACGTTTTCCGCGCCGTAGCTAACGCATTAAGTGCCCCGCCTGGGGAGTACGGTCGCAAGGCTAAAACTCAAAGAAATTGACGGGGGCCCGCACAAGCGGCGGAGCATGCGGATTAATTCGATGCAACGCGAAGAACCTTACCAAGGCTTGACATACGCTGGATCGCTCTAGAGATAGGGTTTCCCTTTTTGGGCTGGTGTACAGGTGGTGCATGGTTGTCGTCAGCTCGTGTCGTGAGATGTTGGGTTAAGTCCCGCAACGAGCGCAACCCTCGTTCTATGTTGCCAGCACGTGATGGTGGGGACTCATAGGAGACTGCCGGGGTCAACTCGGAGGAAGGTGGGGATGACGTCAAATCATCATGCCCCTTATGTCTTGGGCTTCACGCATGCTACAATGGCCGGTACAATGGGTTGCGATACTGTGAGGTTGAGCTAATCCCAAAAAGCCGGTCTCAGTTCGGATTGGGGTCTGCAACTCGACCCCATGAAGTCGGAGTCGCTAGTAATCGCAGATCAGCAACGCTGCGGTGAATACGTTCCCGGGCCTTGTACACACCGCCCGTCAAGTCACGAAAGTTGGTAACACCCGAAGCCGATGGCCTAACCGCTTTTTGTGGGGGGAGTCGTCGAAGGTGGGACTGGCGATTGGGACTAAGTCGTAACAAGGTAGCCGTACCGGAAGGTGCGGCTGGATCACCTCCTTTCTAAGGAGCTTCAACATTTATTGGTTGAGCCTGGTTTGTCCGCGAGTGTTGGACACTGGGTTTGCTCATGGGTGGAATATCGTCATTGTTTTTGGCATTGCTTGGTTGTGGTGTTTTCAAGGTATACTGTTGGGTTTTGAGGTAGCAAGCTTTGGTTTGTTGTCTCTGTTGTTGTGCCTGGCGCATGGTGGATATGCTGTTTTGGTGTGTTTGTTGTGTGTGTGGGTTGTTGTTTGAGAACTGTATAGTGGACGCGAGCATCTTCTGGAAACTGTGAGCGAATGGGCGCTTTTGGGTGTTTGTTTGTTCTGTTATTGTTTTCATGATTTTGTAACAACTTAGATTTTATTCTTTGATTATTTGTGTGTTTTGTAAGTTATTAAGGGCACACGGTGGATGCCTTGGCATCAGGAGCCGATGAAGGACGTGTGAATCTGCGATAAGCCTGGGGGAGCCGATAACAGGGCGTTGATTCCAGGATTTCCGAATGGGGAAACCCGGCTTGCAGTGATGTGAGTTACCGCCAGTTGAATGTATAGGCTGGTTGGGGGGAACGCGGGGAAGTGAAACATCTCAGTACCTGCTGGAAGAGAAAATAACTAATGATTCTGTGAGTAGTGGCGAGCGAAAGCGGATGAGACTAAACCTGTGGTGTGTGATAGCGGTTAGGCGTTGCATCATGGGGGTTGTGGGAGTTACCGTTCTAGTTCTAACTGGCTAGTGTAGTGATGTTGTGTTGTGTAGGGGAACGTCTTGGAATGGACGGCCGGAGAGGGTGAGAGTCCTGTACCTGAAATGTGACACGCCGCTTGTGTGACCACCCGAGTAGCACGGGGCTCGTGGAATCTCGTGTGAATCTGCCAGGACCACCTGGTAAGTCTAAATACTTCCTGATGACCGATAGCGGATAAGTACCGTGAGGGAATGGTGAAAAGTACCCCGGGAGGGGAGTGAAATAGTACCTGAAACCGTGTGCTTACAAGCCGTTGGAGCCTTTTGGGGTGACAGCGTGCCTTTTGAAGAATGAGCCTGCGAGTTAGTGTTCTGTCGCGAGGTTAACCCGTGTGGGGTAGCCGTAGCGAAAGCGAGTCTGAATAGGGCGTTTGAGTGGCAGGATCTAGACCCGAAGCGGAGTGATCTATCCATGGCCAGGTTGAAGCTACGGTAAGACGTGGTGGAGGACCGAACCCACTTCAGTTGAAAATGGAGGGGATGAGCTGTGGATAGGGGTGAAAGGCCAATCAAACTCTGTGATAGCTGGTTCTCCCCGAAATGCATTTAGGTGCAGCGTTACATGTTTCTTGCCGGAGGTAGAGCTACTGGATGGCCGATGGGCCCCACAGGGTTACTGACGTCAGCCAAACTCCGAATGCCGGTAAGTGAGAGTGTAGCAGTGAGACAGTGGGGGATAAGCTTCATTGTCGAGAGGGAAACAGCCCAGACCATCAACTAAGGTCCCTAAGCGTGTGCTAAGTGGGAAAGGATGTGGAGTTGCTTAGACAACCAGGAGGTTGGCTTAGAAGCAGCCATCCTTGAAAGAGTGCGTAATAGCTCACTGGTCAAGTGATTCCGCGCCGATAATGTAGCGGGGCTCAAGTACACCACCGAAGTTATGGCAATGTGCTTCATTTGTGGAGTGTGTTGGGTAGGGGAGCGTCGTGTATCCAGTGAAGCTGCGGTGTGAACTAGTGGTGGAGGGTATGCGAGTGAGAATGCAGGCATGAGTAGCGAATCACGGGTGGGAAACCCGTGCGCCGGATGATCAAGGGTTCCAGGGTCAAGCTAATCTGCCCTGGGTTAGTCGGGGCCTAAGGCGAGGCCGACAGGCGTAGTCGATGGATAACGGGTTGATATTCCCGTACCGACGAAGGACCGTCCATACTAAGACTGTGATGCTAACTATGCGATGTGGTTTGTAACTGCACTGGTTTTATGATTGGTGTGGAGCTTACTGCGGGTTGTAGGATCCGAGCAGTGGCGGTAAGCGTATTAACAGGTGTGACGCAGGAAGGTAGCCAAGCCACGCGATGGTTGTCGTGGTCTAAGCATGTAGGGTATCGGTTTGTTAAATGCGGCCGTGTTTGCCTGAGGTGTGATGGGACCCCGTTTGTGGGGGATTTGGTGATCCTATGCTGTCGAGAAAAGCATCGGCGTGAGGTTCTAGTTGCCCGTACCCTAAACCGACACAGGTGATCAGGTAGAGAATACTAAGGCGATCGAGAGAATCATGGTTAAGGAACTCGGCAAAATGCCCCCGTAACTTCGGGAGAAGGGGGACCTTGAGCGTGAACTGCCCTTGCGGTGGGGAGCGTGTATGGGTCGCAGAGACCAGGGGGAAGCGACTGTTTATCAAAAACACAGGTCCGTGCGAAGTCGTAAGACGATGTATACGGACTGACTCCTGCCCGGTGCTGGAAGGTTAAGAGGATTGGTTAGATCTTTGTGGTCGAAGCTGAGAATTTAAGCCCCAGTAAACGGCGGTGGTAACTATAACCATCCTAAGGTAGCGAAATTCCTTGTCGGGTAAGTTCCGACCTGCACGAATGGAGTAACGACTTCCCTACTGTCTCAACCATGAACTCGGCGAAATTGCAGTACGAGTAAAGATGCTCGTTACGCGCAGCAGGACGGAAAGACCCCGTGACCTTTACTATAGTTTGGTATTGGTGTTTGGTGTGGCTTGTGTAGGATAGGTGGGAGACTGTGAAGCATGGACGCTAGTTTGTGTGGAGTCGTTGTTGAAATACCACTCTGGTCATTCTGGATATCTAACTTCGGGCCATGATCTGGTTCAGGGACAGTGCCTGATGGGTAGTTTAACTGGGGCGGTTGCCTCCTAAAGAGTAACGGAGGCGCCCAAAGGTTCCCTCAGCCTGGTTGGCAATCAGGTGTTGAGTGTAAGTGCACAAGGGAGCTTGACTGTGAGACTGGCAGGTCGAGCAGGGACGAAAGTCGGGACTAGTGATCCGGCGGTTCATTGTGGAATGGCCGTCGCTCAACGGATAAAAGGTACCTCGGGGATAACAGGCTGATCTTGCCCAAGAGTCCATATCGACGGCATGGTTTGGCACCTCGATGTCGGCTCGTCGCATCCTGGGGCTGGAGTTGGTCCCAAGGGTTGGGCTGTTCGCCCATTAAAGCGGTACGCGAGCTGGGTTCAGAACGTCGTGAGACAGTTCGGTCCCTATCCGCTGCGTGCGTTGGAAATTTGAGAAAGGCTGTCCTTAGTACGAGAGGACCGGGACGGACGAACCTCTGGTATGTCAGTTGTACCGCCAGGTGCATGGCTGATTGGCTACGTTCGGGAGGGATAACCGCTGAAAGCATCTAAGTGGGAAGCCTGTTTTGAGATGAGATTTCCTTGCACTTTTTGTGTGTGAGACTCCCTATAGATGATGGGGTTGATAGGCCAGGTATGGAAGCGCCGACTGAAGAGGTGTGGAGTTGACTGGTACTAATAGGTCGAAGGCTTACTGTTTATCACTTTTTGTGGTGGCATGAGTATGTGAGTATTGTTTTTGTTGTTGACGTGTCCACTGTATGGTTTTTGGGTAATAACCCCGGCGTGTGCCCCGCCTCTTGTTTGTTGGTGGGGTGTGTGTTGTTTGGTTTTCCGTGGTTTTGGCGAGAGTAAAATACCTGGTTCCATTCCGAACCCAGTAGTTAAGGCTTTTTGCGCTGATGGTACTGCACTTGTTAGGGTGTGGGAGAGTAGGTCACCGCGGGTTTTTTGTTTGATGGAGGAGTTTGGGCTGTGGCTCGGGCTCCTTTTTCGTTTAATGTTGGGTTGTAAGTTTCCCGGTAAACTGGATAATTATGTTTCGTTGTTTGGGTGGTGGGGCTTTTCTTGTTTAAGGGTTTTTGGGTGTGTGGGTTTCTTTTTATGGGGCTTGAATAGTTAGGGGGTTGTTTGGTGTGAGCTTCCTATAGAGGTGCAGAGGTGGGCAGCTCAGACGCTCAATAGTGAAATCACCTTAGCTGATTCGCAGGCACAAGGATTCAGTCTAGGCACAGCAGACAGGTTGCTACTTGCTAACGGGCAAAGAGCTTTTCTTAAAGCTGTATCAGTAGATAAACATCCTGCAACGGCGCAGTTGCACCGAAACGAAATTAGAATTACCAGTAAGTTTCCTTCGTCCTTACCTGTCTCACAGCTTATCGCATCCTATGACCAGGACGGGTGGGTTGCTTTATTGCTAGAAGACATTGAGGTGGGGAGAGCACCCTCATCAACCGTGGAATAATACCCATATTTGCGCCACTATGCGCTCTTTGGATATCGTCGCCAATACTCCTTTGAAGGGGCTGGAGAATCTTGATCTTCTAGAGGTATCGATGGCTGATGAAATGCGTTGCTGGGAGAGAAATCTTGCTCAACCCTTGAGGTTCGAGAACTTTAATTATCTGGAGAATAATCCTCACGTCCAGGGGCTCGCTTCACTATTTAGTCAGCTTAACTCAAAAGCCCAAGAATACGCAGAGAAAATCGACCGCGTCCTTGTGCCCAGTCTTGCAGGAGAGCAACTAGTACACACCGACTTACGTGCAGACAATCTTCTAATTAGTCCTGAAAATCAGGGCATACTTATTGACTGGCCGTGGGCGTGCAAAGGTGCCGCTTTCTTTGACGCTGCAAGCGTTATCGTTGATGTACTTGCAACCGGTGGAACCTACAAACCTGAGCGTATCGCCCAGTCTTCAGAAGTCCTCTCTTCAACATCATCAGAGCTCATAGACCTAGTAATTATCGCTTTTACCGGGTACTATCTTTACGCTGCGCAGCAACCTCCGCACGCAGATACTCACTCTTTCCTTCCGGCTTTTAGAGCGCAACGAGCTTGGCATCTCGCCTCCTGGGTTTTAGATAATGGAATCTAAACATAGAGTAGGAAGCAGTAAACTAAAAGTTTCTGGGGAAACTAAAAACCTAATGGCACTGACTGTATTTATGGGCTAGGCTTATACCGAAAGAATTGCCCGTAGAAAGAGAAACCACTCATGGCTTCACAAGATACCGCCGCCAAAGACGCACGTGCCGCAGCCCGCGCGGTGGCAGCCAAGCAGGCTCAGCGCAACAACAAAGCAAAAAACAATCGCCGCTGGTTGCAGCTTGCCGTGCTGGCGGTAGTAGCAGCAATCGTAACGATGATCGCAATCGTCGTGGTGAATGCCCGCAATAGCCAGATTGCTGATTCCAGTTCAATTCCCGAATCCTCAAATGATTACGGTGGAATTGTGCTCACTGCGGACGGCATCCAAAAAGGTGCAGCCACCATGGAAACCCGCTCTGTACATGACATCAAGAACTCAGATACCGGGTTGCCCATGGGCGTTGCTACTGCAAAAGAGGCGTCCGCTAATGGGGAGCCCGTACACGTTACTGTCTTCCAGGACTACAACTGCGTTCACTGTGCATCTTTCGAAAAAGAGAACAATGAACTGCTAAAGAACCTCATCAAAGACGGCAAAGTAACGGTGGAATACCGCAACGTAGCATTCCTCGATCGCTCATCACCCACCTCTTATTCCGCACGCACCGCCAACGCGGCGTACGCTGTTGCTAACCAGGTGAACGTAGATCAGTTCATGGATTATCAGGCTGAAATATTCAGCCACCAGGGTCAGGGCGGTCTCAACGACAACATTATCGAGGAGATTGCATCTAAGCACGGCGCAGATATCTCGGAGGCACTGGGCAATAATGAGTGGCGCCCACTGGTTAACGTTGTTACCACTGAAACAGCAGGTAACGGCGTCCAAGGAACCCCCACCGTGTACGCTGACGGTCAGACCTTCAACACCTCACCTGAAGATTTCGAAGCATGGATTAACGCCATTATCGAATCTAAGCAGGCATAAGTTAAGATTGAATCTGTAAGTAGGGGCAGCTACTTACTACAGTGAAATACCTGTAGTAGTAGCTGCCCTTTTACGTGCCCTCCTCGAATTCAAAGGAAACCCGTGCCTATGTCCCGTATGAAGCTCTTGATTGATTGCGACCCCGGCATTGATGACCTACTGGCGCTTACATACGCTGTGGCGCACCCGACGGTCGATATCGTTGGGATCATCGCATCGGGCGGTAACGTCACCACGGAGCAGGTTGCGCGTAACGTGCGGGGGATCTTGACGCTCACCGAGGCGTCCCATGTACCCTGGGAACTAGGAGCTGAAAACCCTCTCGCGCAGGTACTGACGACCACGCCAGAGACGCACGGCCCACAAGGTACCGGGTACGCGCACTTGCCAGATCAAGATACACATACCGGTAAGACTCACGGTGGGGGAGCGCACCTATGGGTAGAGACCGTCAACGCTCACCTGCATGAGGTGGACGCGGTGGTTCTAGGACCCAGCACCAACCTTGCCTTGGCACTTGAACTAGACCCGGAGCTTCCCCGTAAGCTGCGTTCCATACACATTATGGGCGGGGCTCTCAACCACCGAGGCAATACTATGCCCACTACAGAGTGGAACGTACACTCTGACCCTGAGGCTTTGCATCGGGTTCTAGATGCCTACTCGCGTCCTGGGCTGGAACACCACCCGGTTATCTGCCCACTGGATGCAACGGAAAGCATCGTGATGACTGCTGAGTACAGACAGCAGCTGGTACACGGAGACGCAGGTCAGGCTCCTACTGGCATCCTTGATGCCGCCAATGAGGCACTGCGTTTTTATATGGAGTTCCACGAAGGGGACGGACTGGGGTATATCGCCCATGTTCACGACCCCTTTGTGACCGCTTTGGCGGTGAACTCAGCGCTGGCTCGCTTAGGCGACACTACCGCGCTCAAGCTGGGGCAAGCGACCTCCACCACGATAGATGTGGAGCTTGACGGTACCCTCACCCGCGGCCAGACCATCGCGGACTGGCTGGGGCGCTGGGAACGCCAACCAAACGCGCAGGTACTTACCGGCACGCGTCCACCCGAATTTTTTGACCACTTCATCTCAACTGTGCGCGCAGCCTTTGCCGCATAGCCAAGCAACACACGGAAAAATCACAGAAATGACATCAACCTCTGGGCAGAGGCACGCAGCTACTGCGCGCCTCGGTAATACTCACAGCACCCTCGACAACGTTCTCGTCGTTATCGGCACCCTTCTCATGGCTGCAACCTACCTGTGGACTCTTTTCTCATACAGAGGTCAGCAGGAAGCATCATCAGGAACCGTCGTCTTGCCTCTGGTCGCGGGCTACATGATCGGTGCTATCTTGCTGGTGATTGGTAATCTCAAGCGCATTCCGCTAACCATCATTGCTCTTATCCCTTTTGCTGCCGCCATCAATATTGTGCTGGGGCAAATCGTGGGCCTCTCACCCATTCCCCTGTACATGGATACCGTTGCAACCGTTTTGATTGGTTACCTCGCAGGTCCTGCGGCTGGTGCAACCACAGGTGCGGTCACTAACCTTGCGTGGGGTCTGACCATTAACCCCACCACCATTCCTTTTGCAGCCGGTGCTGCCCTGATCGGTTTACTAGCTGGCTATCTCGGACGCGCGGGCGTATTTAGCAGCTGGTGGCGCACCCTCATGAGCGGCGTCCTAGTGGGCATCATCGCGGGCTTTGTTGGCGCCCCTGTAGCTGCCTACGTATACGGTGGTGGCATGGGTGTTGGCACCGGTTCGCTGGTTGCAACCTTGCAGGCAACGGGGCAGTCACTCTTTGCAGCAACCACCCTGCAAGCTGTTCTTTCTGACGCCATCGATAAGGGCGTAGTGTTCCTCATTGTCTTCCTTCTGGGGCTGGGCATTCCCCAGCGCGTAAAGGCTCGTTTCTCTCGCGCATGAACCTAACCAATGGTATAAATCCCAAGACGTGGATTGTTGCAGGGCTGGCAGCGACTCCGCTAGCCCTGCTACCCCTACCTTTATCGCTACGAACAGTTTTACTGGTGGTACTGGTGACCCCGCTACTGGCTACCGGGCACGGGTCAAAACTTCTGCGTTATGTTCTGTGGGGTGTAGGCCCGGTTGCCCTCACCGCCTTTATTATTCAAACAGTTAGCTACCCCGGTGCGGGCACCATCTACGCCCAGTGGGTGCCGGCACCCTGGATACGCTTCGCAATCAGTGCTGAAGGCATCGCATACGGTGCCCAATTTGCCCTGCAAATCCTCAATTTCGCCGCTGCCATTGCCCTAATCTCCCTACCCAACAGCGTGGGTGCTTTACGATGGGCACTGACCAGCTGGAAGCTCCCGGCACGGTTGGTCTATATTCTCGTCACCTCACTTAACGCCCCGGCACTGCTGGGACGCTACATCCGCATTATCCGCGAAGGGCAGATTCGTCGCGGGCTCGATGACTCGACCCTGCTCAAAAGAATTTCCCTCGGAATCAAAAGTTTGGGAACACTGGTGAACCTCATGCTTCTTGAACACGAAGATCGTGCCCACTCAATTGCCCAACGCGGCCTTGATAATAAAACGGCGCGCACCAGCTACCTGGTCTTTGTCGACACTCGCGCTCAGCAGTATCTGCGCGCGGTACTGGTGGGCGCGTCCGCTCTAATCTGCGCGGCGGTGGTGCTATGAAACGTATACTGCTACGCGGGGATAACAACGCTCAACACGTTCAAGAATTCTTAGAATGCCATCCCCACGCCCTACGCGCTGGGGAATCACCCGCTGCGAATATCAGCGGAGCGGCAGAAACTGTTGCCGAAGAATTAGCTTTTGGCTTGGAGAACCGCGGGGTTGCCCGCGAAGATATGCAAGTTCGGGTTCTTACCGCAGCACGTACTTTGGGCATTGAAGATGTATTAGAACGTAACCCCCTGCAGCTCTCTGGCGGCCAAACCCAGCGAGTAGCCATCGCCGCCCTACTGGCACTGGGGGATGCACCCCTGCTGCTGGAACACCCCCTGCAGGGATTGGACGCGAATGGTCGCCAACAGGTACTGAGTGCTTTCTCGACCTACCCCCACGACATCATGTGGAGCACACCCACCCGCTGCGGCGCGGACGAGCTAGAAACTGCCACCGAGGTGATTGATACCGGATCCCCCATGAAAACCGTAGAGACTCCCACTGTACCCTGGCAGATTGAACCAGCCACGCTGAAAGCAAACCTAGACCTCTACCACCCCCGTTCAGGGCAAAGTAAACGGTTGTCCCCGCACCAACAGCTACTCACGAAAATCAGCCTCACCACGAGCGATGGGGAGGTTCTCGTAGTACGCGGTGAAAACGGCAGCGGCAAAACCACCCTTCTACGTACCCTAGCGGGTCTACTCCCCACCTATGGTGGGCAGGTCACTGTCACTGGGCAGGAAGTGGCTGCGCTGCGTCCGCCCGAACGTGTACAGCGTGTTAGCTTGGCATCGCAGCACCCCCGCTACCAAATACTCACCACCAGTGTTGCTGACGAGGTGCGGGCAGGACGCGCAGCTGACCCCTCCTACACACACGCCCTGTGTGAAGCGGCAGGGCTCGGTGAAGAACTGGGCGCCAACCCCTATGACCTAACCCTCTCGCAACAACAGATGCTCGCGACCATCTGCGCTCTAACGCCTCAGCCCTCAGTGCTGCTACTTGATGAACCCAGTGCCTCCCTCAATGCCTATGACACCGAGCGGCTACTGGCACTGATCGGAGAATTCACCGCCCACGGTGGCAACGTCATCTGCGCCAGCCATGACGAAGAATTTATCGCAGCCATTGCCACCCGGCAGATAATACTTTCCACTACAATATCGTGATGCGTGCAATAGTGCATGAGAGCCTAAAATTCTGTAGTATTGTGAGGGCGCAAAGCTCGCCTCCTTAGCTCAGCTGGCCAGAGCACCTGTCTTGTAAACAGGGGGTCACCGGTTCGAATCCGGTAGGGGGCTCTTTCACGGTGGAAATCCTGGTTCCCGTTTCGCACGAGAAACGAGAATCGGGGTTTTTCGCTTTTAGGGGTCTTTGCGACTCACACGAGGTACAGTGAAAGCACACAGGAAACACATGGCATCTTCAGCACAAACGTCTCGAAGTAAGAAACCCCTCGGCACCTATATTGAAACTCGCGGGTTCCGCCCCGAAATTCAAGGTCTGCGCGCCCTCGCGGTTCTACTCGTAGTCATGTATCACGTCTGGTTCGGTAAAGTATCAGGCGGTGTTGATGTCTTCTTGTTGGTATCAGCTTTCTTGCTCTCGCTGTCTTCCCTACGCAAAATCAATGAGCACAAGCCCCTACAACTCGTAAAGTATTGGGCGCATGTCTTCCAGCGCCTGATGCCAGCTGCCGGTGTCGCCATCATTCTGACACTGATAGCGTCCTTGCTCATTTTGCCTTTCTCGCGCCACATGGGTCTGGTAGAAGACGCTAAAGCTTCTTTGCTCTACTACCAAAACTGGCACCTAGCCTTCAACGCTGTTGACTATTACCAGCAAGACGCCACCCGCAAAACCCCTTTCCAGCACTTCTGGTCGCTATCAATGCAGGGGCAGATCTTCATCCTCTGGCCCATCCTCTTTGCCAGCGTGGCGCTCATGGTACGTAAGCTACGGTTCAACCTGATGGGCTCAACCGCGCTGGTATTCGGCACAGTATTCGTCGCCTCTCTGACCTGGTCGGTTATCTCCACGAATACCCAGCAGACTTTTGCCTACTTTGATACCCGCGCTCGCCTGTGGGAGTTCGCCGCAGGAACGCTGATCGCCATGGCGACCATGCTGTGGAAAGCCCCCAAAGCCCTGCGCATTATCATGGGCTGGGTCGGTGTTATTGGGCTGGCCTCAGCCGGCATGATTTTGCCGGTTGAAACGGGCTTTCCTGGGTATATGGCACTGTGGCCTATTCTCTCGGCGGCACTGGTCATGCTTGCCGGTAATACCGGCTCTAAAGCTGGTGTCGATAGCCTATTATCTTCCAAGCCTCTTCTATGGATTGGTGAATCAGCTTACGGTCTCTACCTCGTGCACTGGCCCTTGCTGATTCTCTACACAGCGGTAGCCAACAAAACTCAAGCTGGATGGCTAGACGGTCTCATTATTATTCTGATCTCTGTTGCTCTGGCATGGTGTCTGCACCGATTCATCGAACAGCCACTGCGAGGCGGTAAAGACTCTAAAGCGCGTACTGCCCCCCCTAGCACTCGTCGTGCAAAATTTGAGAAGTACCGCACCAACAATCCCTGGGCGCGCCCTATCTCAACAGTGCTTGCCTGCCTGGCTGCTGTGGGCGGCACTGTCACCGCATCAGCTTACGCAGTGCAGGAACGGGCAGACGCACGTAGCGAATACGAAGCTATGGCGGGGTCTGATATGTTCCCCGGTGCCCTCAATACTGACCCCAATGCAATCTACCGCGAAGAACCGATTCCCTACACTGTGGACCAGCAGCGTATTGCCTTGCAGGGTAGCTGTAGCTCGATCTACCCGGGGTTTGCCCCCAATCCTTTGCTGGAGAACTCCGATGGCGAGCGTGACTGCTGGGCAGCTATGTACGGTGGTGATGTTGATGCGCCGCTGACCGTGATGGTGGGAGATTCGCATGCCCACCACGCCCTGCCCATGGTGAGTGAATTTGCTGAGAACCAGGGGAGCAACCTCATCGTGATGCTGCGCCCCGGTTGTCGTTTCACCATCCCCGCAGAGAGTTTCTCGGTGGCAGGACCAGAGAACACCCCCAGCTGTAAAGAATTCAACGCTGAAGCGCTCAAAACTATTGCAGGGCTTCGCCCTGACAACGTGGTGGCCGTGTCTACCCGTAGCAGCAGCGCATCTGGTGATGAGCAGTTCGTGCGCGGTTTGGATAATGTCGCTCGCCAGGTAACCGCAGCCGGAGGCAACTTCATTGCTCTGCGCGATAACCCCCGTTTCGTGCAGAACATGTTCACATGCTACGAAGAAAACATGCTGAATTACAGTGGCTGTGGTGAGCCTCTGGAAAATAAGTTGGCTCCCACCAACGCAGCAATCGCGGGTCTTAGCGGTCTGCCGAACATCTACCACGTTGATCTCACGGACTCATACTGCCCTGACGGTTTCTGCCCCGCCGTGGTTGGTAACGTGGTTGTTTACATGGACGATAATCATGTCTCTAAGCAGTTCGCCTACACCACCGCCCCCATCTTCAGGCAGCAACTGCTCGATCAGGGATGGAGCATTAGGGAATCCCTCGATTGAATTAGGTCATAAAAAACTTGGTAAAATGAAGAACTCAGGGTAGTCTAATAGGTAAGTAAGGTTTGCCTTAATTTTAATACAGTACACTTCTGTGCGTTTTTGAGGAGTTTTCTACCCATGGTCACCATCTCACGCAACACCTTTTTGAAGGCCGCTGCTGCAACCGTCGCATCAACCCTGTTTGCAGGATGCTCAACAGGATCTACCGGCGGAGCGCCTTCTTCAGCGGAAAAAACTGAGGGTGGTAGCTACACCATCAAGCATGCCTACGGTGAGACAACATTCGATGCAGTGCCCCAGAAAATCGCCATTGTTCAGAACTGGCAGAACCCCGACGCGGTACTAGCCCTCGGCGTAGTGCCTGTAGGTGCCCCTTTAGTGACCTGGGGTAACAATGAGAACAACTCCACCCCCTGGTTCGACGCTAAACTTGCTGAACTCGGTGGAGAAGAACCCACCCGCTACGATGAGACCGACGGCCCGAACTACACCGAACTTGCCAAGCTCGCCCCCGACGCAATCTTCACTCCCTACGGCGATATGAGCCAGGAAATCTACAACAAGCTCTCAGCTATTGCCCCCGTTGTGCCCGCACCTGAAGGCGTAGGACCATGGGCGGCATCATGGCAGCAGACCGTAGAAATGGCTGGCAAAATGCTGCGTAAAGAAAATGAAGCCGCAAAACTCATTGAAGACACCGAAAAAGCTCTTATCCAAAAAGCAGCCGAGTACGAGAACTTCAAGGGCGCAACCTTTATCGCTGGCGCTTTTGACCTCGAACAGAACACTTTCGGTGCCTATACCTCAATAGACGCGCGTCCGCGTTTCTTCAGTCTCATGGGCATGGAGTTAGCTCCTTACATCAAAGAAAATGAGGGTTCTGCTGACAGCTTCTTTGTCAATGTCTCAGCTGAGGTCATGGATCAGGTTGAGGCGGATGTTGTCTGGGCGTGGGTGAATACTGAAGACGAGATCGAGAAGGTTAAGAGCAACGATTTGTTTGCACAGATGCCCGCAATCAAGAACGACGCAGTGGTCTTTGAAGCCGATAAGACCTTCGGTCTTGCCCTTTCTGCAACCTCACCGCTGTCACTGATGTGGGCAGTGAACGAGACCGACGTGCTGGATCGTATGTCGAAGGCTATCAAAAACACTCGCAACGCTTCCTAACACTGCACAGTTTTATAAGGCTCACTGCCCCCTGAGAGATCAGGGTGAGGCGGTGGGCCTTTTCTAAGGGTATGTATGAGAACGAAAACTAGACCGCACTTGAGGAGAATAGCGTTTGTCGCCCCAGGCTACCCGGTGCTGAGTTTGTGCGCTGCGGTTTTATGTGTAGGGACGCTGGCTGCCTCCATGCTGCTGGGTACTCGAGTGCTGGATGCCGGGGTATTTCTTAGCTACTTGCAAGGACAACCTGTAACAGAGATTGAAAGCGCAATTATTGACCAACGTCTGGTGCGTACCTGTTGGGCCGCTACCATTGGTGCTGCCCTCGCACTTTCCGGGGCAGGTATGCAGGGCGTTACCCGCAACCCCCTGGGTGACCCCGGTATTTTGGGAGTAAATTCGGGGGCGGCCTTTGCCGTTGTCTTTGGCATCGTGTTCTTAGGTATTCAGTCAGCCACAGCTTTTGCCCTGCTTGCCTTCGTGGGCGCGGCGGTAACCTCGGTATTGGTCTACGCGCTGGCATCGATCGGACGCGACGGGGCAACCCCCGTAAAACTCGCCCTGATGGGCGCGGCAATTTCAGCAGGTCTGGGGTCTTTCACCGCGGCTCTTATTCTGCGGTTCAGCGATGTCCTGGATTCTTTGCGTAAGTGGCAGCTGGGCACAGTTGCCGGTGCTTCAATGGAAGAATACATCCCCGGCGTGTTCCTTGTGATTGCTGGATCCCTGGTACTGCTGCTCAACGCCGCCACTATCAATAGCTTTGCTCTGGGCGATGACATGGCAGCTTCGCTGGGTGAAAACGTTGCCCTTAAACGCTTCATCATCTTTATCGGCATCACCTTACTGTGTGGCACCGCAACATCGATGGCAGGACCCATTGCCTTTATCGGTCTTATGGCTCCCCACGCTGTGCGCTTGCTGGTGGGCCCGGACTACCGCAAAATTATTCCCCTCTCTGCCGTGCTGGGTGCCAGCCTGCTGATCCTGGCTGACACAGTAGGCAGAATCATCCTACCGCCTGAAGAAGTGCCGGTGGGCGTCACCATGGTAGTAATCGGTGTTCCCGTTTTTCTCTACCTGATCCGCTTTCACAAGACAGTTGATCTGTAAACATGGCATCACTGATTAAAGAACCAGCCTCGTCAGTTATACCCGCAGCACGAGTACGCGATATTCGCAGGCGAGCAGGCAGACGTCCTGCTCGTGTCATTGCCGCCCTAGTAGCACTACTCACCGCGGTATTCTTCGCTCGGGTGCTCCTGGGGGATTACACCGTAACACCGGGGGACTTTCTCACCATCGTGCAAGGTGGAACCCTTGAAAACGCCCGCGGTGCCCGGTTTATCGTTATGGAAGAGAAGCTACCCAGGGCAGTCTTGGGGCTGTTAGTGGGGCTAGCATTCGGTGCAGCCGGTGCGACTTTTCAGCTACTGCTGCGAAACCCCCTCGCCTCACCGGATATCATCGGCATCAGCACTGGCGCCTCGCTGGGTGCTGTGCTTGGTATCGTCTTTTGGGCGGCGAGCGGCCTGACCCTCTCACTTTTCGCTATCGGTTTCTCACTTCTGGTGGCAGTCGGCGTCATGGGTTTGGCGGCAGGACGCACAAATGTGGGCAACCGATTCATTCTCATGGGCATCGGCGTTTCAGCTCTTGCAGGTGCCATCATCAACTACCTGCTGGCGCGTATGAGTCTACAAAGTGCGTCCTCAGCTACTTTGTGGATGACCGGTTCGCTCTCAGTAGCTAACTGGAACCGTATTGGCATCGTTGCCGCCGCCCTAGCACTGATTGTGCCCGTCGTTTTTGCCCTGCACACCCGTCTGCATGCGGTGGCGGTGGGGGAAGACCTCGCCCACAGCTTGGGGCTGAACGTTGCCCGTACCCGCTGGACTTTCATCGTCTTAGGCGTACTGTTGGCAGCAGTAGCAACCGCAGCCAGCGGCCCCATAGCCTTCGTTGCATTTGTTTCGGGCCCAATTGCGCGCAGACTCATTGGTGGCAGGCACTCTCTGCTCGCCTCAGCCCTTACGGGAGCGATCATCGTAATCGCGGCTGATGCGATAGCCACCGACTATATTCCCTCTGGTCCCTTACCGGTGGGAATCCTCACCGGTGCATTAGGCGCACCGGCACTGATCTGGCTACTGGTTCAAGCGCAGAAAGAAACATAACCATGAAACAGGCAATACCTCGCCACCTTCTCATTAACCGGGTGAACCTAGGCTACGGTGCCAAAACCATTGTTCAAGACCTCAGCTTAGAAATTCCTACCGGCAAAATAACAGCCATCATCGGCTCCAACGGCTGTGGAAAATCAACCCTGCTGCGCGGCATCTCCCGCCTGCTCAAACCAGAATCTGGTGACATCACTCTTGATGGCATCAATATTCACAGCTTCCCCAGCAAAGAATTTGCTCGTCAAGTCGGTCTACTGCCGCAGGCACCGATTACACCAGACGGCATCACAGTGGCAGATCTTGTGGGGCGCGGACGCTACCCTTACCAGGGGCTTTTTGCACGCCACAGCGCCGAAGACGATGCGGCTGTGGCCTGGGCATTAGAGGCAACCCACACCATAGAACTTGCTGAACGCTCCGTTACCTCCCTCTCAGGCGGTCAGCGTCAGCGTGTGTGGATTGCGATGGCGCTCGCCCAAGAAACAGATATTTTATTGCTCGATGAGCCCACCACCTACCTCGACCTCGCCCACCAGGTGGAACTTCTTGACCTGTTGGCTGATCTCAACGAACAGCGGGGCACCACCATGGTGATGGTGCTACACGAACTCAACCTCGCCGCGCGGGTAGCTCACCACCTGGTTGCTATGCGCGATGGAAGAATCGAAAGTCAGGGAACCCCGGCTGAGGTGCTTACCGCAGAGAACTTGCACACTATCTTCGGGCTCAAAGCCTCGGTATCCGACCCTGTGGGCACAGGCGCAACCGTTATTGTTCCGGACGCGCGAGTTCCCAACGAAAGGCGCACCCTATGAGCAGCAACCGCAGAGTCTATACAACGGGTACAACCCAGTTCGCTCTGTTTACCGCCACTGTGACGAGGGTGCAGCGTCTCTCAGAGCACTTCGTCAGAATCACCCTTGCCGATGAATTCCTTGATGATTACTCTGCTTTTCAGTATCACGGCAATAACGCGACCCTCGATGGATACATCAAACTGCTGATACCGCCACCGGGGCAGAGCGAGCCGGTAGTTATCGGTCTGAACGATTCATGGCGCGAAGAATGGCTGTCTGCGCCCGAGCATGAACGCGGGTGGATGCGCACCTACACTGTTCGCGCTGCCAGATGGGGTATCGACCAGCACAAGAACATACCTGAGATAGACATTGATTTCGTGCTACACCAAGATGAGGCAGGTAGTATGGGACCGGGTTCTGCCTGGGCAACGAACACACAGGTGGGCGATCGTATCTCTTTCTTGGGTCCCTGCAAACCCGCCAGCCTGTGGGCCAGCTGGAACCTGCAAGACGCTACGCGCGTCCTGATATGTGCCGATGAAACCGCTGCCCCCGCTGCCTTCTCGATTATTAGGGAGCTACCGCCCCAGGTAGCACTTGATGCGTTGATTGAAGTGCCAGCGGGCGAGGGAGAGCTACCCCAGGAACTCGCTGACTGCCCTGTGCTAAACCAGGGGCGAGAGAATCTCACCTTACACTGGATGCCGCGTGCTCAGCACGGTGAGCGAGGCCAGCTCCTTGAGAAAACCCTACGGGCGATCTTAGGCGTAAACGGTGCGTCAGTTGCTGATGAGGATGCTCCCGCAGTGGATGAACCTTACCTTTGGCAGGTTGCCGAGGGTGGTAGTGACACCTACATCTTTATCGCCGGTGAGGCTGGAGTGGTACGTAATTTGCGGCGCATTTGTGTGAACGAGGCTGGCATTGATAAAAAGAGCATCTCTTTTATGGGGTATTGGAGGGCAGGACGAGCTGAGAGCTAGCGGGTGAGTCAGCAGTGTCTGGATCTTAAAATCAAGGGGAACAGAGGCAGAGATTAGCCATCAACTGACTTTAAGCCGTTAAAGTCACATCTTAAATTGCAAGTATGTAATTTACTGATGGTAAGAGCCGCAAAACACCCCGCTTTTGCTCGTAAAAACCCCGGTTTGACTTGCAGAAATACCCTGTTTCACCTAGAATTATCTAGTGCCTTTAAACAGGTTGTTCCCCCTTAAATACACGCATAACAGTTGCCCTGACCCGTAATAAACCGCGGAAAGTCAAGGATTTTAAGACTGTTGCGCTTGCATCGAGGGCGTGACTTACCTAGTATTTAAGGCTGTTCGTAGTGGTGGCAACACCTCTCGACCACTAAACAAAGCTTCACCGTTTTTCCCGCGGCCAGGCCCCAATCCGGACTCTCACCCGGGTTGCGAGGTTCTCAACACTCTAGCCTTGGAGAATAACCCGGTGCTCTACCTTGGTGGCGGGACGCCTTCACTGTTCTTCTGTAACCGGCCGCTTACCGGTTGAGAAAGAGCACACTGCGCACCGTCATTTCGTCAACATTTGGAGGAGACTACTATGGCAGCTGTCTGCCAGGTGACCGGAGCTGTTCCCGGCTTTGGACACAGCATCTCGCACTCACACCGTCGCAACAAGCGTCGTTTTGATCCGAACATTCAGAAGAAGAAGTACTACGTACCCTCACTTCGTCGCAATGTAACTCTCAACCTGTCAGCTAAAGGCATCAAGGTTATTGATGCTCGCGGCATTGACGCAGTTGTAGCTGAAATTATCGCTCGCGGGGAGAAGATTTAACTATGGCATCAAAGGGCAAGGACGTACGTCCGATCATCAAGCTCAAGTCCACTGCGGGCACCGGTTACACTTACGTTACCCGTAAGAACCGCCGCAACAACCCCGATCGTATGGTTCTTAAGAAGTACGATCCCGTAGTGCGTCAGCACGTTGACTTCCGAGAGGAGCGCTAAACAATGGCTAAGAAGTCAAAGATCGCTCGCAATGAGCAGCGCAAGGTCATCGTTGCTCGCTACGCTGAAAAGCGCGAAGCACTGAAAAAGACCCTCGTAGACGAAAATGCTACCCCCGAAGAGCGTGAAGCAGCACGCCTCGGCCTGCAGAAGCTTCCCCGCAACGCTTCACCGGTACGTGTTCGCAACCGTGACCAGATTGATGGTCGCCCCCGCGGTACTTTCCAGAAGTTCGGCATCTCACGTGTGCGTTTCCGTGAAATGGCACACCGTGGCGAACTCCCCGGTATCACCAAGTCAAGCTGGTAAATTGTGTGGTGAGGTTCTCATAAACCAAGTGAACCTCACTTCATGTACTTAGTCTCAGGAGGGACATCAATGGCTAAGAACCGCAGCGAACTCGTCGCAGAGGTAGCAGAAAAGGCTGGCACCAGCCAGGCAGCAGTAAACGGTGTGCTCGACGCACTGTTCCAGGTTTTCGAGTCTTCAGTTGCTCAGGGCGAAAAGATCACCATTCCCGGTTGGATGGCAATCGAGCGCACTGACCGTGCAGCACGCACCGGCCGCAACCCCCAGACCGGCGAAACCATTCAGATTCCTGCAGGTCACGGTGTAAAGCTCACCGCAGGTTCAAAGCTGAAGGCTGCTGTTTCAAAGAAGTAAATTCTTCAAGAAACACTCTAGGTCTCATTGAGGGATTCCCCTCACACTAAGGTCGCTTCATACTTCTAGTATGAAGCGACCTTTTGTATACCTATCAAACTTTTTCTTTTATCAGAGGATGCGCTGTACGGGTGTTTTTAGAGCTTCCGCCAGAGACGAGAACGAAGCAGGGTTCTCTCACCTGTTTATCAGGAAGAGCTACTACAATGAGGAGCACCTGGGCAGCCGCCCCCTCATCGATACTTACCAAAGGATTTGAAGAGATTAATGAAGTCTGTACTTAGCATGACCCCCACAATCTCGCGAAGTGTATTAGCAACAGTGGGTATTGCCGCGGCGGTATGCGCTGGGGCGCTGACACCGGCGTACGCACACGATGAACTCATTTCATCAAACCCTGAAAACGGTGCTGAGCTTGAGACTGCCCCCGATGCCTTGGAACTCACCTACAGCGGTGAAATCATGGATATTGGTAACCAGGTGCGGGTGACTAACTCTGTAGGCGACAGCGTAGCTGAAGGAGAGCCTACGGTTAACGGTAAGCAGGTTACACAGAACCTTAATCTTGGGGATGCCGCTGCCGACGAAACCTACACTGTCACCTGGCGTGTAGTGTCATCTGACGGTCATCCCATTCAGGGCACCTACGAATTTGTGGTGGGGGAGGGCGCATCCGACACGGCAGCTGCCCCAGCAGAGGCTTTCGTCTCTGATGCCCCTAAAGAAAGCGCGTCCGCAGATGCCACTACTGATAATGTTTCGACTGCCACCGGTTTGAATGCAACCAATATAGTAATCATGACGCTCGCTGCTCTAGCCACTATTGGTATGGTGGGCGTAGTCGTGGCGAAGAATCGCAAGAACTAATACGTGTTGATAGAACTCATCGAAAGAAGACGACCGTGAACTATCGCCCCCTGGCAGCTATTGTTGCTTTTAGCTTTCTTGCTCTGACCGGTTGTAGCGCATCTGATACGGAGGCAATATCAAAGACAACTACGGACGCAGCTAGTAGCACCGCTGTTTCAGCAGAAGCACCCCTGGAGCTGGCTGATGGTTGGGTCAAAGCGGCTGATAAAGGTATGACCGCTGCTTTTGGTACCTTAACGAACACCAGCGAGGAAACTGTTACTATCACCGGTGCTGCGAGTGCGGCTACCGATACGGTGCAGTTGCACGTGACCGAGATTGATCCCACCACCGGCACTTCTACTATGAAGGAAGCTCCTGAAGGCTTCACCATTGAACCGGGGGAGTCTTTCACTATGGAACCCGGTGGATCTCACATCATGTTTATGGATCTTGGATGCTCACTACCCACCGGGTCCACCCTTGACGTAGCCATTGAAACCCCGGAGTCATCAAAGAACTTTACTTTTGCGGTGCGTGACTACCAGGGCGCCCAAGAGGAGTACGCACCCGGTGATGAACACTCTGCTGCTGCCATGGAGCATACGGCTCACGGAGCACATTCCGCAGACGATGAGCACGAGGGGCACGACCACGCAGATCACGCGGCGGTAGAGCTGCCCATCTGCGCCCAGTAAAAGACTGAAATCGCCACCGGCTGTACCTTGCTGAGATGATGTGTAGCTGGTTGCCTCAGTCAGAGTAAAGATTCACGAGAAGAGTTAAGTTAAGCTGTGGCTGAGCAAACCCCCGATTCACTCACTTCTTCAATTACATCACGTTCCACCACACGTCGGGCGGTTGTTGGCGTTGGGCTAGGTGCCGTAGCTCTTGCCACAGCGGCTTGCTCTACTTCTGCGGGGCAGCAAGAAGAGAAACAGTCTCAGAGCGAGGTGACCCCGCTGGTGGACACGCGGGTTGCCTTCTACGGTAAACGCCAAGCGGGAATTGATACTCCTGCCCAGGCTCATGCTGTTTTCATCGCTCTGGATTTATGTGAGGGCACCAATACCCAGGCGCTGATTCGGCTGATGAGGGTTCTCACCGCTGACGCCGCTAAGCTGTGCGCCGGGGAACCCTCGCTTGTCGACCAAGAACCCGAGCTTGCCGCCGTTGCCGCCAACCTTACCGTGACTTTCGGCTTTGGCGAGAAAATCTTTGACATAGCTGCCCCAGCAGCTAAACCGCAGTGGCTTAAACCTCTACCGGCTTTTGATGAAATCGACCGTCTAGAAGACGCCTGGAATGACGGGGATCTACTTCTACAACTGTGCGCTAACGACCGCATGACCCTCGCACACGCCCAGCGCACCCTACTCAAAGGCGCGCGTCCTTTTGTCACGGTGCGGTGGGTGCAAGATGGTTTTCTGCGCGCCCACGGTAGTGAAAAACCCGGTGAGACCCCGCGCAATCTTTTTGGGCAGGTTGATGGTACCGTGAACCCCCGACAAGAAGACGGCACGATTGACCGGTACGTGTGGGGAGAAAATGTTGAGGGACTCACCCCTTGGGTACCCGGTGGAACTTCTCTGGTAATCCGCCGTATTCATATGAATCTAGACACTTGGGACCTCTCAGATAGGCCAGCTCGTGAAGACGCTGTGGGACGCAAACTCTCTAACGGTGCGCCCTTGACCGGTGAACATGAGCACGATAAGGCAGACCTCGAGGCGGTCAATGAATTAGGCTTTGAGGTTATTGCTCCCTACGCCCACATCAGGCGTGCCGCACCAGAAAAAGATATCGAACGCATCCTCCGCAGACCCTACAACTATGACCTGCCCGTGGCAGCTGCCTCGGGGATCTCCCAGCACGGTGATACCGCAGGCGGAATCTCCCAATCGGGTCTGATTTTCTGCTCCTACCAGGTGGATCCGCTGGCTCAGTTTGTACCCATTCAGCGCAGACTTGCCACACTAGATATGCTTAACACTTGGACGGTACCCATCGGATCGGCAGTTTTTGCTCTTCCACCGGGATGCGCTCCAGGGCAGTATATTGGGCAACAACTCTTTGAAGGTTAAAACATGAAACAGCTAAGCGGTACAGTGCGCGGAATCGCCCCTCACTGGATCTGGGTTTTCCCCGCTGTAGCGCTGATGCTCATGGTCGCCTCATTTATACTCACCGGTGCCAACGCCGGTACTGAACTGGCGGACGCTGGACCTACGGTACGCTGGCTGCTGCCTGTGGTTGAGGTGTTCCAGAATACTGCTCTAGCGACCCTCATTGGATCCCTTTTGTTCGCGATAGGTATTGTGCCGCGTTTTACCGATGACACGGTGGGCAAAGCTCACTACAACATGGCGCATACCTACACCAAAGACCAGCGCATAGCCAACCTTAAGCGTGAGCAGTACCCGGCTTTCAGCGCCATCATGAACCTAGCGTCCGCGTCCTCAGTGGTGTGGGCGTTGACCTCCATTGCACAGCTGGTGCTCGCCTACGCCGAAATTTCCGGGCGCGCGGTGAACACCTCAGAAACCTATACCGAAGAACTTGCCAGCTACATCACTACTATTACCGCGGGCCAAGCCCAGGCGTTTACGGTGGGTGTTGCTCTGGTAGTTTCGAGCCTCACTTTTGCGGTGCGTTCTCTCACTAGCCTGCTACTCACGCTGGCACTTTCTTTGCTGGGTATCGTCACTTTGGCGCTGACCGGTCACTCCTCTGGCGGTGACGACCACATGGGCGCGGTGAACTCCCTGGGGCTGCACGTTTTGGGTATGAGCCTGTGGACGGGCGGACTCATCACACTTGCCTATATTTCCCGTACGATTTCGCGGGCGGACGCAGGTACTGGCACCGTTGCTGGTCGTCGCGATTCTACCCTGGCATCGCGCAGGGTCTCGATGGTTGTTGCTGTGCTCAAACGCTACTCAACAGTTGCGCTCTTTAGCTTTGTGCTTTTGCTGGCCTCGGGCGTTATCAACGCCAGCCTACGCATGAATTCTTGGGCTGATCTCACCAGCAATTACGGAATGCAAGTAGTTCTGAAACTGGCACTCACCGTGATGCTGGGGGCTATCGGTGTGGCACACCGGGTACGCCTGATTCCCGCGATGGAAAGCGGCAAGACTAGCGGTATTCGCGGGCTGTGGCAGGCGATTATCGCCGAGCTGATTATTATGGGTGCAGCGAGCGGTCTGGCGGTGGCGCTTTCGCGTACTGCGCCTCCCAAGAGCGATGAGTTGCCGGTGGATGCAACCCCGGTGCGTATTATTACCAACTACGAAATGCCGCCGGAACCCCACGTGATTGAATGGTTTACCCAGTGGCGTTTGGACTGGTTCTGGGTATCTATCATCGCTTTTCTTGCCTTTGTCTACGTGTGGGCATACACGCGGGTGCGAGCTCTCGGCGGCAAACGTAGCCCACTGCGTCTTGCTTCATGGTTAGTAGGGCTGACCCTGCTTTTCTACGCGACATCCGGCGGTTTAGCGGTGTACTCTCAAGTGCTCTTCTCTGCTCACATGGTTGAGCACATGTCACTGACCATGATTGTGCCGACTTTCTTAGTGCTGGGCGCCCCCGTCACCCTCTTGCTTACTGCCCTGCAACCACGTCAGGATGGCACCCGCGGCCCTCGCGAATGGATTTTACGCCTGGTACACTCCACCTGGTCAAAAGTCATCACCAACCCGCTCTTTGCTGGCTTTAACTTTGCCGGTTCGCTGGTGCTCATGTACTTCACCCCCATGTTCGGCATCTCGATGCGATACCACGTGGGGCACGAGTTCATGCTGGTTCACTTTCTGCTCACCGGCTACCTTTTCGTGCTGGTGCTTATCGGTATTGATCCCATTCCATACCGCCCCATCTACCCTTTCCGCCTCTTACTTCTGATCGCAACCCTGGGCTATCACGCCTTTATAGGCATCGCGATTATGCATGGCAACAGCCTGCTGCTTGCTTCGTGGTTTGGTAATCTGGGACGCCCCTGGGGTGGCTCGGCCCTTGAAGATCAGCAACTGGGCGGAGCTATTATGTGGGGCATGGGTGAAATTCCCACCATGCTCGTAGCGGTGATTGTGGCGATTCAGTGGGCATCATCTGACACTAAACTCACCAAGCGCCTAGACCGTCAGGCTGACCGTGATAACGATGCCGAGCTCAAAGCCTACAACGCCATGTTTGAAGAGCTCAACGACGCTGACGCGCGCCGGTAGACCCTACCACCGGTGGGGTGGGTTTGTTACGCACCAAGCCCACCGTTACCACCATCAGTGCTACTGCCGATGAGAGTAGAACCTCCTGACGGTGCGCCTGCGTTGCACCCATAAAGACCAGCAGAGCACCCAAGGCAACAACCAGTAGCCAGTTGATCCAAGGGTAAAACTTTACCGTCAGCACATCGGCGCGTTGGGTAACATCAACCCCCTGCGCCAGGAGCACCCGGCGGCTACGCAGGTGCGTGACCGTGATAATCAGCCACACAAAAATACCCGTAGCACCGGTTGTATTCACCAAAAATGAAAACACCTGCTGCGGCATCAGGTAGTTCAGCAGACTCACCACAAAACCGGCAGCACCGGTGACCAGTACCGCCACCCACGGCGCGCCGGTACTAGAAATACGGGTGAAGGTGGGCGGCGCGTCCTGCCCCTGCCCCATTGCAAATACTATGCGCGAAGAAGAGTAAATAGAGGCGTTTAGACAAGAGAGTAGGGCGGTCAGTACCACCACGT
This sequence comes from Rothia sp. ZJ932, assembly GCF_016924835.1. Taxonomy (NCBI): domain Bacteria; kingdom Bacillati; phylum Actinomycetota; class Actinomycetes; order Micrococcales; family Micrococcaceae; genus Rothia; species Rothia sp. ZJ932. The sequence continues at coordinate 1,912,368 of NZ_CP070480.1, read as the reverse complement.
TGAGCACCACTGACGCATAGGGGATATGCAGGCGCTCCAGCAAGGTGACGAAAGGCGAGACACCGGCAATCACCGAGGACGCAGGTATCACCGTGACTACAATCGCCACAGCTCCCACGTAAAACAGTAGGATGCGGAACACCACCGAATTTACTGCCTTCACCACAGCTTCGCGCGGGTTTGTCGATTCACCGGCTGCAATAGTGGCAATCTCGGCGCCGAACATCGAGAAGATGACGGCAAGCAGGGCTGTGAAAATACCTGCGGCACCGTTGGGTGCAAAATCATTGGTCAGATTGTCTAAGGACGCGCCCGAGCCGGAAAAGCCACCGGCTAAGGCAATCATCCCTACCACCATGACGGCTGCAATGGCGGCAATTTTAATGGAAGAGAACCAGAACTCTGCCTCGCCGTAGGAGCGCACCGTCAGTAGGTTGATGCCGGTGAAAACAACCATGAACCCGAGGGCTGTCAGCCACTGGGGGAGCGCGGGCAGCCAGCTATTGATAATCACCGCGGCGGCGGTCGCCTCAATGGCGGCTGTTACCGCCCAGAACCACCAGTAGAGCCAGCCCACCGAGAACCCTGCCCAGCGCCCAATGTAGGTGCGGGCGTAGACCGCAAAAGAACCGGTATCAGGGGAGAGAGATGATAGCTCGCCCAGCATTCGCATGACGGCAAAGAGCACCGTGCCCGCTAGCAGGTAGGTGATGATTACGGCGGGCCCTGCAACGGCAATAGCTGTACCCGAACCCACCAAAAGACCTGCGCCAATAGCGCCGCCCATTGCAATCATTGCTAGGTGGCGCGGCGCTAAGACCTTGCGCAGCTCTTTGACAGGTTCACCACTCAACGTGTCCACCGACCTTCACCTACTAAAACCCCTTCGCGCCCAAGACAGCGCGACATTCCTACGAAATATTACGGGTACATGTCACGTTGATTCTAATTAGCTACCCGAACAGCAACAAACAGGCAGCAACCGCGCTAACTTGTTAGGCTAAAACGCAATACTTTTGCGCGCCCGCTCATTCGAGCTGTGACGCCAGCCGAGACCTTTACACCACCTAGCTTCTAAGGAACAACAGTGTCGAATACACACTCAGCCGAGAACATCCGACAAACAACGCGCGTTCGCGCCTCAGAACTAGTGGGCCGCAACTGGCTCAACACCGGCGGCAAACAGCTCTCACTCGAAAGCCTGCGCGGCAAAATCGTTATTCTGGATTTCTGGACCTTCTGCTGCATGAACTGCCTGCATGTGCTCGATGAGCTGCGTCCTCTAGAAGAAGAATTTTCTGATGTGCTTGTGACCGTTGGCGTACACTCACCCAAGTTTGAACACGAAGCAGACCCGGACGCGCTCGCTGCCGCCGTTGACCGCTACGACATCACCCACCCCGTTCTGGACGACCCTAACTTAGAGACCTGGCAGGCTTACACCGCCCGCGCTTGGCCGACCCTGGTGGTTCTTGACCCCGAAGGGTACATTGTTGCCCACCTTTCCGGTGAAGGGCATGTGCAGGGGCTGATATCGCTGGTTCGCGAACTGGTTGAAGAACACGATGCCAAGGGCACCCTACATCGAGGCGATGGTCCCTACGTGCCGCGTCCCAAGCCTGAAGGCACCTTCGCTTTCCCCGGTAAAGCACTAGAACTGCCTGCTGAGTTTGGGGACGGGCAAAAAACTTTCGTGGTCACTGATACGGCTCGTCACCGTCTGGTACAGGTCGCTGAAGACCTCACCAGCCCCCTGCGTACCATCGGCGGTACTACCAAGGGCTACACTGACGGAGATGCTGAGAGCGCCCGCTTCAACGAACCCCAGGGTGTTGCCCTCGTGCCCGAAAACCTGCGCGAGCAGCTGGGCTACGATCTGGTGGTTGCCGACTCTGTTAACCATCGTCTGCGCGGGGTCAATCTTTCTACCGGTGAGGTAACTACCCTTGCCGGTAGCGGTGTGCAGCGCCTAATTGATGCTGAGAGCGCCCGCTTGGGGGACTCTAATTTTATTGTTGAGGGTGCTGACCCGCTGACCGTATCGCTCTCTTCTCCCTGGGATTTGGTGTGGTCACGCGAAGCAGATGCCTTCATCGTGGCAATGGCAGGTACCCACCAGCTCTTTAGTTTTGATCCGCGCAACGGCCAGGTGCGCGTCTTTGCCGGTACCGGCGCTGAAGGTCTCAAAGACGGTGTTGCCGATGAGTCTTGGTTCGCTCAAACCTCAGGTTTGGCTGAAGCTACCGACGGTTCGCTGTGGGCAGCAGATTCAGAAACCTCAGCGCTGCGTCGTATTAGTTTTACGGACGGGGCGGTGCAGGTCGAATCAGCTGTGGGCATTGGTCTCTTTGACTTTGGTTTTGTGGACGGACAGCGGGCGGACGCGCGTATGCAGCACTGCCTGGGCGTCACCCAGTTGCCTGACGGGTCTCTTGCGGTGGCAGATACCTACAACGGCGCTATTCGTCGTTTTGACCCGGCAACTGGCGAACTGGGAACTGTAGCTCGGGGTCTTGCAGAGCCGTCCGACGTTCTGGTGGAGACCCTTGAGGACGGTAGCTCCCGCTTGATTGTGGTTGAGGCTAACGCTCATGAGCTGACTCGTGTGGCGATCCCTGAGAAGATGCAGCAGGTTGATGAGGGCGCCTCGCAGGTGACCCGCCCCTCCACCCGCTTGACCGGCGGCACCTTGAACTTCGAATCCCGCTTTACCGCCCCTAAGGGGCAGAAGCTCGATACCCGCTGGGGCGACCCTACCCAGTTGAAGATTTCTTCTACCCCGGAGAACTTCATTCTTGAGGGCGCTGGAACGTCACAGGGACTAACCCGTGCCTTGGTGCTTAACCCCGAAATTACTGAGGCAGTTTTGCATATTACCGCCCGCGCTGCTGCCTGCGATGGCGAACCCGGTGGTGAGATTCCCGATCACGCCGCCTGTCACCTCTACCAGCAGGATTGGGGAATCCCCGTGGTGGTCACCGGCAATCCAGAAGACGAACAGGATCTGATTCTGGGTTTGCGCGGAGTCAACGCATAAACCTTCTAATACATGAACGCTGCCCCTTAGCCTATGCCAGGGGCAGCGTTCATTCATTGTGTTCTCAACGTGAGCCGTCTATCACCTAAGGTTCCCACCACCGGGCACTGATAAATACGTTTGAACCTGCTTGAACGGCTACTATGAACCTATGGCAGAACACGCACATCAGGTACCCGATAAGTACGGCGAAGTGGTCGCAATTTACCACCCGCGCATTAACTCTTACTTTCGCAGAATCATGGCAGCTTTGCCCGCTCTGCTGCTCTCTGTAGGCATTCTCGGCTTTCTAGCCTACAAGCGTCCGGTACTACCCTTTGCGGTAGTGCTGGTGCTTATTCTGCTAGTTGCCTTTTTTGTCATTTATTCTTTCTTGAAGCCCACTATTATTGTGCGTACCGAAACTCATGTAATGTGCGGACGCATGATCGGCTGGCAGGCTGTGCCACTTGCCGATATCGCGCACACAGTGTTTGTGGAGCACCTGGCACCTAAGAAAACCATCGCCCAAGAAGAAGCAGGCAAGAAAATAGTTGCCAAGGGCGCCCCCGCTCTGTGGGCGGTGAACGAGAAGAAAAAGCGTCTGATGCGCGTTGACGGCAGAATCTGGGACGCCAAAACGATGCGTAAAATTGCTGCTGATATTGCCCCGCAAACCACCGTGTTCTCGCGTATTAACGTGGTTGCCTTTTCTCAGCAATGGCCGGGGCTGGTGACTTTCAACGAGTTGCACCCTGGCTGGCGTAGTGCCGCGGTGGCTATCACCACTGCCCTTGTGCTGGGGCTGATCGCTTTTGGTTTCTTAGCTCCCGATGATTTGTTGCGTCAGTACAATCTGCTGCCGGGTAACTAAAGAACCCAAGGTTCACCCCTAGAGATCTGGCTTTATAGAACTTTATACAGTCAGGACGCCCGAACATGTTTGTTCGGGCGTCCTGCTTTGTCTCACACGGGTGGGATTACCGCCCCAGCACAGCTACCAAGAAGGTACTGCTTTCGCTCAAGGGATGCAGCTCCCAGGTAGAGAACTTCTGCTGAACTGTCAAACCAGCTGCCTCAGCATCGGCGAAAAACTCGTCAAAGCTGTAGCTACGGCCAGCACCAAAACCGATAACGGCGCGTCCGCCCTCAGCCAGTGCCGCCGCGAAATTCTCCAACACCAACCGCCGGGTAGACGGCGCCAAAAAGGTCACCACATTACCGGCGCACACAATCGCATCGAAGGAAGCATCAGTATCAAGCACCTCCGGCAACAGGGCCAAATCGCCCTGATAGAAATCAACCTCACCATTGAGCTGCCGAGAAGCCTCGATCAAAGCCGCATCAACATCAACACCGACCACCGTATGACCTGCCCGTTGCAAATAATCAGCCAACCGACCAGCGCCAGAACCAGCGTCAAGAATACGCGCACCGCGAGAAACCATCGCATCAATCACGCGGGCCTCACCCCAAATATCCTGCCCCTGAGCTCGCATTGTCTCAAAACGCTGAATATACCACTGCGAATGAGAGGGGTTCTGCTCAATTTTTTCTTGCCACAGAGATTTTTCAACCATGATGCACTTACTTTCTTCGGAGGAGGGGGTTAGGCGTCGAACTCGGCAAGTAGGTCGTCCATGAACTTGATGACGGCTTTCTTGCCCCAGACCGGGCCGCCTGCCATGAGACCGTCGGCGCCCATAGCTATTGCCATGGGGGTTCCGTCACCGAAATTAGCTTGGGCGTTGCCGTCGTTATCAATAAGGATGCGTACACTTTCGGGTACTTCAAGACGCTGTGCGGCCTCCTCATTACGCACCACCGGGTGAACACCCACCAGTGACCCCAACTTTTCTTGCCAGCGTTCAAACTCGGGGATGATACCGAGGCAGGAACCGCATCCGGGGGAGACCCAAATGAGCACGCGCGCCTGCGTTGCAGCTAACTGACGTAGGGTGTGAACCTGCCCGTTGCGTTCTGCAATGTTGCCAAAGGGAATGGGCAGACGAACGTAATCTTTTTCTACTGATTCTTCGGCGAATTGGCTGTCAGCGTAGGGATTAGCGGACGCGGGTACCTCCTGCACTCTGCCTTGGTGAGCGGTAGCTGCCGCAGGGCTGGCAACTGACACAGACTCTGCGGGTGCTGCCACCGGGGCGATAGTCTCTGAACGGTAGATGAACCACAGGGTTGCTGATGCTAGAGCGGCACCGGCGAGCCAGAACCACTGTTCCAAGGTGAGGTCGAGCAGCATCATAAGCGGTGCGCGTCCATCAGCGAAAGCACCTGCAACAACCACCACGGCAGCGAGGACTAGCGCGGTGTTGCGAGCCAGCGTCCACCGAGAAATAGGTGCGCTAGAGGCGGTGCCGAAACAGTTGCAGCTTGCGGTGTTGCCGCTCATGACGGCGCGCGCAATAACCACCCAGTAGAAGGCAAAGAGCAACAGAGCGCAAAAGGTCGCAATAACTTGTAGGATTCCGGGGGCAAAAAGTAATACGACCGCTAGGGCGATTTCTGCCCAGGGGAGAATCTTCGCCGCTGTTTTGACGCGCACCGGCAGCCACTTATCAATCTTGAGGTTGAAGATAGCTGTGGCAGTTGAGGTGTAATCCTTCACCTTGGCAGCGCCACTCACCGCCAGCGTTACCACCAGAATAAGAGAGAAGAGAAGTAGGGACTCCACGAAGAAACCTAACGCTAAAAGAGGATATAGATGTAATTACTTATCAGTTTAGTCCCCTACACAAGGTGGGAGGTCACGTCCGTCGTCATTGGAAAGGTCTTTGGACGCAGCCGCGAACTAAGCAATGTGGTCTGCTTCGTTAGCACTCACAGGGACTATTCATGCAGAGAGCCTGAGCGCAATGTTTTACGTTCTCGCTCGCTGAGGAATCCTTGTGTTCAGCCCAGCTAGGTAGTCTTCTTGCCGTGCTCCTTAGCTAATGCTCAGCCTGAATAAGCGTCCGCAGTATCAAAATTGTCTAAATTTATGGCGTTTTTTATCGCAGAATGACAGAAATTCCGACAACTTCGGTGGGGTGTGTAGGTACTGAATAACCCTTAGTGTACTTATAAGACGGCAAAGAAAAAGTCGACCCTGCATACCTGAGTGCGCAGAACCGACTGAGTACTTATTGTTGAAGATAAATGGAGCGGCTGACGGGAATCGAACCCGCGTATCAGGCTTGGGAAGCGTGCGCTCTACCATTGAGCTACAGCCGCGTGTCCACAATAAAAAGCGGTACAGCTTTCATTCTAGTGGGTTCGCGCCGGTTTTGGAAAGTCATGCCTTGGCACAGTGGCGCTGAGGCAGAATGAGGGGCGGTGTGTAGGTTATTTTTAAAGAGTGTTGTTTTCAGATCGCGATATACGCCAAGAAATAGATAACGGCCGCATCAAGCTAGAGCCCTTCGACGAGGCAATGATTCAGCCTGCCAGCGTCGATGTTCGACTCGACCGGTTCTTTAGGCTGTTCGATAATCACAAGTACGCTCATATCGACCCGTCGCAAGATCAGCCGGAGCTGACCCGACTGGTTGAAGTTGCCCCGGATGAGCCCTTCATCTTGCACCCCGGTGAGTTCGTGCTGGGTGCTACCTATGAGCAGGTAACACTACCCGATAACGTGGCAGCACGCCTTGAAGGTAAATCATCGCTAGGACGCCTGGGGTTGCTAACCCACTCCACCGCGGGCTTCATCGACCCCGGTTTTTCGGGTCACGTCACCCTAGAGCTATCAAACATGGCAACCCTGCCCATTATGTTGTGGCCGGGTTCTAAAGTGGGTCAGCTCTGCTTCTTCCAGCTCACCAGCCCCACCGAACACCCCTACGGCAGCGGTGCCTACGGCAACAGATATCAGGGGCAGCGCGGGCCGACTGCCTCGCGTAGCTACCAGAACTTTCACCGCACCGATATTTCTGCCCAGTAGTAACCTACCCCTTTGGCATATGCCAAGAGATTAATGAAAAGAGATTCAGTGAGTGTAGCTGTAGCCTTGAGCCCAGCAGGAGTGCCGGTTATTGTTGTAGTGCGCGTAGACCACGCCCAAGAACTTGCACAAACCATCTGTGAAGCGTGGGAATCGCTGAACCCGCAGGTGCTTCATGACGTTACTCCGCTGGAAGATGAGAGTGCGTATTACATCATTCTTGAAGAGGACAACGAATACTACCGGCAGGTGCTGGCGGAAAGCACCGAGAACACTGGCCGCCTGCTGTTTATGCGCTACAGCTCTGATGAGCAGGTCATGGAGAGCCTGGTCAGCCAGATTACTATCACCATGATTATGACGCTGGTGGGCAAGTACCAGATGTTCCACGCGGCGGCGTTGGGCGACCCCGAAACGGGGCGGGCGCTGGCACTCGTTGCTGAATCAGGCACCGGCAAAACCACGGCATCACGGTTCTTGGGTCAGCACCTGACCTACCTTACCGATGAAACCGTCATCGTGGACGCCGATTACTCGGTAGTGCCCTACCTCAAACCGCTCTCGGTAATTGTTGACCCCGCGCGTCCAAAGGAGCAGATTTCACCTGCTCGCGCAGATTTGAAGATTCCTTCTTCAGAACAGTCTTTCACCCTGACCCAGCTCGTTATTTTGGCGCGTGATAAGAGTGAGAACCACGTTGTTCCGCGTCTGGTGCCCGTTGATATGGTGGACGCGCTACTCACCATCACCGGTCAGACGTCGGGTGTTGCGGCCACTGAGCACGGGGTGGAGAAACTGATTGAGCTTATTAACGACTGCGGCGGTGCCCTGCGTCTGGAATACTCCGAAATTGAAGAGGCTCTGCCGCTGGTGCAGGGGTTACTGCGGGGTGGACGCGCCGCCGAGTTGGTGCAACCGCCGGTAGAGGTAGAAATCGCCTACGCCCAGAGAGGCCCGGCCGCTGCCCACCTGCTCTGGCGAGGGCCGGGCAGCAGCGCCTACCGCGTTGACGAGCGGGTGCTTCTGATGCGCGGTGACAAGCTCTCTGAGGTGTCTTTCTTCGCTGGTGATATCTGGTTTGAGTTGGAAAAACCCCTTGAAACAGCGAAACTGCGTCAACGACTCGAAGAACTCTACGACACGGAAATTCCCGCTGAAGCCTTTGAACACAACATCACTGAGCTGATGAACCTGGGCGTTATCGGTCGGGGCGTCTTAGATTCCGGTGAAAAGGTAACATAGACTCCCGCTGAGTCTCACGCAGCGTCATCACAGAGTTAGAAAGAGCTGAATAAGCCTCAAATGAATCCTAGAGGTTAGATGCCGTGGGCAGCATAAAGGACGAATAGCGGTGCATATCTAATCTTTATCTACTATAGATGCTCGTCATCACAGCCAGCGCATAATAGATGCTTATCGACTCACTTCTGATGGTCCCTGCACAGTCTTAGGCTGACTCGCCGCTAAAACCAACACCAGGGTCAGACGGTCATATGCCGGGTAGGTTCCATAAAAAATAACTTACTTGATCATAAAGACCGGTCGCATAACTTCTGCGGTGACTGCGCCCGCTAGCATAGGGAGCATGGCAACTACACCCGACCGCAAAAAAGTCTTCGCCTGGACCCTCTGGGATGCCGGTAACGCGAGCTTCAACGCGATTATGACCACCTTCATTTTTACCGCCCTGTATCTCACGAGTTCGACCTTCGGCTCTGAAACGCACACCACCGCGGTGATGTCTACCGGTCTGACCATCGCGGGTCTTTTTATTGCTCTGCTGGCACCCATCAGCGGGCAACGGGCGGATGCCACTGGCAAACGCGGGTTCTGGTTGGGAGCTAACACTTTCGCAACGGCTGCCCTGATGGCGCTGTGTTTCTTCGTACTGCCCGACCCCAGCTTTTTGTGGTTCGGTGTAGCGCTCATTGCACTGGCAAATATCGTCAATGAGTTCTCCATCGTTAACTACAACGCGCTGCTGCCCGGCATCTCGACTCCGGCGTCCGTTGGCAAAATTAGCGGTTTAGGCTGGGCATTTGGGTACTTCGGCGGCATCGTCGCCCTGGTGATCGTCATGGTGCTTTTTATTAACCCGGGTGTGCTGCCGCTACCTGAAGACGACCCATCCCTGACCTACCGACTGATCGCGGTGTTTTCTGCTCTGTGGTGCGTGGCGCTGTCGTTGCCCCTGCTGCTGAGTCTGCGTGGTCAGCAGCAACCAGTGCAGGCAACAGCTACAGAGTCCGGCGGTGTTGCAGGTATCGTGCGCGCTTACAAGCAACTGTTTGCCACCATCGCCCGTATTTACCGTTCGACCCCCAGCACCCTCTACTTTCTGGTGACGAGCGCGATTTTCAGGGACGGGCTCAACGGCGTTTTCACGTTTGGCGGTATTCTCGCTGCCGGCTCTTTTGGGTTTAGCGCCGGAGAGATCATTGTCTTTGCTATTGCTGGCAATATTGTGGCAGGTGTTGGTGCTCTCATTGGTGGTTTGCTGGATGACCGTCTCGGTCCCAAGACCGTCATTATGGCGTCTTTGGTGGGTGTGCTGGTGGCGGCAACTCCGCTGCTTTTTATTGAGGGCAAGAATATTTTCTGGCTGTGCGGCCTGGCATTGTGCGCTTTCGTGGGGCCGGCGCAGTCAGCTGCCCGCACCTACCTGGCAAGGGTCTCACCGGCGGGCGAAGAGGGCGAACTTTTCGGTCTGTACTCAACCACCGGACGCGCCGCTAGCTTTCTAGCGCCTGCTCTCTTTGGTTTCTTCGTGACGCTCATGGGCGCTCAGACCTGGGGCATTCTGGGTATCATGGTGGTGGTCGGTGTAGGTCTGCTCCTGGTGATTCCGCTGAAACCTGCACCGAAACTGCATACTTCACAACAGCTCGGGGCAGAGAACACAATCGTAGAATCTCACTAGCGCCACACTCCCCTCACTGCTGCATGCTTGCACCAGCTGTTGCATTCAGGCAACAGTTTTATGAAATTGTGGGTATGGATATTAATGGTTTGCTGGAGCTTGCCAATCAGACTCCCACCTCAACCGCACGTAAAGCAGGTATCACACGCTCAACGCTCCTGCGAATGAGCACAGGAGCAATCGCTCCCTCTTTGAATACCCCTGTAAGAAATCGCGCTCGTCTTTGGTTACTCAGCAGAGATATCTCTTGCCCCGGCATCGGAGCCGGACGTAGCTTTTGCCGCACGCTATCTGCTTGATACCTCAATTCCCGAATTATCAGGGGATGAATTTGAACCTGTGTCTCGGCGGGCACAACGATTTAAACGATGGGGACTCACAGAACCCGAAGAAATCGTGAGGACAGCAGGTCGGCTGTCGAATATTGCTGAGCGTAAAACAGCAAAATTTTTTGCGCCACCACCGCTAGTATCCGCAAGTGAATCAATGTTGAGGGCGGCATCCGCAGCTGATGCAGCGTGGGGGGGATGGGCGCTTTCAGGAGAGCCAGCCGCTAACCGTTTGTTGGGTACGGAAGATGCTAAAAGTCCAGTAATCCTGTGGACACAAGCGAACCTACCGAAATTGTCTTTTCTTGAAGCCAAACGCTCACTACCCAAGACAGGTTTACCCCTACCAGCATTGTGGTGCTTGAAGCGCAATACAGAGAATTTGTCGGTTACCAGAACGAAAACAATCTCAATTTTGTAGCCGATCTCCAAGCAGTTATCGATTTGCATAGTCTTGGGTTTTCTACAACCGCGCAAAAAATAACAGAAAACTGGAAGGTAAGAGTGAACGAGCCACTCAGCAAAAAGACTGGGGTTCTACTGGCAGAATTAAACCGCAACCGGCAACCTCGGCACCTACTCAAGGAAGTTTGCAGTACACCGGCAGAATTGCATGGAACCCCGGAACAATTCCAACAATTCATAGCGAATCTTAATGAGTTCATCTGGAACGCAGCAGCCTTAGAAGGAAACACTTTTACATTGCCAGAGGTTGTTACCCCTGCTTGACGGGGTAACAGTGGGCGGTAAGCATCTTGAGGATGAAGAACAGATTCTTGCTCTGAGCGAGGGCTACAACTTAGTGGTTGAGAGTGTTGCCGATGGTTCGTTTTTTGCTGAGTAAAAATTTTTCTGATGCGGTGTAGGCTCTGGTGGCTCGTCATGAAGCAATTGAAGCTGGCAATTTTAGAGGGGAAGGAGTGGTGACCGGTGGTGGGACTGTACGTTTGACGGATGGTAGCAGAATCGAAGGGGGACGATTCGGGTGTAGGAGGAGCTACGTTGCGCGTTGATTATGAGAACCTCATGGTTGCGCTCACTCAGATACCTCACCCCGTGACCCGCTTTACTTGTTTACTTCTGTTCTGTGACTCGTTCTCAGTTTTATTTTGATGGCAATAAGCGAACCGCTAGGCTCATGATGGCAGGGGAACTGATGACGCACGGTTATGATGCCATCAACATTTCTTACGCACTGAAATTAGAGTTTAATCGGGCGTTAGATTAACTTTTTAGAACAGATGATGCTACTGAGCTGATGAGGTTCCTTTTTCCTTGCTGATAAGAGCGGTCTTGGTGCTCATTGAACCTACAGGGGGTGCCCACACTTATAAGCGTGGGCGCCCCCTATTGCTCAAGAAATTTCTCAAGACGGTGAGAAGACTTAGACCTCGGACTGGCTACCGTGCTTGTTGCCTTCTTTAGCTTCGATCTTCATCTGTGCGCGTGAGATGGAAACCTTGATGATGGTGCCGACCAAACCGGTGAGCAGTGACCAGAGGATGATGTCGCGCCAGCGCTCATCGGGATCAGAGTTTGATTCGGGGGGCTCATTGCCGGTGATGCGCTTCCAGGTAGCTGAAAGAACCTTGTTTGACAGTGCCACGCCGCCTAATGATGCTGCGGTGCCACCGAGCTTGACGAGTACGCTCATGGTGTTTTCCTCCGATGATGGTAAGTAACGTTCTTTCTAAGAATAGTTGGACGCGTGTTCCTTTGCACGCATAAACCGCCGGGTACGCCCTGAGCAAAGTAACCGCTCTTACCTTCGACCCCGCGTCCGTCTTTATTCACTGTTTGGTTGGTGACAGTTGGTGAGTGTGTCTATACTAAAGACATTGGCTTGATCACTGCCAAGTGGTCAGCGAATCGACAGGGGAGCGCGTCCGCGCTGAGAGTGCCTGAATAAGGGCAGACCCTCGAACCTGATCCGGTTAGTACCGGCGCTAGGGAGTCGAGTTTATTTCTCGAGGTCTGTGTACACAGTGGTGCCAGAACCTTCCCCTTCCTATTGATTAGGGAGGAATTTTTTATGTCTACTTCAACCTCGCATAACCGCGGTGCTGTTACTTCACCGATGAGCTGGCGCGTCAATGACATTGTGGTTGCCTCGGTGCTCGGTGTTGCCTGCGCCCTGATTTTCTGGGTCTGGAACAATGCCATTTACCCGGCTGCTAACACCGCAACGGCAGCAGCCCCCCAGTTTATGCCCCTGATTGGTGGCGGCTGGCTGATTGCCGGTGTGCTGGGCGGGTTGGTTATTCGCAAGCCCGGTGCTGCCCTTTACACCGAGCTGCTGGCAGCAATTATCTCTGCTTTTATTGGTTCGGCAGGATTCGGCATCACCGTCATTTATTCCGGGCTGGTACAGGGCCTCGGAGCGGAACTGGTCTTCGCCGTCCTGCTTTACAAGCGCTGGGGTCTCACACCGGCGTTACTCTCCGGCGCGGTGGCTGGTCTTTTCATGGGTGTCTACGAAGTCATCGTGTGGAACCCCGAATACTCCTTTGACAACAAAATCATTTACGTCATCTGTGCTATCATTTCGGGCACCATCATCGCAGGTTTGGGTGCCTGGGTGCTGACCCGCGCCCTGCTGAAAACCGGTGTGCTCTCATCACTGGCATCCGGACGCCAGAGCCGCCGCTAGTGAACCGCGCAGGAGCGTCCATCACGGCGTGTAATTTCGGGTGGCACCACGCAGGGCGAGAAAACCCCTCGGTACAGGGGCTGACCCTTGGCATCGCAGCGGGGGAAAAGGTCATGCTGTTGGGACCTTCTGGCTCTGGTAAATCAACCTTCTTACACGCCGTGGCGGGCACCCTGCACGATGACGATGGACAGAGCGCCCTAGGGGAGCTGCTGGTTAACGGCAAACACCCCCACAGTGCTCTCGGCACCGTGGGGCTTATGCAACAAGACCCGGAATCAGCCGTCATCTTGGCGCGAGTGGGTGACGATGTTGCCTTCGGCGCTGAGAACATGCAGGTTTCCCGCGACGAGATATGGCAGCGCGTTCCCGCAGCCCTGACTGCTGTTGGTCTAGAAGACCTCGATTTTAACCATTCAACGTCAGCTCTTTCTGGTGGGCAGAAACAACGGTTGGGTCTTGCGGGTATTCTCGCGATGAACCCGTGCGCCCTCTTGCTTGATGAGCCGACCGCGAATCTCGACCCGAACGGTGTTCTTGAGGTGCGCGATGCTGTACTGGCTGCCCGCGAGGCAACCGGGGCAACCCTCGTGGTGGTCGAGCACCGAGTTGAGGTGTGGGCGCAGTACATGGACCGTGTCGTAGTGCTAGATGCTGCCGGCGGTATTAGCCACGACGGCACTCCTGAACAGGTGCTGCAGGACGCGCGTGATGAGCTGATTGCATCCGGCGTGTGGGTACCCGGTTATGACCCCGCCCAAGAAGTAACGGTTGCCCTACCACAGGTTGACACCAACGCACCGGTGCTCATTGAGGCTAGCAACCTGAGCGTCACCCGCGCCGAACCTAAGCGTGCTGCTCGTAAAGACCGCCGTCAGCAGGTGCGCGCGTCCGCCCCGCAAGAACTTATTCTTGATCTACCCGCAGTATCAAGCGGTATTAACTGCACTGTGCGTGCCGGTGAGCATCTTGCCATTATGGGAGCAAACGGGGCGGGAAAATCAACCCTGGCACTGACGCTGGCGGGGCTACAACTGCCTGTTGCCGGTCTACTCGCTGCCAGCGATGAGCTGCGCGCGGGAGCCTCTTGGGACATTGCCTCGTGGAGCGGGCAAGAACTCGTGCAACGCATCGGCATGGTCTTTCAAGAACCCGAACACCAGTTTCTTACCCCTAGCGTGCGCGCCGAACTCGAATATGGCCCCCGGCAGGTAGCCCGCGCCCAAAAGAAATCCCTTGACGAAGAACAGCTGACAGCAACCGTTGACGCCCTCTTACAGCGTCTACACCTCAGCCACCTAGCAGAAGCTAACCCTTTCACCCTCTCTGGCGGTGAAAAGCGCAGACTGTCGGTGGCAACCGCGCTGGCGGCAGCCCCGCGCGTCCTGATTCTCGATGAACCGACCTTCGGGCAGGACGCGCGCACCTGGGCTCAACTTCTTGAGCTGATTCGCGAGCTGCTGGCAACTGGCGTTGCCGTTGTCTCAGTAACCCACGATGAAGAGTTCGTGCGGGCACTGGGTTCTCGCGTGCTAAAGGTGGTAAAAAATGAGTATTGACCTCTTTGCCGAAAAAGAAGAAGCTCGCACCGTCTACGGCAGGCTCAACGCCGGTATCAAACTGCTGGTGGCAAGCCTCGTCACCGTGCTCTTGGTAGCCACCGTTGATGCGGTCACCGGCACTGTGGCGCTGGCGCTTGAAATGGTGGCACTAGCTGCCGGTGGTTTCAAACCCGTGCGACTGCTCTTGAGATTCTGGCCCATTCTGCTTGCTACCCTGCTTTCGGGCTGGGCAACAGCGATCATGGCAGACAAAACCGGCGATGTTCTGCTGGAATTTGCCTATATCACCGTCACTACTGACTCCGCAGAAGCCGGTTTGGGCATGATGATGCGCGGTCTTGCCATGGCAATGCCCGCACTCATGTTCATCACCACCACAGACCCCACCGACCTCGCTGACTCTCTTGCTCAAACCTACAAGCTACCCGCCCGCTTTGTGCTGGCGGCGCTGGCTGCTTTGCGTTTGGTCGGTATCATGTTCGCAGAATGGCGCACGCTCAGCGCTGCCCGACGCGCTCGCGGTGCGGGCGGACGCGGCCCGGTGAATGCCGTGCGTAACGCGGCAGGTCAGGTATTCGTGTTGCTGGTGCAGGCTATTCGCAGGGGAACACGGCTTGCCACCACAATGGAGGCACGCGGTTTCGGGGCGGGGCAACGTACCTGGGCACGCGTACCTCAGCACTCGGGCAAAGACGCTGTCTTCGCGGTTCTTTGGGTGGCTATTCCCCTCATCGCTTATGCGGTGTCAGCGTCTATAGGAACCCTCAAGTTCCTTCTGTGATGCAGCTGGATTCCAAGCAGGACGCCCGCAGTTACTGAGCATATAGCTTTTAGAACTTCATCCATATAAAAATCGCACCCCACCAGCAGTGGGGCGCGATTTTTATAAAACCTCTCAGTGAGTAAAGACTGTTACTTCTCGAAGGTTTCGGTGTCGATCACGGCGCGGAAGATAACGTCGCCGTCAACTACCTTGTCGTAGTATTCATCAACCTGGTCAACGGAAATCTTTTCGATGACTGAGACGATGCCGTGCTTGGCACAGAAATCCAGCATTTCCTGGGTTTCTTTGATGCCACCGATGTTGTTACCGGTGAGTACCTTACCGCCAATGATGAGCTTACCCATGTGCAGTTCGAGAGCTTCGGGAGGCAGACCAACGGTTGAGAAGATACCGTGGGGCTTGAGCAGGCTGAGGTAAGCATCCAGGTCAACGGGAGCTGAAATGGTGTTGAGAATCAGGTCGAACTCGCCCTTGTGCTCTTCAAAGAAGCCGTCTTCGGTGGTTGCCAGGGTTCGGGTAGCGCCGAGCTTCTTCGCTGCTTCTTCCTTCTTCAATGAGCGAGACAGGACGGTAACGTCTGCGCCCATTGTTGCTGCGATCTGAACGCCCATATGACCGAGACCACCAAGACCCAGAACAGCTACTTTCTGGCCTTCTTTGACGTTCCAACGAGCTAGGGGTGAGTAGGTGGTGATGCCTGCGCAGAGCAGGGGAGCAGCCACATCGAAATCAATGGAGTCGGGAATGGTTACCGCGAAACGCTCGTTGACGGTGACTTTCTGTGAGTAACCACCCTGGGTGATGGTGCCGTCAACGTCTTTAGCATTGTAGGTACCAACGTTACCGTTGAGGCAGTCCTGCTCCTGGTCGTTCTGGCACTGTTCGCACTCGCCACAGGAGTTGACCATGCAGCCAACACCCACGCGGTCGCCTACCTTAAACTTGGTGACGTTCGCGCCGACTGCCTCAACAATACCGGCGATTTCGTGACCAACGGTGAGGGGAAAATGCGCTTCACCCCATTCGTTGCGAATGGTGTGAATATCTGAGTGGCAGATACCGGCAGCCTTGATCTTAATAACGATGTCATCTTCGCGCGGGTCGCGGCGCTCAAGATTAGCTACCTCAAAGGGCTGATCCGGGCCGGTTTTACGCAGGGCTTTAACGGTGTAAGACATGAATCTCCTTATGCTGTTTTGTCTGTGTTCTTTCAACACTACCTACACGCACCGCGAGAGGACACTTGTGCGTCAAAAATGACGGGAATTTGACACACAAGTATCCTCTCAACGCATAAAGGGGAAATCAGCACAGGGTTTTCTGAGATGAAAAATTTATTTCCTCGCTCACTCGGAATTTTTCACCTCAGCCGCGCGCTAAGTAGCCCATCAGTTCCTCTGTAGTACTCGCGTCCACAGCTAGAACGGTGCCGTTGAGATGGGTCACCGGTGCCAGCAACCTCACCGAGGACGCCAACCAGACCCCCTCAGCTTCAAAGAGATCTTGCGGGTAGAGCGGACCGTAGCCCAACTGCCAACCGGCTTCACGCGCCCCAGCAAAAATCGCGCCCTGGGTGGTGCCCGGCAAAATACCGTGGTTAGGTTCGGGCGTGAAAAGAGTGCTAACCCCGTCAATAGTCTTAGCAACCAGCACAGAGCTGGTGGCGCCCTCAAGAATACGGCGGTCTTCAGTAACCCAGATGGCGTCGTCCGCTCCACGCGAGGCAACGTAGCGCAGCACCGACATATTCACGGCGTAGGAGAGGGTCTTAGCCCCGGCAAGCAACCAAGGGTAGGTGGAATCTTCAGCCGGGTCGTGACCTCGCGGTAGCAACATAGCTTTGACGCCTTCTTCGCGCTGTTTCAGCACTTTTGCCGATGAGGCGGACGCGCTCACCCACGCGTGCGGTCCCTCCTCGATAGTGCCGCGGGAGATTATTAGCTTGACGGTGTGCTCTTCGCCCAGCACGGTAGTAGCGCCCTGCTCTGCGTGGGTCAGAGCAGTTGCTACTGCGGCTTTCCACTGCTCAGCTGAGGGCATAGGTAAATCCAAAAGAGCGGCTGAGTTTGCCATGCGCTCCAGGTGGGCATCGAATTTACGCACGCTCCGATTGGCAGCAAGCATCGTTTCAAAAACACCGTCACCGCGGGTCAAACCCTGGTCTTCGATGTTAATCAGGGGCTGGTTAATATCTGCCAGTACCCCATTGGGGTCGGCATCAGAGAGTAAAACAATGGTGGTAGTCATACCCCAAGCCTAACCCCGCGCAGTGTCTTTCGCGGAGTTATCGAGCGGCGGGTGAGGTTAGAGATTTTCGGCGCGAGAGAACTCCTCTGCCCCCTGCTTTGTCCAGTCGCCGGGCGCTACCGGAGTTGTAAAGAAAGCCAGCGCCGCCAAAATAGCGAAAGCAACCATGGTGTAGCCCATCGGCATGTAAGCGCTAGCCCCACCGAGCGCAACCAGGGGAGAGGCAATGCCTCCCATAATCGACTGGGTAGCGCCCATCGTCGCCGATGCTGATCCCGCCATATGACGCGCCTGTACCAGGGCAAGCGCTGAAGCGTTACCGAAAAGCAGACCCACCGAACAGGTGGTGAGGAAGAACAGAATCAGAGTGGGAATCAGTGAGATACCCACGCTGAACAGCACCAGAATACTGATGCTCACCACCAGCAGAGAAACCACCCCGACTGTGAGCATGGTGCGCTGTGGCACGCGTCCAACCAGATAAGTCACCAGAGAAGTCATCATCATGATACCCAGTGAGTTAGCGCCAAAGACCCAGGTGAACTGGGTTTCGCTCAGCCCCAGCACGTTTTGCAACACATAGGTTGAGCCAGAGACGTAGGCAAAGAGAGTACCAAAACCGAATACCATGGTCAGCATGAAACCGCGATAACGGGGAATTGCCAGTACCTGCCCCAAACCCTTGTAGGTGTCGAAAAGGTTACCGGTGCGTCGTTTTTCTGCGGGAAGAGTCTCTTTAATAACCATAAAAACGGCGATAGTCGAGAGAAAGATAAAGATGCTCAACACACCAAAAATAGTGCGCCAGGTGCCAAAGGTCAGCACCAAACCACCGACCAGCGGTGCGAGCACGGGGGCGAAACCGTTAATCATCATCATGATGCCCATCAAACGCGCTGTTTGCAGACCCCTAGTGGAGTCAGCAACAATGGCGCGGGCAACTACCATACCGAAAGAACCGCCCATACCCGCAAGAAAACGCGCCGCGATGACTAGCTCAATGGTGGGTGCGAAAATGATGAAAGCGGTAGCGCACAGGTTGATAATGACGCCCATATATAGCGGACGCAGACGCCCAATTTTATCTGACAGCGGGCCGATGAAAACCTGCCCCACCGCCATACCCAGCATGAAGGCTGAAAGAGTCATCTGCGCGCGCGATGCGGTAGTACCTAAATCCTGGGCAATACCGGGCAGCGCTGCCAGATACATATCGATACCCAGCGGTGCGACCGCAGTGAGCGAAGCGAGCACCACAATAATAGCGGGGGTGATTTTGGGCTGAACAGTGCTCACAGTGCGCCTCTTTCTAGCGGTTTTTAGGTTCTTCACTCCACCAAATATTTTACAGCGAAAATAATTTGTGGTGGAGCGCCAGCACACAAGATTTTATGCGCGATTAAGCACGATATCGCACCGGTTATAAGCGCTCGCATATTCACGCAACATTGCGTCTTCTTGACTAGCCCACACCTGCCAGAAGGGACGGTAACTTTCGCCATCGCGCTCCAACGCCTCTTCACGTCGCGCAGAATCATCACGCTCCACCCAGCCGGTGATGTGAGCGGTACCCGTCATTACCCCTACACCCTCTACCAAGAGAACCCGCGCGTCTGTTGCAAAGGTATGAGGACCGGTTGGCTGGTTCTCCTGCCAATCCCAACCCCACCAGGTGCCCGCGCGCCCGGCGGCTATCTCGGCACTGGTAACCTGCCAAGTCTCCAGGGCAGGTTCAAGTCCCTCCCATCCCTGGTAGGTTTCATCGAGCCTAAAAATATCAACGCTGAATCTCGCCTGCCACAGGTAATCACAGGCGATGGTGGCAAGGGTCGTCTTGCCCGCCCCGGAACGTCCGTCGATGGCAACTATCAGTCGCTGCCCCTCAGGAATATGCGGTAACCGCTGGTTGAGTAGTCTTTCCACTTCCACACAAAACTCATGGACAGTACCAGCTGTGGCGGACGCGTGTGGCGGTAGTGCAGGCATTCCTAGCGTGCTTAGGTGCACCGAGTCATCGCGTTCACTCATAAACCCTGAGCCTGCTGAATGTGCTCAATCACGCCGGGCACAGCATCGCGGATCATCTCGTAGGTAATGTAAAAGTCTTTGAGATCTCCGTACCAGGGGTCATAAATGCCCAGCTCGTTGAGATCCTGATCGGCGACAGTCGGGTCAAATTCGCGCATGAGGCGAATCTTGGCAGACTCCTGCTCAGAGGGAGCCATACGCTTGAGCGCCCGGTAATGGTTGAGATCCATTGCCAATAGTAAATCGTGGGACGCGAAGTCACTGACAGCGAATTGCTGGGCAGTGTGGGCGCTGGTGCTGATGTTCAACTCATTGAGCACTTTTGCGGCGCGGCGGTCAATGGGGTTGCCCCGCTCCTCATTAGAAATACCCGATGAATCAACCTCTACATCAAGCCCCGCCTCTTTCACGGCTTGCTTGAGCAGGTACTCGCCGGTGGGGGAGCGGCAGATATTGCCGGTGCATACGGTCATTACTTTATAGGTCATGCTCTTCAGTTTAGTCACTGTGTTTGTTTCGTGATAGTGCTCGCTCCGCCTCAACGCGCCATCACAGGGGTTATATAAGCCTTCGTATGGCACTATCAGGCGGAGTAAAGATTCTTCTGCTGTTACTGCCCGGCGGTTTCTCGCTCAAATTCGCTGAGGGCGAAAGGAAGGGGGGATGGGCGCGCGTCCGCCCCCTTAAATGCGCGGAAAACACGGGCTTTTAAGGGGCTCTGAGGGTAGTAAATTCCCTACCTGCTAGTGGTTTTGTGCAAAAAATTGAGTGCATAAGACTCAACTCTGTTGACAAAGTTCAAAAACGTGGCAAGATGTTAACCAAGACGAACGCCTTGAGTGCTTATGGCTCAAGTTTCTGGCTAGGGCATGCAAGGCGTTCGACAAGACCTAACAGAGAATACAAACTCACTAAGGAGAAAACCCTTATGTCACGTGCAGTAGGCATTGACCTCGGTACTACCAACTCAGTTGTATCAGTGCTCGAAGGTGGCGAGCCCACCGTTATCGCGAATGCTGAAGGCGCTCGCACCACCCCCTCAGTCGTAGCCTTCTCA
The DNA here is from genome assembly GCF_016924835.1 of Rothia sp. ZJ932. Taxonomy (NCBI): domain Bacteria; kingdom Bacillati; phylum Actinomycetota; class Actinomycetes; order Micrococcales; family Micrococcaceae; genus Rothia; species Rothia sp. ZJ932. The sequence continues at coordinate 1,891,838 of NZ_CP070480.1, read as the reverse complement.
AAGGACGGCGAAGTTCTGGTCGGTGATGTTGCAAAGCGTCAGGCAGTCACCAACGTTGACCGCACCATCGCATCTGTCAAGCGTCACATGGGTACCACCTGGACCCAGGACATCGACGGCAAGCCCTACACCGCTCAGGAAATCTCAGCTCGTACCCTCATGAAGCTCAAGGGCGACGCCGAAGCCTACCTGAATGACAAAGTTACCGACGCGGTTATTACCGTTCCTGCTTACTTCAACGACGCTGAGCGTCAGGCAACCAAAGAAGCTGGTGAAATCGCAGGTCTGAACGTGTTGCGTATCGTCAACGAGCCCACCGCAGCAGCACTGGCTTACGGTCTGGACAAGGGCAACGAAGACGAACTGATTCTCGTATTCGACCTCGGTGGCGGTACCTTCGACGTTTCCCTGCTTGAAGTAGGCAAGGACGAAGACGGCTTCTCCACCATTCAGGTACGCGCAACCTCAGGCGATAACCGCCTCGGTGGTGACGACTGGGATCAGCGCATTGTTGACTTCCTGCTCGAACAGGTCAAGTCAAAGACCGGTGCTGACCTATCAAAGGACAAGATTGCTCTGCAGCGTCTGCGTGAAGCAGCTGAGCAGGCTAAGAAGGAACTGTCTTCAGCTACCTCAACCAACATCTCACTGCAGTACCTCTCAGTAACCCCCGAGGGGCCCATCCACCTGGATGAGAAGCTGACCCGCGCGAAGTTCCAGGACATGACCGCAGATCTGATTGACCGCACCAAGAAGCCCTTCAACGACGTTATTGCTGAAGCAGATGTGAAGGTATCAGATATCGCCCACATCGTTCTGGTTGGTGGCTCAACCCGTATGCCCGCTGTGACCGAGGTTGTCAAGGAACTCTCCGGTGGTCGCGAACCCAACAAGGGCGTAAACCCCGATGAGGTTGTTGCTATGGGTGCAGCTCTTCAGGCAGGCGTTCTAAAGGGTGAGCGCAAGGACGTTCTGCTGATTGACGTTACCCCGCTTTCACTTGGTATCGAGACCAAGGGCGGCGTCATGACTAAGCTGATTGAGCGTAACACCGCTATTCCGACCAAGCGCTCAGAGACCTTCACCACCGCTGAAGACAACCAGCCTTCAGTATCAATTCAGGTTTTCCAGGGTGAGCGTGAGTTCACTCGCGACAACAAGAACCTGGGCACCTTCGAGCTGACCGGTATTGCGCCTGCTCCCCGCGGTGTACCCCAGATTGAAGTGACCTTCGATATCGACGCGAACGGTATCGTTCACGTATCAGCGAAGGACAAGGGCACCGGCACCGAGCAGTCCATGACTATCACCGGCGGTACCTCACTGTCTAAGGACGATATCGATCGCATGGTTAAGGACGCAGAGGCTCACGCTGAGCAGGACAAGGCACGCCGTGAAGCTGCTGAGACCCGCAACCAGGCTGAGAACGCTGCTTACTCCATTGAGAAGCTCATCAAGGAAAACGGCGAGAAGTTGCCTGAGGACGTCAAGACCGAGGTTCAGGGCGACGTTGATGCTCTCAAGACCGCCCTTGAAGGTGATGACGATGAGGCTGTCAAGGCAGCTTACGAGAAGCTGCAGGAATCTCAGACCAAGCTCGGTGAGGCACTCTACGCTCAGGCTCAGGCTGAAGGCGCAACCGCTGAGGGCGCGCAGGCACCTGAAGACGATGTAGTAGATGCTGAAGTAATCGACGAAGAAGACGAGAAGAAGAACTAATCATGGCTGAAGAAAACACCAACGAGCCCGCAGACGTGCAGCCCGAAAGCACTGACCCTCTGGAAGAGGCGTTCAAGGCTCCGGCGGCTGAGGGTCACCCCGAGCCCGAAGGTGTCACCGAGTCAGATGCGTTAGCATCAGCTGAAGCTGACGCATCCGGCGCGGATACTGACGCAGAGACCAGCGCGGATGCAGCACTTGCTGCGGAGCGCTTGGAAGACTTGCGTCGCCTTCAGGCAGAGTTTACCAACTTCAAGAATCGTTCGGCGAAAGAAAAAGAGCAGCTGCGTGAATTCGTCATTGCTGACCTGGTCACCAACCTGCTACCCGTTATCGATGATATTGATGCGGCACGCAACCACGGAGATCTTGAAGAAGGCCCTTTCGCTGCGATTGCTAAGAAGCTGACTGAAACTTTGGAAAAGCAGGGACTGGAACGCTTCGGTACTGTAGGGGATGCTTTCGACCCCCAGATTCACGAGGCAGTCTTGCAGCAGCCCACCAGCGAGGTCGAACCAGATCACGTATCAATGGTTCTGCGTAACGGCTACAAGGTCAAAGACCGCGTCGTTCGCACCGCGCAGGTTGCTGTAGCGGCAGCTGAATAGCATTAGCGCATAAAGCAATATGAGGCAGCGGGCAGGTACGAGCAATCGATCTGCCCGCTGTTTTCACACCAATACTAAGCACTACGCCGTAGTACGCTCCAGCTCAAACACTGCTCGCTACGCTTCGCAAAAGTCGCAAGTCGCATACTACGGTCTCAGTGCTTTGACAAAAATCAAACTTCAAATATCTATATCTACAAGATTGACGCACGAGTAAAGAAAAGGGGCGTTCATACTCATGGCTAGTGAAAACTGGTTGAATCAAGACTTTTATAAGGTTCTGGGCGTCTCTGATGACGCTGCGGATGCCGATATCAAGAAGGCCTACCGTAAACTGGCGCGCAAGTATCACCCAGACCAGAACTCTGGCGATGCCGCGGCTGAGAAAAAGTTCAAGGAAGTCTCTGAGGCTTACGATGTGCTTTCTGATGCTAAGCAACGTCAGGAATACGATCAGATTCGTAAGTACGGCGCAGCTGGCTTTGGTGGGGGCGGGTTCCCCGGTGGCGCTGGTGGTTTTGGTGGAGGATTCCCCGGCGGTTTCTCAGCTGGCGGCGGTCAGAACATTAATATCGACGACCTACTGGGTGGTATGTTCGGAGGCGGTGGTTTTGGTGGCGGTGGCTTCCAGCAGGCTCCTGCCAAGGGCGCTAACCTCACCGCCCAGGCAACTATCACCCTTAAAGAGTCCTTTACCGGTCACACCGTGCATGTGCGCGGTGGCAACGGTGCGGGTACCGAGGTGAAGATCCCTGCCGGTATTAAAGACGGTCAGAAGGTTCGCAAACGCGGTAAGGGTCAGCCCGGTCCCGGTGGCGCAGGCGATCTGATTATTGAAGTGCGTGTACAGCCCTCGTCCATCTTTGAACGAGACGGAGACGATGTGCTGGTGCGCGTGCCCGTTTCACTTGAAGAAGCTGTTAATGGCGGGGTCATTCAGGCACCAACTCTCGATGGTTCCACCGTGAAACTGCGCCTTGCCCCCGGTGCTCGTGCCGGTCAGAAATTGCGCGCCAAAGAACGCGGCTTCCCCGGTAAGAACGGGGTTAAGGGTAACCTTTTGGTCATTCCCGAGGTGCAGCTGCCCACTGACCTGAGCGATGAAGCACAAGAAGCCTTCGCGCGTTTTGTTGAGCTGGCACCTCAGGGCGACGTGCGTGAAGAGCTGCTGAGAAAGGCGTAAACCGTGGTATATGAATCAGACCGACCGCTCTTTGTGATTTCGGTAGCGGCAGAACTTGCTGGTATGCACCCGCAGACCCTGCGTCAGTATGACCGCATGGGTCTGGTTCAGCCCTCGCGCGCACCCGGACGCGCCCGCCGCTACTCCCAGCGCGATGTTGAGAAATTGCAGGAAATCCAGAACCTCTCGCACGACGGGGTTTCTCTCGAAGGCATTAAGCGCATCATGCAGCTGGAAAACCAGGTGGAGGCGCTGCGCGCTCGCAATAAAGAACTGCAGGCGGAACTTGAGGCTGTGCGCCTGAGACTGCAAGAGAACTCCCGTGTTTTTGCTGCGGGTCTCTCAGGGGACGTGGTGAATCTGCCTCGCGGCAAGCGTCCGGCTGCACGCACCCGATCGCAGGCTGTGGTGCTCTACCGCCCGTGAAGTAGCGAATAACTTGACACTGACACAAGAAATACCGCTTGACAGCGAACGTACTGCCTTCAACGGCAGTGTGGAGACGCCGTTAGGCGGTATTTTTATGCCCAAAACCACGTCATAAATAAGAGCTGTTACACAAATGTAACCCGAGCTGTATTAGACTCATCTCACATCACACAAGAACCCGTGTTCTTGCACATACCTTTCACACTTTTTCAAGAGAGAAAACCGTCGATGATCGATGAAATCTTGGGCAATATCTCCAGCATCATCTGGGGCCCCTTTGTTTTGATTCCCCTGCTGCTGGGCACGGGTATTTATCTCACCATTCGCCTGGGCGTTTTGCAGCTCGTGAAGCTGATCCCTGCCCTTCGTCTTGCTTTCTTTGACCGCAAGGACGAAGGCGCTGAGGGCGGCGACATCTCCCAGTTTCAGTCGCTGACCACCGCGCTGGCGGCAACTGTGGGTACCGGTAATATCGTCGGTGTCGCGACAGCGATTTCCATCGGTGGCCCCGGCGCTCTTTTCTGGATGTGGGTGACCGCGATTTTCGGTATGGCATCTAAGTACTCAGAGGCTTTCTTGGGGGTTCGCTACCGTTCCAAGGACTCTAAAGGTGAAGTTTCTGGCGGTCCGCAGTACTACCTAGAGCGTGGCATTAAAGGTGGCTTGGGTAAGTTCCTGGGGCTTTTCTTCGCTATTGCTGCTGTACTGGCGTCCTTCGGCATCGGCAACATGACCCAGGGTAACTCCATTGCGAGCAACCTGAAGGAAACATTCGATATTCCCGCTGCATTCACCGGTACTCTGCTGGCGCTACTGACGCTGATGGTTCTGTTAGGTGGTATCAAGTCCATCGCTAAGGTTACCGCTGGTTTTGTACCCGTGATGATTGTTTTCTATGTTGGTGGTGCGCTGTACATTATCGGTGTGAACTTCGCTCAGATTCCCGCCGCTTTTGGTGAGGTGTTCTCGGATGCTTTCACCGGCACCAGCGCTGTTGGTGGCTTTGCCGGCTCCGCAATGATCTACGCGATTCAGTACGGTGTTGCCCGCGGTATCTTCTCGAACGAATCAGGTATGGGTTCTGCCGCTATTGCCGCTGCGGCTGCGCAGACCACCCACCCGGTGCGTCAGGGTATGGTGTCAATGACCCAGACCTTCATCGACACCATCATCGTGGTGACCTGCACCGGTATGGTTCTGATCGTTACCGGCGCTTGGCATGCAACCGGTACTGACGGTGAACTGGTTCCAGCCTCTACCATGACTAACCTTGCTTTTAGTGGGGAAATCGGCCCGATCGGTGGCTGGATTGTGACTATCGGTCTGGTGATGTTCGCCTACTCCACTATCTTGGGCTGGGCGTACTACGGTGAGCGCAACGTCGAGCGTCTGGTTGGACGCGGTGGTGTGATGGTCTATCGCATGTTCTTTGCGGGTATCGTCTTCGTTGGCTGCACCACCGAACTCACTACCGTCTGGACCTTCTCAGATATCGCCAACGGTCTGATGGCTATTCCCAACCTGATTGGTCTGCTGATTCTTTCGGGTCTGATTGCCCGCGAGACCAAGCACTATCTGAAGAACGATCCTCAGCTGCGCGCCGACAAAGCTCAGATTGATGCTTTCATGGAGGGCAATCCCGGCGCGATCGACTCCTATGAGAAGACCGGTCAGTAACCCCTAGATGTTTTGGGGATAAGTATCGATAAACAGTGAAAGGTACCGCTTGCACAAGCGGTACCTTTCACTGTTTAATCGGCACCCCCTGCCCCTGCCCGATCTACTGGGTGGACGCGCACAGTCCTTCTCCTGTGCCACGAGCTCGCGCACCATAGGAATCACCTTGGCACCGAACTGCCGCACACTTTCCTCTGGTATTACGAAGCCAGCCTAGCTAAATGCAGAGGATGTTTTGTACCGTGCATGGTCTTTAGAAAACGAAAGCGCCTGGTTCACCAATTTCATCGATATAGGCAAGAAACATGAAGAAGGTTTTACAGGAATATCAGTTATTAACGACAAAAGCCCACAGAGACTGTGGGCTTAAGCGGTTGATGCTCGGAGGTCTATTGGTTTCCCTCACCTCTAGCTATCAGTTCTCACTCTACTCATAATTGCTACGAGAGATGAGAAAAAATAAAAGTAGGGTCACCCATATTTTTTAGATACTATATCGCAGATTCTTGGGAAAAGACCGCTGGCAGGGGATTCCTAGACTGCACAGAGCCAGAGAAAAAGCGATCACTGATGACCCAGCCTATGTGCTTTACTTGCGGCGGTAGGTCAGATCGTGGGCGCGGCGTCCTGCCTCGCCTGCCTTACGCTCAAAGGAAGTCAGCGTGCGACCTTCCCAGCGCGGTGCCCAACCACCGATGGGGTCTTCTTCGCTGGTGTTCTCACCGGCGTACACGTTCTCAAAGTCAGGGTGAGCCTCCAGTACCTCGCGCATGACCAGGGCGTATTCTTCCCAGTCGGTAGCAAGACGCCAGATTCCGCCGGGCTTGAGTACGCGCGCTACCTTGGAGGCAAAATCGGGGGAGACCAGACGGCGCTTGTGGTGGCGGGATTTATGCCAGGGGTCGGGGAAAAAAACCCACAGCTCGTCCACAGAATCTTCTTCGAGCAAGTTATCGAGCAGCTCGGGCGCATTCGCTTGTGCCACGCGCACGTTTTCAACGCCAGCCTGACCCATCTTTAGCAGCAAATCAGCGATGCCGGGGGTATAGACCTCAACAGCAAGAAAATTGTTTTCGGGTACTTCGGACGCGCGGTGTACAATAGCCTCGCCCAAACCGGAGCCAATTTCGACGACGAGGGGAGCGGTACGCCCGTAGAGTGCTTGCTCATCAAACGTTGCCCCGGGCGCTACCGAAGTATCAGCGATGGTGCGGGGCAAATCTAGGATGTGGGTGGGTGCGTAGGTATCCCACGCCTTTTGGCGACGGGCGGTCAGGCGATCACCGCGGCGCACAAACGAGTAGGGCTGGCGGTGGAACTTCTCAGGAACCTCCTGCTCCATAGGCTCAAAGCCTGCCGCGCGCATCTCCTCTTTAGCAGCCAAATCTTCTTTCATCTTGTTAGTTTCCATAACTCTCCTTGAGTTGATGTAAAGCCCGCGTACGGAAACTCTAAGCACGTGGGCGCAATAGTAACTGTTCAATGATAGTGGTTGATGACTCACTAACGGGTGTAACAGTTCGGTACCCCACAGATACTGGTTAGAATGGTAACCACCTATGACGGTTTAAACATTTTATACAAAGGCGGCAAGGCAATCGTGCAAGCGCTCGAATCTACCTTAGAAGCAGTATCTAGTTTTGTGTGGGGGCCTTGGCTTTTGCTTCCTCTGCTCTTGGGCACCGGTCTTTTTCTGACGGTGCGGTTGCGCGGTATTCAGTTTCGGCTGTTTGCTAAAGCAATGAGTATTCAGTTCGGTCGCCGCGCCAAGCAGTCCGGTCTCAAGGGCGAAATTAGCTCTTTTCAGGCGATGGCAACGGCACTGGGCGCTACCGTGGGTACCGGCAATATCGTCGGTGTCGCTCTCTCCATCAGCTTGGGTGGTCCGGGTGCCTTGTTCTGGATGTGGATTACCGCGCTAATCGGTATGGCATCCAAATACGCTGAGTGTTTCTTGGGCGTACGCTTTCGCCACCACGACCAGCTGGGTGAGATGACCGGCGGCCCGCAGTCCTACCTGCGCCGCGGCATCCCCAATAAGTTCGGGTACGGGCTTTCTATCATGTTCGCGGTCTGCTGCGTGATTGCCTGCTTTGGTATTGGCAACATGACCCAGTCCAACGCGATTGCCGCTAACCTGGAAAACTCCTTCAGCGTTCCGCCGATGACCACCGCAATCACCATCGCTATTCTTACCGCCATTGCCCTGCTCGGCGGTATCAAGACCATCTCAAAGGTCACCGGTTTCTGCGTGCCCCTGATGATCGTGATCTACTTAGGCTTTGGTGCCTACATCGTGGCGCTCAACTACCAGAACATTCCCGAAGCATTCTCCCTGATTTTCACCGGTGCTTTTACCGGCGCGGGCGTTGCCGGCGGTGCTGTTGGCTCAGGTTTTCTCATTGCCTTACAGATTGGCGCTCAGCGTTCACTCTTCTCTAACGAATCTGGCATGGGTACCGCAGCTATTCCCGCTTCCGTAGCAGCCACCTCCCACCCCGTCCGTCAAGGTCTTGCCTCCATGACCCAGACCTTCGTAGACACTCTCGTGGTTATCTCCATGACAGGCTTTATCATCATCACTACCGGCACCTGGCGCTACGACGACCCCGCAACCATGACCTCCGCAGCGTTCGCTACTGGCCTGCCCGGTGAGTGGGGCGGCTATATTGTTACCTTCTGTCTGGTACTGCTCGGTTACTCCACCGTGCTCGGCTGGTCGTACTACGGTGAACGCGCGCTCGCGTCCTTGGGTGGAGGCAAGAAAGCCCTGATGACCTACCGCATGGTCTTTGCTATTGCCTGTGGTTTAGGTGCTGTTGCCCCGCTAAGTCTAGTGTTCACCTTTTCGGATGTTATGAACGGTCTGATGGCTATTCCCAACCTTATCGGTTTGGTCATTCTTTCTGGTCTGGTAGTGCGTGAAACCAAGCTCTATCTTGAGCATGACCCCGACTTTGAGGCATCAGTTGAAGATATTGAGTACTTCATGGGTCAGCACCCCGGCGCTCTTGATGCTCAGATTGACCACGAGGTTGACCTCACTATGCCTAAGCCCGAGCTTGAGCACCCCGATACGACCAAGCTCAAGAAAATTACTGCTCAAATGAGTGAAGACTACAAGGCTGGTAACAGTGACTGGTAGAACCATAGAAGCGGACGCATAAAAAACGCCGGTGGTACAAGCTGTAAAGCTGTGCCGCCGGCGTTTTTGGGTTCAAGCCCTAAAAGAGAAGTTACTTCTTCTTTGAAGTCAGCAGTGCCAGACCTGATGAGACGAGGAAGATGTCCTTAGCGAAGGGAGTACCTTCCTGAGTGGGGCGAATGCCGTCTGCTTCGGTGTACTCATCGGTGTTGAGGTACATAGCTACCAGACCTGCGCCGAAAGCAGTCAGACTAAGACCTGCGAGTTTAGCCGGTACCAGGGGGCACAGCAGGGCAGCTCCGAGGGTAATTTCTGCTGCTGAGAGACCCTTGCCGAATTGCTTATTGGAGAGCTTATTGACAGCGGGGGTTGCTGCTGAGCCCATGCTCTTGAGGTAACCGTAGGTTTCCTCGTCCATGTTCCACTTGTTGATGCCTGAGTTAAGAATGAAGGCGCCTGCTGCGGTGCGAAGGGCGGCGTTTGAAAGGATTCCCATGAGTTTCTCCTTGTGCGAGTTTGTGCCTTGCTGGCGGTTTATACAAAAATATTACTTTACATAGAAAGTATTATCAAGTGTTTTTACAGAAAAAACTTTCTTTTTTCTCGTACTTTTTTAGGATATACCTGCACCATGGGTAAGTTGTGGATGCCAATGCCTACTAAGATAGGTGCATTACATAGTAATAGGTACTTATAGAAACCTCTCTGGCTGTTGCTGGGTCAACCACCTAACGCAGAGCAGGATTATTAGGAGGTCGCGATGGCAGTCCCCTCGCATACACCCGCACCCCAGGGTGAGCTACAGCGCGGTTTGAGCAACCGACATATTCAGCTGATTGCTATTGGCGGTGCTATTGGCACCGGCCTGTTTATGGGTTCTGGCAAAACTATCTCTTTGGCAGGCCCCTCAATTTTGTTTGTGTACGCCATCATCGGCTTCATGATTTTCTTTGTGCTGCGTGCCATGGGAGAGCTGCTGCTCTCAAACCTTAACTACAAGTCATTCGCTGACTTCGCAACCGACCTGCTAGGTCCCATGGCAGGTTTTTTTGTGGGCTGGTCCTACTGGTTTACCTGGGTAGTTATCGGTGTTGCAGACGTTATTGCTATTACCAACTACGTGCATTTCTGGTGGCCAGATTTGCCGGCGTGGATTCCAGCGATCGCTCTCATCGTTGCTCTTTTGCTCCTTAACCTGCCCAGCGTCAAGAACTTTGGCGAAATCGAGTTCTGGTTCGCGATGATTAAGATTGTTGCCATCATCGCCCTCATTATTGTTGGTATCGGTATGGTCGTGGTTGGCTTTACCTCACCGGAGGGTCACCAGGCGCAGGTTTCAAATATTTGGAACGACGGCGGTCTCTTCCCCTTCGGTGTCACCGGCTTCCTCGCTGGTTTCCAGCTTGCTCTCTTCGCTTTCTTGGGCGCTGAGCTTGTTGGTACCGCAGCAGCGGAAACTAAAGACCCCACCAAGACCCTGCCCCGCGCGATCAACGCTGTTCCCATTCGTATTATTCTCTTCTACGTTCTCACCATCGCCGTTATTCTGATGGTGACCCCCTGGCGTTCGATCCCCTCCGATCAGAGCCCCTTCGTTGAAATGTTCACTCTCGCTGGCTTGGGCGTTGCCGCTTCTGTTGTGAACTTCGTGGTGCTCACTAGCGCCACCTCGTCCGCAAACTCCGGTGTTTTCTCAACCTCCCGCATGCTGTACGGTCTGGCAGAAGAGGGCAGCGCGCCTAAGTCCTTCGGCAAGCTGTCATCAGCAGGTGTTCCCCGCAACGCTCTGTTCTTGACCGCCGTGCTCATGCTCTTCGGCTTGGTACTGCTCTACTCCGGTGAAAGCGCGATGGCAGCCTTCGAGCTTGTCACCACTGTCGCAGCTGTTTTGGCAATTTTCAACTGGTCAATGATGGTGATTGCTTACCTGGTGTACCGCAAGAAGTTCCCGGAGCGTCATGCGGCATCTCTCTACAAAGTGCCCGGTGGGGTGGCGTCCATGTACCTAGTGCTCGTTTTCTTCGCGGCAATGCTGGTGCTACTGGCGTCCTTCGAAGACACCCGCAACGCCCTGTTTGCGATGCCCCTATGGTTCATCATTTTGGGTATCGGCTGGTTTGCAGTACGCAACTCACCCACTCGTATTGCCGGCTACAAGCGTTTCAAAGAAGATATGCAGCGCGAAGTAAACCTGTAAGCACTGCTGAGACTGACCTTCACAGAGATCCCGCTCCGACGGTTACATTCACTAGCTAGTGGGTGTAGCCGGTGGGGCGGGATTTTTCGTGGGTGGACGCCACGTGTTAGCTACCAGAAGTCCGGCGGCTAACACGCAGGCGGCGCAGGTGAGGGCAACAGCTAACCAGCCTGCCTGAACGTAGAGCAGACCCATGAGCCAGCCCACGACGGCTGATCCTGCGTAATAGAAGACGTTGTAGAGGGCAGTTGCCTGGGTACGCCCTGTTGCGGCGATAATTCCCACCTGCGCTGAGGCGAGAGCGTGGGCAGCGAAGAACCCCGTGGTCAGCGTTGCCAAACCTGCGATGATGACCACTAAGGAACTGCTGAGCGTGAGCAGGATGCCCAGCACTGTCAGCCCTACCGCTGTGCCAAAAACCTGCCCGAAGCGATACTTTTTAACTAAAGAAGTGGCGTAGGTCGATGAGAAAGTGCCCAGCAGGTAGGCACAAAAAAGCAGGGAAACAAGAGCTACGGGCAGAGCGAAGGGCTGCGCTTCGAGCCTGAAGGTCAGGTAGTTGTAGATACTGACGAAAGCCCCCATCAGTAAAAAGGCAGCAAGGTACAACCCCATCAGCACGGGGTTTCTTAGATGCTGGCGCATGAACTGACTAGCATGGGCGGAGGCATTGCGCGGATGCTCCTGCACCCTGGGCAGCAAGAGGTAGAAGGTCAGAGTTGCCGCCATCGCCAGCACCGAGACACTGGTGAGGGCTGCTTGCCATGAAAAGAACTGAGCAACAAAGCCACTGACTAACCGACCTGCAAGACCTCCAAGAGATGTGCCTGAGATGAAGATTCCGGCTGCCGCTGAGCGGGCGGTGACGGTGGTGATGCTGACAATGTAAGAGACCGCAACTGCGGCGACCCCGGCGAGAAAATACCCCTCGATAAAACGCACAACAAGCAGTAGTGAGTAGGGCTTGAGATGGGGGCTGAGCAGCCCCAGTACCGTGGCGCAGGGTAATGCCCAGAGCATGATTCTGGCGCGTCCGAACCTATCGGCTAACCAGGCCCAGCCGAGGGCTGAAAGAGCCAAACCGGCGGTTGCCGCAGAGATCGTGAGGACAGCAGTATCCACACTGACGTTGATGCCCGCGGCTATAGCCGGCAACACCGACTGGGGAGCATAAAGCTGGGCGAAGGTGGCAAGCCCCGCGCAGAACATAGCAATGAGTAGCCGCCGATACTCGGCGCTACCCGGTGAGTACCGGGCTAACTGATTCACCGCCGCCTCCTTGAGATGTACCGAAGGCTATTAGCCTACGAAGCGCGAACGGTAGGCAGGCTGTTCTGGGCAATCGCTGAGCACACGGTGTATCGCTGTTTTCTCGGCGGGGGTAACCCACAGACCGTAGGCTGCTTTAACTGACACCTGCCGTGCCACATACTCGCAGCGGTAACCCGGCTGGGGCAGCCAGTCTGAGGCGTCCCTATCAGATTTTTCAGTGTTCGCTGAACGGGTAGTTGCTTGAAGATTGAGCGGGTCGGTGGCGATTTGCACGCGTCGCACATCGTTAAGTTTGGACGCTCCTGTCACCCAGGCGTTCGAGAGCGCAACAACGTGATCAACGGGTACCAGCGATGAGGTTTGATCCCCGCGTTGAAAATCTACCGTATCAAGGGTATAGGGATCATCGAGAATCCCCGAAAGTACTCTGCACTTCGAATCAACGGTGGTGTTGTTGAGGTCTCGGGCCAGAATGTCGTTGCGCTGGTCGCAGCCGTTACGGTCGGTATCACGCCACGCATTACCAAATTCTTCGCGGGAGTACCCGGCAGAACTGCCCTTCTCGTGAACGGGCAGGGTATCTAGCACTGCAAGAGCGGTTGAATATTCTCGTGGACGCGAGAGCTCAAACCCGGTGTTATCAACGGTTTTGCTGGGTTCTTGCCCCAGAACTACGGTGTTCCACAGGTCATCGGGAATCTTTTGTAGGGCTTCCTCAACTGACCAGTTGGATGCCCGCAACCAGTTGAATCCCATGACAAGCACCGCCACCAGTACGAGTACAGCTAGCGCTAAGGGGAGCTTGCCCTTGGGCTTGCGCGGAGAAAATCGAGGCACGTACGAGGGGTCAAGGCGGGGCGGACTCGACATAGCAGGAAATCTCCTCTCAAATGGGCAAAGTACAAGACTATACCTGGCTTATCTGGAGAAGATGCAGGGGTCTCTTTTTATTCGCTGCGCAGTTCTACAGTGCTTAATTGAGCTACTGTGACCATGGGAACGGAGCCGGTATGAGGGTGGACTGCATCGGCTCCGGAGGCGTTGCTGGGGGCGTCCGACTGAAAATAGTCAACGCGGGAACACCCTGCGCCGAATTGCATGGCGTTGAGAACGGCGGTGGCTGTCTCTTGAACATCTAAGAAGCTGTGACTCCACACGGGGCTCACCTCGCTGGGCGCAAACCAGCCGTGTGCCAGCAAATAGTGCGGGTCAAGGGTGACGGTAATGTTCTCGAAACCAGTAGTGGGGGTGAGCTCGCAGCGGTACCCGGTAGACGAACGCAGAACAGAGACAAAGGGGGTAAATTCTTCGGCCGCCACCATATCGGGGCTGAGGTAGAAGATGCGCAGGGTCTGGTTGACAGGTAGCTCTTCAAGGCGGGAGGTAGTTACCGCATTAAGACTGATCCACCCTGAGGCTTCATCCGGTATTTTGAAGGGAAGGGCGGACGTGGTGACCACACCAATGCCCTCAGCGTTGAGTTCTTCAATGGTCATGGCAGCACCGTTGCGTTGTGCTGAAACCGGAATAGCCTTTGCGCTACCCATAGCCACCGCGTCATTGATGAGCTTGCGTCCTTTTTGCAGGGCGATGTGCCATGAACCGTAGCGTCCGCGAATAGCGCCCAAAAGAGGCACCTTGCCCAGATGATCACGGTCGGTAGACCAGGCACCGTAGAGCAGAACGGAAGGTTTACGGTCGTAGCGTACGCAATAGCTCAAGAAATCAGAAAGAGCGTTACGGAACTCCCTATCTGAGATGGAGTTCGGATCAACAGAGAAACCCATCTCATCAATATCGGGTGGACAGATGCTGGTACGTAACAAAGCAGTAGCCCATGAACCATTCCCCAAACGGTCTGAGATAACTTCAGCGGTGGGTGGCCACTGAACAGCATCAGTGTCGACCTCGCGCATTTCAGCGGTGGGGTTCTCTAACAACTCCACGTACTCAGACTCGTCCAACGAAGCGTAGGGGTGCTTGGTGAGGTAGTTGAGCGTCGCGCCGATTTTTGACATCACCAGCGAAATATTCTGTGCGCTCACCTGTGCCATCTCTAACATACGCGGAACATCCTGCATGATGATCGGGTCAATACGCACCGCAGCGTAGTGGGGATCAGGCTCAAGCTCCAGGGTCTCAGCCACCGCATACCATAGGGCGGCAGCTATCATCACATTGTTGATGGGGCTCTCACGTCGTCCCACAAAAAACCACTGCCCCGACACCATTGCCTTGTCTAAGTAATGGGCGGGTGCGTCCGGGTAAACAGTGCGAAAACGCACCACAGCCTCAGAGGGCGTGATACCTGTATCTGCCATATCCCCGAGCACCGCAGAGTACTGTGCCAAAAACTCGTCATAGCTCATCGTGGGGTTAACAGACATGGGCAAAAACTCCTCGTCAAAAACAACAGCTGGGGGCGACTACAGACCAAGTATAAAACCAGGCGAACACATAACGTATGTCTAACTCTAGGGTCTGTACCACAGCGCTTCAAAGAACACCCCGAACAAAGACAAAGATTACGCACCGCGTCTAATTTCTAGCCTTGCACAGGCACATGAGACACTAGTGATTATGATGACCGGCACCACCTTCGCAGACCCGCAAATTATTCGCTCTATCACCGAGCAACTTGGCGTACGCGAGGGGCAGGTCAAAGCTGCCTGCGAGTTTTTGGACGCCGGTGCCACCGTTCCCTTTATTGCCCGCTACCGCAAAGAACGCACCGGCTCACTCGATGACGCCCAGCTGCGCACCATTCAAGAGCGTCTGCTGTACCTGCGTGACCTTGAAGCCAAACGCGCGTCCGTCCTCGACTCTCTCACCCGCAAGAAGGCGCTGGGTGAATCTCTACGGGCGGCAGTGCTTGCAGCCGCCACCAAAAGCGAACTTAACGCGCTCTACGCACCCTACAAAAGTGCCCGCCGTACCCACGCCCAAATCGCTTACGAAGCCGGTCTTGAAGACCTTGTTGAAGACCTTTTGCAGGTACCGCTAGCAGGTCTGAACGATATCGCCTCAGCTTATATCCACGAACCTGAAGAAGAAGCAGCACCAGATACCGGTGTTACAGATGCCGCCAGCGCCCTAGCAGGAGCTCGCGCCATCATCATGGACCGTGCCGCTCACGACCACGACCTCATGAGCACGCTACATGAAAAACTCTGGAACACCGGTATCATCAGCGCTCGCCTGGTTCCGGGGCAAGAAGAGGCTGGCGCTAAATTCTCTGATTACTTCGCTTTCTCCGAGCACATTCGCCGTATACCCTCGCACCGCGTCCTCGCCCTGCTACGCGCCGAAAAAGCGGGAGCCGTGAAGGTGAGTATTGACGTGGCGCAGCCCGCCCCAGCTCTGAGTAAGCTCAGCGGTGAAGCCCGTACTAAAGCCCAGCGTCAGGCAGATGCCTACGAGCACGCCCGCGCCAGCTTTGAAGCTCAGGTAGCTATCGATCTGGGCATCCCGGTGCAGGTGCTCAATATTGTCTCTGATGATGACGACAGGGTGCTTTCATGGCTTGCTACCACGGTACGCACAACCTGGCGTCAGCGTCTTCTACCACGTCTGGCAAGCGATATTCGTACTGAATTATTTGAAAAAGCCCAGCAGGACGCGATTGCCGTCTTTGCCTCCAACCTGCGGGACGTTTTGTTGGCAGCTCCGGCAGGAACCCGTACGGTGCTCGGGCTTGATCCGGGGTTGCGTACCGGAGTGAAACTTGCGGTGGTTGATGGTACCGGTAAGGTGCTAGAAACCGGTGCGATTTACCCGCATGCACCTCACCATAAACTTGAAGAAGCTCTGATCACCTTGCAGAGCCTGTGCCAGCGTCATGCCGTGGAGCTGATTGCTATTGGCAATGGCACTGCGTCGCGCGAAACTGACCGTATGGTTGCCACTTTAATCAGCCGCTGTGCTGCGCAGAACCTGCGTCTACAAAAAGTGGTGGTGTCTGAGGCTGGTGCATCGGTATATTCTGCGTCAGAGCGAGCTAGCGATGAACTCGCGGACCTCGATGTGACCGTGCGCGGGGCAGTGTCTATTGCCCGTCGTCTGCAAGACCCTCTGGCGGAGCTGGTGAAGATTGACCCCAAGTCAATTGGTGTGGGGCAGTACCAGCACGATGTTCCCGAAACCCTGCTTGAACAAGCCCTGACCCACGTGGTTGAAGATTGCGTGAACGCGGTGGGGGTATGGGTTAATTCGGCGTCTGCCGCTTTGCTGGCGCGGGTTGCAGGGCTGAATAAAACCACTGCCGAAAATATCGTCGCCTACCGTCATGAGCACGGTCCTTTTTCCCGCCGCGAGCAGCTTCTGGATGTTCCCCGTCTGGGCGTAAAAGCCTTCGAACAGGCAGCTGGTTTCATTCGTATCGCAGATGGAGATGAACCGCTCGATGCCTCTGCCGTTCACCCAGAAGCCTACGACCTCGCCCGCAACATCGTGAAGGACGCCGGTGGATTGCAGGGGACAGCCGTGCCTGCTACCCGTTTACTTGAACTAGAACCAGCTGATTACGTCACTGACCGCTTTGGTCTGCCCACCGTACGCGATATTTTCGCTGAACTTGCCCAGCCTGGTCGCGACCCGCGTCCTGCTTTCAAAACAGCAAAATATGCCGACGGTGTTGAGAACATTAGCGACGTGCGACCCGGCATGCTCTTAGAGGGCACCGTCTCGAACGTTGCCGCTTTCGGCGCTTTCGTTGATATCGGTGTACATCAAGACGGGCTGATTCACCTTTCGGCAATGAGCCGCGATTACGTGAAAGACCCCCACGACATCGTTCGCTCCGGCGACGTGGTCACCGTGCGGGTGCTTGAAGTTGATCCGCAGCGCAAGCGCATCTCACTCACCCTTTTAGTCGATGAGAAGGCGGACGCGCGTCCCAGCTCGCATCGGGGCGGTAAACGTAAGCGCTAGGGCAGTAGCTTAGACTCGCTCAAACGTGCCGGTATTAGCGGGCAGTGTTTCAGTGATTTGGGCCTCTTGGCGTGCCTTCTTGCCGTGAAAGACAAAACGGTCAAGTGCCCAGTATCTAAAGAACATTGCCAAGATGGTGCCCAAAATAGGGCCGGCAATAAAGTCTGTTGCTTCTTGTATCAAAAAGCTGACGTGGGGCTGTTCAATATGAAAAACGTAGCGTGAAACCCACTGGGGGAAGGCATTAACGATGATGCCGAGCACGGTCACAACTATAAAGCCCACGAATTCGCGCGGACGTGCTTTGCCTGAGCTGTGCTCCCAAGTCCAGCGAGAAGAAAGAATGTAGCTGACGAAGGACGCCGCAGCGGTAGCGATAATCAGAGCGGACGTTGGCTTGTGAGTCAGTACAGTGTATTTTAGCCCGTAGTTAATAGCCATAGTGAGCACAAAACAGAACCCGCCCACTAATAAAAATCTTACTTTGGGGTCTGCTAAATACCTTTTCATGTGCCCTTCAGCCCTTTCGACTAACGGTGGTTCCTTATCTACATAAGGCAAAAGCACCCACACTGACGGTGAGTGCTCGATGTATAAAAAATACCACCTGCCCCCAAAGAAACACGGGCAGGTGGCAGGGTGAAATCAATCATGCAAAGTAAAGAGTGGGTAGCTGTGCCGTAAATTTTCAGCCAATAGTGGGTTTAAAAATAAGGAGGGAGAACCCCTAAACACAGTGATGCACAGTGGCGGCAGAGCCGTCTGACTCTGCCGCCGCTCTACGCTAATCTGCGTATTTTTTAGAATTCTGCTTTAGCCGGGTCGGGTCCGATACGGCCGTCTTCATGGCTCAGAGCGTTGATAACGTCAACGTCCTTAGCCTCCAAAGTGATGTTGAGAGCTTCAAAGTTCTCAACAATGCGTTCAGGGGTTACTGACTTGGGAATAACCACGTTACCGATAGCCAGGTGCCATGCGATAACAACCTGAGCGGGGGTAGCATCGTGCTTTTCAGCGATCTTGGTGATGGTCTCGTGGGTCAGAATATCGCCACCTTGACCCAGGGGTGACCACGCTTGAGTCACAATACCCAGCTCGTTATTAACCTTGCGCAATTGCTCCTGGTTGAAGAAGGGGTGCAACTCAATCTGGTGAATCGCGGGGGTCACACCGGTTTCAGCGACGATCTCGCGTAGCTGTTCCTCGGGGAAGTTTGAAACACCAATAGACTTCACACGACCTGACTTCTGCAGCTCGATGAAAGCCTTCCAGGTCTCAAGGTAGAGACCGCGATGAACACTTGCCCAGTGAATCAGCAGCAAATCGAGGGTCTCAATGCCGAGGCGTTTCATGGACGCATCGAAAGCAGCCAAGGTTGATTCGTAGCCCTGGTCTTCGTTCCAGACCTTGGTGGTTACAAAAACATCGTCGCGGTTGACAGATGATGCCGCCAGCGCGCGTCCGACGCCTGCTTCGTTGCCGTAGATACGGGCGGTGTCGATGTGGCGGAAACCAGCATCCAGTGCCAAACCAACGACCTTCTCAGCAACATCGTCTTTAACCTGCCACACACCGTAACCCAGCTGGGGAATAGTGTTGCCGTCATTAAACTTTACGGTAGGCGAAACGGCCATGAACAGTCTCCTTATGTAATACGTTGAGATGAACCACTACCCACTCAACCACTTTCACCCAACGCTGTGCAAGAGCGCTACCGGTAGCATGTCACACGAAGACATATCGCAGGCACCATCGACGCGCCCGTGTAGCTCGGCAGAGTTCACACCCCCTTGCTACTGATAACACTCGACACCTTGAACTACGATAATTTCAGTAACAGTACTTTCTGTTTGCCCCGTAATGGGCTTTTACATAAAGAAAAGAAGTGATGTGTATGGCCGGTGGTTTGGCGGCGCTACTTGATGACGTAGCAGCCCTAGTAAAACTAACCGCAGCAAACCTGGACGATGTAGCACTTGCTGCCGGACGCGCGTCCGCTAAAGCCGCTGGTGTGGTGGTGGACGATGCCGCAGTAACACCCCAGTACGTTCAGGGCGTTGAGCCTAAACGTGAGTTCCCCATCATCAAAAAAATTGCTATTGGCTCACTGAAGAACAAGGCGATTATTCTTGTTTTTGCTCTGCTGCTGAGCCAGTTCATACCCTGGTTGCTGACCCCACTGCTGATGCTGGGTGGCGCTTTCCTTTGTTATGAGGGCGCTGAGAAGGTCATCGAGCTGGTCTCCAAAGACAAGCACGAATCCGATGTGCCTGTAGTGGTTGAGGGCGAAGAAGCCGAGAACAAGGTGATTGCCGGTGCCATTCGTACCGACTTCATTTTGAGTGCTGAAATCATGGTGATTTCGCTGAATGAGGTCGCTTCGGAATCTCTGATTAACCGCGCCCTTATTCTGATAGTGGTCGGTATCGGCATCACTATTGCTGTCTACGGTGCGGTGGCTCTGCTTGTGAAAATGGACGACTTTGGCCTCTACTTGGTGCGCAAGGGCAAAAGTAGCGGTGTTCAGTCCTTCGGCCGTGGGCTAGTTAAAGCTATGCCCATTGTCATGAAGGTTATTTCGTTCATCGGTATGCTGGCGATGCTTTGGGTGGGCGGTCATATTCTGCTGGACGGTATGCACAAGCTGGGGCTACCCGCACCCTATGACTTCGTGCATGGCGTAGAGCACAGTGTCTCTCACGCTGTTCACGGTGCCATCGGCTCGGTACTGGCCTGGTTTGCAAACACCGGTCTATCATTGGTCTTCGGTCTGGTCGTGGGCGCAACTATCGTGGGTATCTTGCACTTCACCCCCTGGGGTCACGGCGGCGGTCATGGAACCCATGACGAGCATCATGACGGTGCCCATGGCAAGCATGACGCGGGCATCCCGGCTGCCACGGCAGTTGAAGAAGGCAAACATGAGGAGGGCTGCCCGTCCTCGGTACGAGCCTAAATACAGATGAGCCTTTACTCCGCCTCAACATGTCATGAGAGGGCGTTTTTGACCCCTGCAGTGGCACTTTAGGGCGGAGTAAACTATTTAAGGTTATGAAACGCAATGAATTTGGATTAACCCGGCGGGACGAGCAAGCTATTGATGCCACGAAAATGTATTACTCGGGAATGACACAAGCCGAGATCGCTCCGCTGTTGCACATCGGGCGTCCAGCAGTTTCTAAACTCCTCACCCATGCTCGCGAGCGCGGTTTTGTGTGCGTACACGTTAACGATCCGAGAGAAAACAACCGTAGGATCATCAAAACCCTGCAGGAGCGCTACCACCTGTTAGATGTTCGTATAGTGGTGGCTAGCGGGAACGGACCTACCGACTTGCGAAAAGCTTTGGGACGAGCAGCCGCGTTGATGATTCAAGAGACGGTAACTTCGGGTGATTCTATCGGTGTCGTGTGGTCTGAAACCATCGCAGAAGTTGCCAATGCTATGCCGGAGTGCGATGTCGAAGGTATAAAGCTCATTCAATTAGGTGGCGATGCAGGACGCGTGGGGTCAGTTCGCAAGGAACACTGTTACAAACAGTTGGCTCAAGCATTGAACGCTAGGTGGTATAGCACTGACTACCCAGCAATTTTCGATTCGTGTGATGAGAAGCTGCGTGCTGTTGCTAGCGCTGAGATCAAGGAGTTAGCGCGTGAGAGTGAGCAGTGCCGGGTGATGATTTATTCGCCCCGAGGGTATGTCGATAGCGTCGCTCTCCTGCAGTCTGAAAACCTGGCTCCTGATGAGCAACAGCGTTTGCAGACAAAAGCGGTGGGCGATCTTTGCTTGAGATTTATTGATAGTCGAGCTCGCGTCTGCGTTCCCGATCTCAACGCGAGAACTATGGGGATTACCCTGCCTAAGCTGCGCAAAATAGAACAAAAGATAGCTGTTGCTGGTGGGGAGTCCAGCGTAGATGTCTTGCACGTGGCACTGACTTGGGGCTATGCCAATAAACTTGTCACTGATATTCATACAGCTCAGCTCTTACTTAAAAAGTCTTCATAGGTTCTTGCTCTCTGAAGAGAAGGGGGCATTATTGGAACATATGTGCCCAAAAACGCTGTGATGCGCCTCAAGGGAGTTCTACTATCGTTGTCATAGGTCAGACAATGGAGTCTCTTCTTATCAATTTTTAGATGAGTCTCAGGTTCTGTTCTTACAGTTACCGACAATTAGCAAGAAGCGCTCTCTGGGTCACATCAGGGGTGGTTCTCAGCTTGAATTTATTGATAAGGACTACTTATGAGCGAAAGTGCAAAGGCGCATTTACCTGTAGACGGTGGTGTTCCTAATACAAGGTTTGGTCTCATCAAAGACCGTAGCTTGCAGCTAAAAGATGGTTACCTGAGCAAGATTCCGCTTTTTCAGTTCATTCTGCTCTCTATTTGTTTTCCTATGTGGGGAGCAGCAGCAAGTCTCAACGACATCCTCATTACCCAGTTCAAAGCCCTCTTTACTCTCTCAGATGTAGCATCGGCGTTTGTGCAGTCAGCGTTTTACGGCGGTTACTTTGTTATTGCCATTCCAGCTTCTCGAGTTATCCGAAAATACAGCTACAAAGTAGGTCTTCTACTGGGGTTGAGCATATACATCGTTGGCTGCATGCTTTTCTTCCCTGCTTCTCACGTTGCTACTTACACTGTTTTTCTAGCCGCAATTTTCTCTGTAGCTGTGGGGCTCTCATTCCTTGAAACATCAGCCAACACCTACTCGTCGATGATTGGTCCCAAAGAAAGTGCAACTCTTCGTCTGAACATTTCACAGACATTCACCCCCGTGGGGTTTTTGGCAGGCGCTTTATTAGGTAAGTACCTGATCTTTACTGACGGCGATGCCCTCCACAAGCAGCTGGAGGGGCTGGATGCGTCCGCACGTCAGGCGCTCGCAACGGAGGCCTTGCAACGCACCCTTGAACCGTACCGTCTGATGATTATGGTGCTTGTAGTACTTGTGCTTCTGGTGGCTATCACCCAGTATCCCCACTGCAAGCCGCTCAATGAGGCGAATCAAGAGAAACCTTCGAGCGTGGCTGAAACTCTTGCTTACCTGTCACAGCGCCCAGCTTTCATCAAGGGCATTATTACTCAGTTCATGTACGTGGGTGTGCAGACAGCACTGTGGTCTTTTACCATCCGTTTGGCTCTGCAGATGGATTCAAGCATTAATGAACGCAGCGCATCTAACTACATGATTTATGCTTTCATTGCTTTCTTCATTGGCAAGATGTTCGCCAACTTCTTGATGACCCGAGTGAACCAAGATCTGATCCTTATTGCTTACTCGGTATTGGGTATGTTGGCTTTGGTCTACGTTATTAGTGTTCCCAACTTCAGCGCGGTATGGGCGGCAGTATTTGCCTCTGCCATGCTGGGACCGGGCTGGGCAACTATCTACGCTCGCACCCTTGACACCGTTGAAGACAAGCGCTTCGCGGAAACGGCGGGAGCAATCATTGTGATGGCTATTATAGGTGGCGCCGTTATTCCTGTGTTGCAGGGTCTTATTTCTGATCTCAGCGGTTCCATGCAGTTTAGCTTTATTATCAACATTTTCTGCTTCGGCACTATGGCACTGTATTTCTGGGATATCTACCGTCACAGCAAAACCCCTGTAGCTTCGAAGGAGACTGCGGCATGATTTCTCGTATTGCTATTCATCGTGAAACCTTTGGGGATACCCCTCGTGATGTTTTCAATAGCTCTCACTGGCAGGTTTGGGCTAAGAAGTACCCCTCGGGTGTTGAATCTTTAACCGTGCAAAGCTCCCGTCTGCGCGTTGAGATTCTGCCTTACTTAGGCGGTATGCTGTGGGACGCTGAGGCGGACGGGGTGAGCCTACGCATGAAGAACATGTTTACTCAGCCCCACCCGGTAGCTACGATTCAAGATACTTACGGTTGCTTTGCTTTCCATTCTGGTCTACTGGCTAACGGTTGCCCGTCTCCCGAAGATAAGCATCCTTTACACGGTGAGTTTCCGTGCGCGCCTATGAACCGTGCACAGCTGGTGATTCATGAAAACGGCACACTGAGCGTTGAATCTCAGTATGAATATGTTCAAGGGTTTGGTTATCATTACACCGCTGTTTCTTCTGTAACGTTCACCCCTGATAGCGGTAGGTTTGATATCGGGCTGGCCGTGACGAACCGTTCTACTTATCAACGGATGCCGCTACAGTACATGTGTCACATGAACTACGCTTTCGTGCCCGGCGGCACCATGCACGATAACTTGGATGCGAATGCCTTCAAACTGCGTGAGAGCGTACCAGCACATGTCACTCCAACTCCGCAGTGGGAAGAAATCAACCGAAAAATTCTGGCAGGAGAATACAAGGCAGATTCGCTGGAGGGCGCAGAAGCCTTTGATCCCGAAATTGTCTATTTCGCAGATCACCTCACCGAGAAGGTCAAAGACGCACAGTTCACTCTTACTCGACCCGATGGAACTGCCTTCTATACCAGCTTCGCAACCGAAGAATTCCCGGTAGCCACTCGCTGGATCTTGCATAACCCAGACCAGTCTGTTGCTGCTTTCGCCCTACCCGGCACCTCACGTCCCGAGGGGTATCTCGCTGCGCAAAAAGCAGGAACACTCATAGAATTAGCCCCCGGAGAAACTCGTCACTTTACAGTTACTACCGGTTTGCTGAACGAAGAGGAAGCACAGAGAATCACCCTATGAAAATTGCAGTTATCGGTTCAAACAACGTTGATCTGATTAGTTACATTCACCGGATGCCCGCAGTAGGGGAGACCATTGAAGCCCCGGATTTTCGTTTGGGATGCGGCGGTAAAGGCGCCAATCAAGCAGTTGCTGCCTCGCGTCTTGGCTCTGAGGTGCTGATGGTGACGCGCGTTGGTAACGATCTTTTCGCCGAGAACACCGTCGCTAACTTCAAAGAGAACGGGATTGACGATAAATATATTCTTCGCACCGAAGGCTCCAGCGGTGTAGCGCCTATTTTTGTGGATGAGAAGTCAAACAACTCCATCATTATTATCAAAGGCGCTAACGCCCTACTCTCACCTGCCGATCTTGACAACGCGCGCGATGACATCGCAACCTGCCAGCTCATCGTACTGCAGCTAGAGATCTCTCTCGAAACCGTCTACGCCGCTATCGACCTTGGCAAAGAGCTGGGCATTCCCGTACTGCTTAACCCTGCTCCCGCCGCTCCTGAACTGTCGCTTGAACGCGTCCGCACGGTTGACTTCATCATGCCGAATGAAACCGAACTTGAGCTTCTCTCCGGTATGCCCGTGGAATCAATCGAAGACATTAAGAACGCCGCCCATGTGCTGCGCGATGTTGGTATTGCTAACGTTATTGTGACGCTGGGCGCTCGCGGCGTGCTGTGGATAAGCGAGCACGGCGAGCAGATTATCGAAGGTAATGCTGTCGATGCCCTTGATACCACCGGTGCGGGTGATGCCTTTATTGGTTGCTTCAGTCACTACTGGGCAAAAACTGGTGATGTTGCCGAGTCTTTGCGCATTGCTAACCTGTATGCCGGTGATTCCGTGACCAAGTACGGCACCCAGACCTCTTACGCTACCGCGTCTGAGTTTGAAGAGAAGTTTGCGGGGCAATTCTAACCCAGCTTATTCTTTACTCCGCCTCAACATGTCATGAGAGGGCGTTTTTTGATCCCTGCAGTGGCACTTTGGGGCGGGGTAAACCTTTTAAACAGGATGCGCGTTGCTGCTTTACTCCCCGCCCATTAGCAGCTGGCGTACCTGGGCGGCATCCAACCGGGAGCTGAAGAACTGCCCGTCATCCACCACCGCGTCAAAGAGTGCAGCCTTAGACTCTTTGAGTTCCATGACCTTCTCTTCAATGGTGCCCGCTGACACTAACCGGTAGACCATCACGTTCTTGGTTTGCCCGATGCGGTGAGCGCGGTCGACCGCCTGATCTTCGGCGGCAGGGTTCCACCAAGGGTCCATGATGAACACATAATCAGCCTGGGTGAGGTTGAGCCCAAAACCACCTGCCTTGAGCGAAATCAAGAAAACCGGCGCGCGTCCTTCTTTCCACGCCTCAAGTACGGACGCGCGATCGCGCGTAGTACCGTCAAGGTAGAGATAATCGATGCCCAGGGTCTCCAACCGGGTAGCAATGAGCTTCAGGTAGCTGGTGAACTGGCTAAAAATCAGTGCCTTGTGCCCCTCGGCAACGATTTCGGGCAGGTTCTCTTCTAGATAATCCAGCTTCGATGAGGGCACCTCAGCGTACTTTTCGGCATCAATGAGTGAGGCATCCAGTGCCAGTCGGCGCAGGGCGGTCAGCGAGTTGAAGATGGTGAAGCGGTTCTTATCGAAGTCTTCGACCAAGCCCAGAATCTTTTTACGTTCGCGCTGCAAATGGGTGTCATAGGTTTTACGGTGAGCTGCTGCGAGTGGAACATTGACGCGCTGGTCGTTTTTCTCGGGTAGATCGGCTGCTACGAGTTCTTTGGTGCGGCGTAGCATGAGCGGACGCACCCGTGAGCGCAGTTTGCCTAGGGCAGCGGTTTCTTCGCCCGACTCAATCGGGGTGGCGTAGTAGTCTTTGAAGGCTCGTGCTGAGGGAAAGAGTCCTGGGGCAGTAATAGAGAACATTGACCAGAGTTCCATGAGGTTATTCTCTAGGGGAGTGCCGGTGACCGCTAGCTTGAAGCGGGCGGGGAGTTCGCGGGCGATGCGGTGCGCTTTGGTTTTTGCGTTTTTGACGAACTGCGCCTCATCGAGAATGAGCCCGTTCCAGGGAACTGGCGTGCCCACATCTGCGTACGCCTGCTCGTCAATGCGGAACAGGGCGTAGGAGGTAATGACAACGTCAGCCCCGGTAATAGTGTGCGCTAGGGGGGTCTTAGATTTTGCTTGGGAGGCACTGATGCCCACGACCTTCAGATGCGGTGCGAACCGCTCTACCTCGCTGATCCAGTTGGGCACTACCGAGGTCGGCGCAACCACCAAGAAGGGAGCGAAATCCTGTTGCTCACCTTCGGCGTCTGCGGCGTCCTGCTGCCACCAGTGCTTAGCGTGGGCGATGAGCGCGATTGTTTGCAGGGTTTTACCCAGACCCATGTCATCGGCAAGAATACCGCCGAGCTGTGCCTGCCACAGAAAACTCAGCCAGTGGAAACCCTCTAACTGGTAGGGGCGCAGGGTTGCCTGTAGCTGCGGGGGTACTGAGGGTGCGTCCGTCTGCTCCTTGGTAAGCAGGGCGCTGATGTGCTCTTCCCACGCACGGGTGGTTTCTACGGTGGAGGCGAGTTCTTCGAGATCTTCCCAGAGCCCTGCCTGATGGCGGGTGATGGTGAGTTCTTTGTTGCCGCCGCGTTCGTTGAGGGTGCTTGCTTCAATAATTAGTTCTTGTAGTTTCAAAAACTCGGGGCGATTGAGAGCAAAATAGGTGCCATCTCCCAAGAGCATGTGGGTCTGCCCCTGTGCCAGGGCAGCAAAGATTTCAGAGAAACCTACGTACCAGTTGCCCGCTTTCACGGCGATACCCAGACCAAACCAGTCGCGCCTGCCGGTATCGTCCACGCGAATGATAATTTCTGGTTCAGTATCTAGCTCTTTGAAGGTGGGGATCTCACCGGTGACTTCGATGTGTACCCCGTCAATCTCAGCTAGAGCGGGCAGTGCTTCATCGACGAGGACGCGCGTATTCCACCCCTCCCAACGGTGTTTAGTGAAGGGTACCGCCGGGCGAACTGTCTTTACTTTTTTCAGGACGCGGGCTTCAAAGGCGGTGTCTCGCACGCTGGCGTGGTTTTCACCGGGGTAGCCCAGTGCGGGCAGGAAAATGTGGGTGTCTTCAGCGGAACCGCTGTTATCAGCAGGAACCGTCTGTAGTGGGTCTTTGGGGTACGCCCACTGCCACACGGTGCGTGCTGCGGGGGTAGCTTGTTCAGCAAAATCTACAAAAAGCACCAGTTCGGGGTGAGCGAGCGCTGGCAGAGTGAGGCGTTCATCGTGGGAGATCAGCGGTACTGAACGAGCCAGTTCAGGGTAGAAGTCTCGGTAGAAGGTATCAATCTCGCTGGCGGGAATCTCTAGTGGCTCGGTGGCGATGAGTGATTCGGCAACTGAGGTGAGGGGTTCGTCGAGGGGCACAAAGACGAGGTCAGCGGACGAGGTAAAGGCGGCAGGTGCGTCCTCGCTTTCTAGCTCACCTGGTAGGTTCTCGCTGGTGAGTGCTGCTGGGACCAGTCTCTCGCGTTGAGCGTGGGCGGCTTCGCGGGAGTAGACGGTCTGTGCCGCGTCCCCCAGTGCCAGAAAACCTTTACGTGGTTCGCCTAGTTTATGGAAGTGCGCGGCAGACAGAGAGAAATTGTGCCAGCTCAGTATGGGCGTCAGCACTAGAGTGTTTTGGTCGTCGGTGAAGTGGGCATCAAGGTACACCGTTGGGGTATCGGCAATAGCAAGGGTGATTTCTTGCCCGTCGAGCACACAGACCAACCCTATCTCGGCTACTTGGGAGAGCAACTGCCAGAGCAGGGTAGAGCTGGTGTGGGAGAGATTCACCCAGTCCCTGTGCGAGGTGTAAGCGGATTGCGCGGGGCGCACGACCGCGTAGAAATCGGTGAACCACTGTTCGTGTTCAGTGTAGAGCGAGGTCTGCGCGAAGCCCTGAAGGCCGCGTTGCATGAAGGTTTCCCAACTGAGACCGCCCTTGATCCATTTGCCGCTGGAGCCTTTCATCATGGGGCGCGCAAAGAGCTGGGCGGGGGCGGCTGTGGCGCTCGTGACACCGGTGGCAAAGCGTCCGGGAACATTAATTTTGAGTTCGAGAGCACCCGCTACCTGCGATGTTTCGCGCAGACCCGAGTGCGGACGCGCCGCTAGAGTGTGGGAGAGGGCACGACGCCACGTGGGCAGGGCTGAGTCAGCTGCCGGTAGGTCTGAAGCGCGGTGAAGAAGGGTAGAGATGTCTCTGGCGGTAGTTTTTTCGGCATCAGCCCCTTGCACAGTTTCTGTTAGCGCACCGGTGTTCCAGGTGGGGGATGAGGTGGTCATCGCCTTTTTTGCTTTGGTGGAGCGATCAATAGCGGTCAGCATGAGCGCAACAGCATGTTTGCAGTCGTACCCTACCGGGCAGGAGCAGTAGCTAGAAAAAGCCAAAGAACCGGGGATCGTGGTTGCTGGAAAGGTAACGCTCGTTTCATAGGTTTGAGCGCCGCTGCCACTAACTTTCCCTGCAAGGACGCGGGTGGTGGAGTCGAAGCTGTAACGCTGCACTTGCCCTTGCCGCATGTAGCCCTGCCCGCGGGTGTACGCCCCGTGCCCTACCTGCCTCAAGATAGTTGGTGCTGTCACCGGAATATCGGGGAAGGGCTGCGAGGACTCCACGAGCGTCCTTTCAAAGTAAGGGTCTTAACAGAACACCACGCTACTACGCTCAGTGATAAGCGCGGTAGCGTGGGCGTTTCGTGCGGTTTATTTTGATTCTGCTTTGGCGGGTATTGCCTCTGCGTTACTCACTGCCAGGGAGTGAATAGTTCCGATGGGCTTTCGTACATCAGATTCGGGGGAGACCTGGGTCTTGAACCAGGTGGAAATCAGGTAGCGGTCTCGGTGGGTCACTGAGAGTTGGAATTTCTGCCCGCGGTAGGTGCCAGCGAGTGTTACTGTGCCGCTCTGTGGGTCAATAGAAGGCGACCGCAAGGAGTACTGGTCAGCAGCTTGAGGGTAAACAGCTTTGAGAGCGTTAGAACAGGAATTGGTTTGGTTTTTGATTTCGGCAAAAAGGTTGGCAGCATCGCTTGCTGAGGGGGTAGCAACCACTTGGCTGTACCCGGCGATCTGGTTAACGTCGCTTTGACCGATCAGGATTTCTCGACGGTCAATGGAAGACACGAGCCAGTCTTCTGAGGGCGTGGCGATCAGACCGGGCGCTACTTGCTCGTAGGCTGCACAACGGTCAATGCTTTCTTGAATAGCTGTTGCGTTGTCAGTGAGCTGATCGGCGTTCCACAGGGCATTGCGGGGGGAGGATTTGAACCATGACTGAGGTTCAAATTTTTCAATAATGGGATTAGCAATTAAATAGCTAAAAGTTTCTTTATCTGAAATTTGCGATTGGGTAGGAATAATGCCCGCAATTTCATTGGCATCTGCTTGGGCTATTCCTGCGGTATTCAGGGACGCAGGCGCGTCCGCCTCAGCGTTCATGTTTCCACACGCTGATAAAACACCCACTGAGAGTACGCCAGCTGTTGCTAAGGCGCGGTGCATGAGTGTTTTCACGTGAAAATCCACCTTCGGTAAAAGAATAAAGAATATCTTACAAGTGTAGGAACAATTTCTAGATAACTACAATGTGCCCTGTTTGTGAAATTAGACATGCGTATCTTTAGGCGTGTTTCTGTGGCGTAGGTAGCTGGCAACCGAAAAAATGCCCGTATCAAGCGGATGATGGGCGTATATAACGGGTAAGGTGTACGCACGGCGGTCAAGTCTTGAGCGCAACCATCGAAGCTGCATCGCAGGCTCTGCGAAGATTTTTTGACAAAAACACTTGCAAATTTCTGTGCGCCTTGCCATGATTGAAACAGCTTCAAGAGTTTCAACTGACAAGCTCCGACTTTAGTTGAACGCCAACCCCATGTTCACGGGTGGCTCGGATGACGAAGCGGTCTGTATTCACGCATACATGCGTCACGATTGGTACAGGCAAGAGCAGCGTTTCGAAAGGAATGCGCGGTATCTTCTGCGCAACATGGCAATGCCTACAACAACAATCCGCCCTACCGAATCTTTTGCACGGGATTTGGTATCTGCTTCTGTTCCTGCACGTGGGGGTTACTCTGCGATTAGCATTCAGGATTACACCCGCATCTCAAATGCTCGTGGGGAGTTCCTGAATTTCTTGCTCACCCCTAACCCTGCCGGTATTCCCTCCACTGACTACGGTGTACTGAAAGCAGCATGAGCGCAGCCGGTTTACTGCTTGATTCTGATGTTCTTGCCGAGATTCGCAAGGCAGAACCCAACCCGCAGGTTGTAGCTTTCTTACGGCGCAACTCGTATAAGGTGCTTTACATTTCGGTGTTGAGCTTGGGCGAGTTGAAGGGACTTTACCCGTATTCCGAGACCGAGCGGTGGATCGCTGAACTGGTAGATAGGTTCGGCAAACACGTTCTTGATATTGACGCTGCGGTTGCTTTGGAATGGGCAGGACGTCACGCTGAAGTGAAGTTGCACGCTGTAGGTTCTGCAACGGCAACGCCTCTACCCACTGCTGCTCTAGAGGGGCTGATGGCGGCGACTGCCACCGTCCACCATCTAGAGATTGCAAGTTCTAAAGCTGAGGTTTACCGTCAGTGGGGTGTGGAGGCCCGCAACCCTTTCCTCGAGGTCTAAAGCTACAGAGCCTTCCGTGCATTAGTAATTGCGAGTTCTCGCTACCAGCTCGGTGGCAAGAGCTGCGGGCATTATCTTTTGCACCGCTACCAACACCTTGTAGGGCAGTGACGGAACACATACTGCTTTACCCTTCAGATTAGCGTCGATAGCCTCGCGTACGATCTGTTCGGGGGTGAGCCAGAAAATGCCCGGTAACATGGGTTCATCAACCCCCATAGCTCCGTGGAACCCGGTGCGGGTGAGACCGGGGCACACTGCGGTGACAGAAATGCCACGGGGTGCATACTGCAGGTGCGCTGACTCGCTGAGCGTCACCAAAAAACGCTTCACCGCAGAGTAGGTGCCGTTGGGCATGAACGCCGCCACCGATGCCACATTAATAACCCTGCCCCGACCGCGGGTGAGCATCTGCTGGCAAGCAACGTGCATGAGCTGCAAGGGAACTTTCGCCAGTACCTCAACCTGCTGCGCATGCTCGTGTACACTCGCGTTCTCAAAAGCCTTACCCAAGCCGAACCCTGCATTGTTAATAAGAATTTCTACAGGTTTGGCGGCGTCACTCAAGCGTTCCGTTACCTGTTCAACCTCGTGGGGCACCGCTAGATCAGCGGTAAGAATTTCAACCTCCACCCCGTAGCGGTGGGTCAGCTGTTGAGCTAAAGACTCCAGCGCAGAACGGTTGCGACCGTGAATCACCAGATGGTAGCCACGCTGGGCATATTGCCGGGCAAACTCACGGCCAATGCCAGCAGAGGCTCCGGTAATCAGTACAAAAGGTTCAGAAGAAAGTGTCATAGTGGTTCAACTCTATCTGCCACACAGTAACTGTTCGGTGTGAACTTGCACAAAAACGGGGGTATTTCGCCTCAAATAGTGGCTCGAAGCTCACACGGTGGGGGAGTTCATGACAAGATGTTAGGGATGAAAACCCCTGCCTCCTCACCCCAGACCGCGCCAGCTCGCACGATTCCTATGCCTTTGTGGCTTCAAGGGATAGTGGAGTTTTTTGTTGCTGCTTTCAGTTCTTTGTGTGCTGTGTTTTTGTTGGTGGGTGCAGTTGCCCTCACCAACGATCTGGCTCATGGCTCAAGTCTGGTGACCGCGGGGCAGGTGGCATCAAATATTTGGTTGCTGATGCACGGTGCCCCTTTAAACCTGAACATTCCGGTGAACGGGGTTTTTGCGGCCATCGCAGGCACGGTGAGTTTAGCTCCGCTGGGTCTGACGCTTCTTCCGCTGGCGCTGACTTTCAGGTCAGGACGCCGGTTGGCGCAGGCGTCCTACGAGGGGCAGTTTTGGGTGCCGATTGTTTCTGGCTTGTTTTTTTACGCAGCGGTTGCCGCTGCCGCAAGTTTCTTGGGTGCAACCCCGTTTATCAGCACACCTCTTAGTACATCAGTGCTGATGACTGTTGCCGTGGGTCTATGCGGTGCGGTGGCAGGTGGCTACTACGAGTCACGGTCTTTGGCACGCATGATCGGTGTAAACGCTGCTACCTGGGTGCGGCGTTTTAGCCAGTATTCGCGGTGGACTGGATCTTACGTGTGGGCATTGGTGCGTTCTGTAGTCGTGGGGTTCCTAGCCTTCGTGGTGGGTGGTGCGGTACTAGCTGCTGTTGCGCTTATCTACAACTGGAACGATGTCATCGCCACCTACCAGAGCTTGCACGCCGGGGTGGTGGGCGATACCGCTATAACCCTATTGCAGATGGGCTTTGTGCCTAACTTCGTGGTGTACGCGATGTCATGGTCAACCGGCGCTGGGTTTGCTCTCGGTGAGGGAACCACGATCAATTTACAAACAACCGATGTGGGTTTGATGCCGGCTTTGCCGTTGCTTTCAGCCCTTCCGCAACCGGTTGAACCGTGGAGCCTTTTTGTCCTGTCGGTGCCCGTGATCGCGGGTCTTGCCGCCGGTTGGTGGTTCTTTAGGGAGGGTGAAAACCACTTCGATGAGTGGCTTTCTCTCAAACTGTCTTACCGCTGGCTTTCTTGGCCACTGTCTCACCTGTTTCTAGCAATCCTCGTGGGCGCACTCAGCGGGGTGCTGGCGTTCATCACTGGCGCTTTAGCACACGGCTCCTTGGGCTTGGGGCGCTTGACCGATATCGGTGCTGACCCCCTGCTTTTTGCGGCACATACCGCCGTCCTGATGGCAATCGGTGTTTTTCTGGGATCTATCGTTGCGCCCTTTGCGGAACTTGATAACTCCTCTGAACTAGACCGCTTCGCGAGTACCGCCACAAACCGCAAAAGCTCCGATCACCAGCGCAGCGGTGCTTTCTGGAAGAAGGGATCCCGCCGCTCCACAGCCAACTCTCTTGAAACTCCCGTGATTGAGGGCGAAGTCGTTGAAGCGGGCACCCAAGATACACCTGACAAGGTGGATAACCCGTTCGCGCGTTTATTTGCCGATGAGGAACTGCCCGGTTCTGTACGAGCAGAAGAACACGAGAGCTCAGAAAAGACGGCAGATAATGCTGAGGATCCTGACCAACAGCAGGTAGCAGCAGTAGAGACTGTCGTAGAGAGCCCCGCAGAATCAGTAACAGCCGCTGATCAAAAAGATAATGCAGCGCAAAAACCGGTAACTGAAACAGAACCCGCCGAGAAAAAACGTCCGATTATCAGGCGTCCTAAAGCTAAAAAATACCGTCAATCGGCAGAGTAACTATTTGCCGGTCAGGGCGTCCATCAGACTGTTTTCCATATCGGTGGAGCACTGCTGAGCGCGGGCAATAGTGGTTGCCTGCTGCGTACACTGGGCATATTCGCCGCTAACACCCGAAAAGAGAGCGGTGACCGCTGAAGAAAAAGCCAAAAGCACGCAGAATAAAATCATGCACGAGTACAGTATGTAGCTAAACACCGGGGGCTTGAGCGGCGCCAAACGGGCAATTGCCATCGAAATAGTCACAATAGCCAGCACAAACAGCACACTGCTCACCCACGCCCACTGCGCAGCATTCAGCAAAATCATCAGGGCAAGCAAAGTCAGCAAAATCGTGGCTCGACGCCACACAGTGACCTTTTCAGCCTGCCGTTTGGCATCAAACGGGGGAGTCTGTGTTGGGTAAGACATACCCTTACTTTACCGCTAAGCCCTAGTTGCCTAGAACCGGCTCCCGTTGTGGCGCTCACACACCAGAATGTTAGTCAGCCAGAGTGAAAACACTCATGTATTCTTCTATATATGCGCATAGTTGTTATGGTTTCAGGCTCCGGCACCAACCTGCAGTCCATGATGGACGCAGTACAAGCAGGCACACTGAACGTTGAAATCGTTGCGGTGGGGGCAGATAAACCCTGTACCGGCATTGATCGCGCTGCTAACAGCGGCATCGAAACGTTCCTCGTGGAGCCTTCACAGTACGAGACCCGTGAGCAATGGAACCGCGCACTCGAAGAGCAAATCGCCTCCTACGCCCCCGACTACATCGTCTTTGCAGGGTTCATGCGCATCGTAGATGCCCAACTGGTGCAGCACTTTGAACAGCGCATCATCAACACCCACCCGGCGCTTCTACCTTCCTTCCCTGGCGCACACGGCGTGCGTGATGCGCTAGCCCACGGAGTGAAAATTACCGGTCTCACCGTGCACTTCGTTGATTCTGGTGTTGATACCGGGTCGATTCTCGCCCAAGCCGCCGTTGCTGTGCATAACGATGACACCGAAGAAACCCTGCACGAACGCATCAAAGTTCAAGAGCGCAAGCTACTGGTAGAGACCATCAATACGCTCGCTACCGCCTAGCCCCTGAAATGCCCCACAGTTTGACCGTTACGGTCAGCCACGGGCCGGGGCTAAAACCGGCTCACGACAACCCATCCACCTGCCCCACCAACCCAAAGAAAAAAGGGGCATAAGCATTGGAGTATCAGTGAGTCTCATTGAGCTAGACCGCGTACCACTAAAGCGCGCACTTATCTCTGTCTATGACAAAACCGGTCTCGAAGAACTAGCCCAGGGGCTGCACGAAGCCGGCGTCACCATCGTCTCAACAGGCTCAACTGCCTCCACCATCGCAGGTGCTGGCGTCCCCGTGACTGAAGTTTCAGAAATCACCGGCTTTCCCGAATGCCTCGAAGGTCGCGTCAAAACCCTGCACCCGCGCGTACACGCCGGTATTCTGGCTGACCGCCGCAAGCAGGAGCATATCGACACCCTCGCCGAGATGGACATCGAAGCCTTCGACCTGGTCGTTGTAAACCTTTACCCCTTCGTTGACACCGTAGCATCGGGTGCCGACCAGGACGCCATCATCGAAAAAATCGACATCGGTGGTCCCTCCATGGTACGCGCAGCCGCTAAAAACCACGACGCTGTAGCAATCGTCGTAGATCCCGCCAAGTACGGCGAGGTCGTAGAAGCTGCCAAGAACGGCGGTTTTGATCTGAAGCAGCGCCGCCGCCTGGCATCCGCCGCTTTCGCCCACACCGCAGCCTACGACACCGCGGTTGCTACCTGGACTGCCACCCAGTTCGAAACCGATGACGAACACACCTGGGCACCCTTCGCTGGTCACTCCTACGAGCTGGCTGAATCACTGCGCTACGGTGAAAACCCCCACCAGGCAGGTGCCCTCTACACCGATGCCGCAGCAGCCCCCGGCATCGCCCAGGCGACCCTGCTCGGCGGCAAGGCAATGAGCTACAACAACTACGTTGACGGTGATGCCGCCCTGCGCGCTGCCTACGACTTTGACGAGCCCGCTGTTGCCATCATCAAGCACAACAACCCCTGCGGCATCGCCGTCGGATCAGCAGATGCAGTAGACGTTATTGCGGACGCCCACGCCAAAGCCCACGCCTGCGACCCCCTCTCAGCCTACGGTGGCGTCATCGCTGCCAACCGCGAAGTCACCGCCCCCATGGCAGAAACCGTCAAGGGCATCTTCACCGAGGTCATCATCGCCCCCGGCTACACCGCAGAAGCACTTGAAATTTTGCAATCCAAGAAGAACCTGCGCATCCTACAGCTACCCGAAGGCTTCGCCCGCGACACCCTCGAACACCGCCCCATCTCAGGCGGCGCACTCATCCAGGACGCCGACCGCCTCCACGCCGAAGGCGACAACCCTGAAAACTGGCAACTCGTAGCAGGCGAGGCTGCAGACGACAAAACCCTCGCCGACCTCTCCTTCGCCTGGCGCGCCTTGCGCTCAGCGAAATCCAACGCCATCCTGCTCGCAGAAGACGGCGCAGCAGTCGGCATCGGCATGGGTCAAGTCAACCGCGTCGATTCCTGCAAACTCTCCGTCGAACGAGCCAACACCCTAGCAGACGGCGCAGAACGCGCCCGCGGCTCCGTCGCAGCATCCGACGCCTTCTTCCCCTTCGCAGATGGTCTCCAGGTACTCCTGGACGCAGGTATCCGCGCCGTCGTGCAACCCGGCGGCTCTATTCGCGACGAAGAAGTCATCGAAGCAGCTAAAGCAGCAGGAGTGACCATGTACTTCACTGGAAGCCGTCATTTCTTCCACTAAAAATAACCTTCCGCGCTAACGCGTGGATCTAGGCGAAGATTTTTCTTTCTTTACGAGTTCGGAAAATCTCCACCTCGCCAACACCACAAAACTGCCCCGGCTCTCACCAAAGAGCCGGGGCAGTTCCAATATTCTTAGCAGTACACATCTATTCGGTAGCTGCCGCAGCCTCCTGCTGCTGTTCCTCAGTTGCTGCGGGCGCGTCAGCAGAGAACGCCTGCTGGAACACACGCTGAATATCTGAAGCGTTATCAGCCTCAAATACCTGACCACCAATCTGCGGTGCGATGGTCTTGAGATCCTCCAGATCAGCGTCCTCAGAAATACCAATCAGCACAAACAAGACCGGATTATTCGGATCTTGCTCCGCCTGAATAGCGGCAATCATATCTTCACGGCTAATAGAACCCTCATCGAAGTTCGCGCCGTCCGTCATGAACACCACCACGTTAGCGGCACCGGGCTTGTAATTAGCCTTCATCTCCCGGAAAGAAGCCAACAAAGAATCGTACAGACCGGTCTGAGCCTTCGGGTAGAAACTCATCTCAGAGACAACCTGCTGAATGACCTCGCGGTGGGTACGACCCTCAACCTCCTCTTCAATACCGCGAATCGGAGCGAGCTGCTTGTAATCAGTCGGGGCACCCTGCGCGTCCTCACCGATTTCACGCGCAAAAGCCCAAACACCCAATGAATCGCGTGCCGGGAATAGTTGCGAACCGGCAAGAGCAGCCTCCGTGGTTACCTGCATACGGTTCTTATCAGTGCCAGCAACAGGCTCTTCCATAGAACCCGAGGAATCAATAACAATCAAACCGTTCAAGGGTGCTGACTGCAAAGAGTAGGCAGTCCACAGATTCGTTAGGGTCTCCTTGTCAGCGACTTCTAGCTGGGTAGGTTCACCCACCGACGTTTCTTCACTCAAAATGTCACCGGAGGAAGTACGCAGACCCGCCTCAGCCAACGCATCCTTGCCCTCTTCGGAAGCAACAAAATCGGCGATCTTCTGGGCGGCGGTAGTCACCGTTGAGTTGCTAGCGTTCACATCGGGCACCATCAGCGGGTAATCCAAAACAGTGGTGCCTGAAGAAGGAATCGACACCAAAATCGAGGGATTTTTAGCATCGAGGGCGTACTGGGCATAGTCAGCTTCAGTGACAACCGCAGCTGGAATGGTGCCCGCATCGACATCGCTGAGTAGATCTGAAGCGCTCTTCACCGGAGCTTCGACACCAATGGTCTGCGCACGCAAGCCCGAACCGGCTTTAAGATCTTCTGTCGAAGCTTTCTGGTCGTCCACCTCAGACGCCACAGAAATCAGAGAAGCAAAAGCGCCACCGTCCACCTTGGGGTCGCTCATCGAAACATTATCAGCATCCTTCACAGCGTCAGACCAGGTACTGTAATTAACGTTCTCGTCAGAAATAAGAACCGCTGGGGTGCTAGCGAGCGAATCGGTAATGGTGGTGACCCCCGCCTTACCCTGTAGCTCTAGCATTGCACGCACCGATGAGTCTGGAATCCAGATGTGGGGTACGTTAGCGCCGCCGATAATATTGGACGCGACTTCTGTGGGGGAGGCGCTGCTATCAACTTCAAGGGAGATACAATCCTCGGCGCTTACCGGAATCATCTCAATAATCGCTGCAAGTTTCTCTGACGCTGCTACATTAATGCGCTGGGTGGTGCTGCACTCTGCCGGAATCTCGGTAGCCGCCTTGAGGGCAGAATTTCTAGAACTATCGTCCAGCAAATTAAAAGCAAGGGCACCACCGCCAAGTAACACCACAGCAGCTCCACCTGCGGCAACCCACTTACGGATATCTTTTTTGCGGCGCTGCTCTAGGGCTTCACGGCGGGACTGGGTTTTTGACATGGTGAGGGTGCTCTTTCTTCTACCGGTGGTGTGCTCTGGTATTAACTTTACCAACCGCCACAGAGTTTCTGGTGAGAGCGGGGGATAAGTTGCAGGGGCTTCTCTTTGCTTCTTCAGACTCTATCTCTGGGTTAGCGCTGTGCGCCTCTTCGCATAAGACCGGGGACTCACCTAAAATGAGAAGGGTCTGTACGAATACGTCGTGAGCCTCATATAAGAGCAGGCTCGCAACCTTGACACTAGAAAA
Organism: Rothia sp. ZJ932; assembly: GCF_016924835.1. Taxonomy (NCBI): domain Bacteria; kingdom Bacillati; phylum Actinomycetota; class Actinomycetes; order Micrococcales; family Micrococcaceae; genus Rothia; species Rothia sp. ZJ932. Next base: position 1,853,711 of record NZ_CP070480.1, on the reverse strand, counting down.
AAGGACGTTGCATGACCACCTCCTCTGTTGTAAATCTTCCCTTGGCAGAAGTTGATCCTGAAGTTGCTGAAGCCATTAAACTTGAGCAGGAGCGCCAGCAGAACACCCTTGAGATGATTGCTTCTGAGAACTTCGCACCGCGTGCGGTGTTGGAGGCTCAGGGCTCAGTTCTGACCAATAAGTACGCAGAAGGTTACCCAGGACGTCGCTACTACGGCGGTTGCGAGTACGTTGATGTTGTTGAAACCCTAGCGATTGAACGCGCAAAAGCGCTTTTCGGTGCGGAGCACGCGAATGTGCAACCCCACGCAGGCGCTCAGGCAAACAACGCTGTGATGCATGCGCTACTGACCCCCGGCGATAAAATCATGGGTCTGTCTTTGGCTCACGGCGGTCACCTGACTCACGGCATGAAGCTGAACGTTTCAGGCAAGCTGTATGAAGTTGCCGCTTACGGAGTAGACGAAGAAACCGGTCGCGTGAACATGGACGAAGTCCGTGAACTCGCTCGCGCCGAGAAGCCCAAGGTCATTATCGCCGGTTGGTCAGCCTACACCCGCCAGCTCGATTTCGCGGCTTTCCGCGAAATCGCTGATGAGGTCGGTGCTTACCTGTGGGTTGATATGGCACACTTCGCGGGTCTGGTGGCAGCAGGTCTGCACCCCAACCCCGTACCCCACGCTCACGTGGTTTCCTCCACCGTCCACAAGACCATCGGTGGCCCCCGCTCAGGTTTCATTCTCTGCACCGAAGAGCTGAAGAAGAAGATTGACTCAGCGGTATTCCCCGGTCAACAGGGCGGCCCCCTCATGCACGCTATCGCGGGTAAGGCTACCGCCTTCAAGATCGCTGGTACCGAAGAATTCAAGGACCGCCAGAAACGCACCCTCGAAGGCGCACAGATTTTGGCTGAGCGTTTGGGACAGCAGGATCTCAAGGACGCCGGCGTTGAACTGATCTCCGGTGGCACCGACGTTCACCTAGTACTGGTATCACTGGCAAACGCTGAACTGAACGGCAAAGAAGCAGAAGATCTGCTGCACGAAGCTGGCATTACCGTCAACCGCAACGCGATCCCCAACGACCCGCGTCCGCCTATGGTTACCTCTGGTCTGCGTATCGGTACCCCCGCGCTGGCAACCCGCGGCTTTGACGCTGAAGCGTTCGCTGAGGTTGCAGACATTATCGCTGAGACCCTCAAGCCCGGTGCAGACGTCACCGCTCAGCGCGCTCGCGTTACTGCCTTGTGCGAGAAGTTCCCCCTCTACTCAGGCATCGAGGAGTGGTAAACATGGCTGAAATTCTTGACGGTAAGGCAACCGCCGCAGCGATTAAAGCTGAGCTGAAAGAGCGCGTTGAGGCTCTTAAAGCTAAGGGAACCACCCCCGGTCTGGGCACCGTGCTCGTGGGCGATGACCCGGCCTCCCACTCTTATGTTGGTGGCAAACACAAGGACTGCGCAGAAATCGGCGTCGCTTCGATTCGCGTTGACCTACCCGAATCAACTACGCAGGAGGAGCTTGAAGCTGAGATTGAGAAGCTGAACAATGACCCTGCATGTACTGGGTATATTGTGCAGCTGCCACTGCCCAAGCATATCGACACTAACCATATTCTTGAGCTGATCGACCCCGATAAGGACGCCGACGGTTTGCACCCCACCAACCTGGGGCGCCTGGTGCTCAACGCGGGGGGAGAGATTGACTCGCCCCTGCCCTGCACCCCTAACGGTGTCATCGAACTCATAGAACGTCACGGGCTAGACCTCAACGGCAAAACTGTTGCTGTCTTTGGTCGCGGCGTCACCGTGGGTCGCCCCCTGGGGTTGCTACTCACCCGCAAGAACGTCAACGCCACCCCCACCCTGGTACACACCGGCACCCAGGACGTAGCTGATGCCCTGCGCGCAGCAGACGTTATCGTGGCGGCAGTTGGTCAGCCACATATTGTTACTGCCGACATGGTGAGGGACGGTGCAATCTTGCTCGACGTGGGAGTCTCCCGCATCGAAGATCCCGAAACCGGCAAGAAGAAACTGACCGGCGATATTAGCCCTGAGGCAGCAGCTAAAGCATCCTGGGTTTCACCTAACCCCGGCGGCGTTGGTCCCATGACCCGCGCTATGCTGCTGGTTAACGTGGTTGAAACCGCGGAGCGCGCCGCCACTTCATAAAAACTAACAACTGAATGACCCCGCGTCCGTACTCTAACTTTTTAGGTGCGAACCCGGGGTTTTTCTGCCCGCCTCTTTTTATCAGACGAGGGGCGTTTTATGCTGGGGTGCTTCTTTGACATAATAGAAACCATGTCTATTCCTCAGCGCAAGGCTCCTGAAAATAATCCCGGTACCCAGAAAGCCCTAATCGGTGCTGGCATCGGTATGGCACTTCTCGTCGTACTGCTGATCTGGGCAATCATGACGTCCGCCAACGAGGCCTCGGTTCTCGGGTGGATTCTCACCGCCGTCATTGCGGGCTGGCTGGGCGTAGCTGTTTACCTCGCTGTGACTGTTACACGCTCGTTGAACATCCAGCAGAATCAAAACGCTGCACGTATGCGTCAGTTCTTAGAAGAAGAGGACGCGATGCTTGATGACAAACTGGCGCACAGCTTCCAGATTGTGCTGGTGCAGTCCAAAGTTATTAAAGATGAACTTAAGAAGAACGATGATGAGTCACCGGCAATGATTGCTCGTGCGCTCGATACCATTGATGTGACCGCTCAAAATGGCATGAGCATGGTCAAAGAAGCCGCTGGAAAAGCGTAAGCACGTACCGGGTTCAGCCCACAGCTTTTAAACAAAACGGGTGTATACCTGATGGACGAGAAAAGTTTTAGAGACAGATTATGAGCGAAAAGAAGAACCTCAAGTCAGTTATTCCTAATGCGGCGCAGAGTGCCACCCGTATTTACTCGGGGGCGCAGCCTTCTGCAGATTCCCTGCATTTGGGCAACTACGTGGGTGCGGTACGTAATTGGGTTGCTTTGCAGGACGAACCGGGCACCGAATGTCTGTTCTTCATTCCTGATATGCACGCTATTACTGTGCCTCAGGACCCCGCCATCATGACGCAGCGTACCCGCATGACTGCTGCCCAGTACATTGCTGCCGGTATTGATCCTGAGCGTACCCCTCTTTTTGTGCAGTCGCAGGTGCCCGAGCACGCTCAGCTGGCGTGGGTTCTCAATTGCATCACGGGCTTTGGCGAAGCGTCGCGCATGACTCAGTTCAAAGACAAATCCGCAAAGCAGGGTACCGATTCAGCGTCGGTGGGGTTGTTTACTTACCCGGTGCTGATGGCAGCAGATATTTTGCTTTACCAGGCTGATGAGGTTCCTGTGGGTGAAGATCAGCGCCAGCACCTGGAGCTCACCCGTAACCTCGCTGAGCGTTTCAATTCACGTTTTGGTGATACCTTTATCGTTCCTGAGGGACGCATCCTTAAAGAGACCGCTAAGATTTATGATTTGCAGAACCCGACCTCTAAGATGTCGAAGTCAGCGGAAACTGATAAAGGCATTATCTGGTTGATGGATGATCCTAAAAAAACTGCCAAGAAAATTAAGTCTGCGGTGACCGATGCCGGTAGTGAAATCAGTTTTGACCGCGAGAATAAGGCGGGCATTTCTAACCTCTTGAGCATCTACTCGGCACTCACCGGTAAGAGCATCGACACCATTGTCGCGGAGTACGAAGGCAAAATGTACGGGCACCTGAAGGTTGATTTGGCTGAAATTGCCGCTGAGACTTTCGCCCCCATGCGCGAACGCACCTTAGAGCTGATGGATGACCCCGCAGAACTTGACCGTCTGCTGGCTATCGGTGCTACTAAGGCACGTGAAATCGCGTCCGTCACCGTTGAGAACGTCTACGATCGTATTGGGTTTTTGCCCGCTCAGAAGTAGTACACGCAGTGGTGAAGCAGTGGGACCGGAGGAGTAGTGCAGATTCAAGCGGTTCGCCTACTCTGCGTGCCAACGAGCGTTATGTGAGTCTCGTTGCACGGGTACCCGATGAGCTAGCTGCGCGTATTGAGCGTTGGCGGGTGGCCCAACCTGAGATTCTTAATCCCGGTAGCGTCCACATTACGGTGATGGTGGCACCTGAGACGGTGCCTGCCAGCCAGACCCTCGCAGCTTTGCAAAAGGCTCTCATGGGGCGCAGACGCGTGTTTGTCGGTCTGGGGGAGCCTGCCAGTTTTGCGCCTGTTACCACGGTGAGTTATTTGCCGTTGATAGAGGGGGGTGCCGAGTTAATAGGTCTCAATCGGGTTGCTGAGCGCGCGGTAGAAAGCAGCGCTTCGCCGTTTGAGTATCGCCCGCATCTGACTCTTGCTCAGCATGTACCTCACGAAGTGATTGACCGTTCCCTCAGGGACTTCAAGTGCCTCCCTGACGCGCTTAAGCGGTTCGAGATTCAGCGGCTTTGCGTGTACCGCTATGAGAAAGAAGAGTGGCACTGGGTCGGCACGATTGAGCTGACCTAGGCGTAACGGCATCGGCATAAGGTTAGAACATACCTCAAGCCACCGAAGCCACTTTCTCTTTGAGTCAATAGTTATTAAACGTCACAGATACGCTGACAGTCGTGAGCCACCGGGTACTTTTCTAGACTGAAAATATACACATTTTCATGCTAATCTTCCCAAAGTAGTCATGGCATCTTCGGCTTGCGGCCTCTCACCCCGTTCGGGCTTTCTACCCGAGGTTAGGGGGATTCTATCTAACCGATGAGCTTTGAACGTAAAAGATAAGATGGTCTGCATCGCACCTAAGATCAGCGCCCTGGTTGTGGCTTTCTAAGCTGCTTGGAGTGGGAATGTGTCAAGTGCTTCTCGGATAACCTCAGGCGTGTTCATGCTTTGCTCTTGGATGTCGCTGGTAAGGCGGTCTTTGATGTCAGGGGTTACTTGGGCACTGATGCTGGGGGAGTGTGACCGTTGACAGTTTCATCAAGAGCTGGGCGTCCTCGGGTGGTAGTCGCGAGATTCTTTCAGCGCGGGCAACACCTTCAAGAGCTCTAAGCAGGATAGTTGCTGTGTCTAGGGCCTCGAAAAAGTTATCAGACTCCGCCCATTGGGAGAGGGGCTCACCAATTTTTTTCATGGTCAGCTAGGGTTGTTGAAGTTGATATTTTTAAGGTCATTAAGGTCATCGAACTGTGGTTTATGGCGATGGTAAATCTTGATTGTCTTCAGTGCATCAGCTTCTGCGTATCCGTGCTTTGCTGCTTGCGGGCATGAGCTTTGTGGCCCTGTTATTTTTGATCACACCCCCATGCGTGGGTTCCTGATTTGGGTGGTGATAACTACGGGTTTCCCTACCTTTGCAGGTGCCGGAGAACTAGTACTTAAAGACGCAGTCATGTTTGGGCGTCTCTTTGGGGTGCCTCCGACTTCACCCGCCGCGCTACGGTGCGCGATGAAACCCGCCGGGCATCGTTTGCAACTCTCATTGAACGATAACTCATACAGCGGATCCGCCGACAATGGTGAGTTCGCTTTTTTGTACTCTCAGACCGTTTCACCGAATGAGCGAACTAGTTTCGGGCAGCCTAAATCTTTTCGCCGGGTATAAATAAAAGCTGCACCCTCACAAAAACTCCGGGGGTGCAGCTTTTAGCGTAGTTAGCAGTAGCTTAGAGGTGACGCTCTAAGCCCTGGCTCTTGAGCTCATTAACAGTATTCTTTACATCCTGCGCGTCCTTACGGGTGGTTACCAGCAGGGCATCAGGGGTGTCAACGATGACAACATCTTCAATACCGATGACAGCGATCTTACGGTGGGTACCTGCAACAATGATGCCGGTTGATTTCTGGTTGAAGACCTGAACTTCGTCGCCAATGGTGAAGAGTTCTTTATCGGTCTTTTCAAGGTTGAGACGGGCAACAGCGTCAAAGTCACCGATATCGTCCCAGCTGAAAGAACCGGGCACCATCGCGACATCGCCTGCAGCTGCAGCGGGTTCTGCCACCGCGTAGTCGATAGCAATCTTGGGTAGGGTTTCCCACACATCGTTCATGACATCATCGCGGTCAGGGGTATCCCAAGCGCGCGCAATACGGGTGACCCCGGCGTGCAGCTCCGGCTCATTTTGCTCTAGGTGCTTGAGCATGAGTTCGGCAGGCGCTACGAACATGCCAGCGTTCCAGGTGTAATCCCCGGTGGAGATGTACTCAGCGGCGGTCGGCGCGTCGGGCTTCTCCACGAACTCTGCTACTGCCATAGCGTGTGGTGCTTCAGCGAGCTCTAGAGAATGGGTGGCACGAATATAACCAAAAGCGGTGGAGGGCTCGGTGGGGGTAATACCAATGGTCACAATTTTGCCGGTAGCAGCAGTATTCACCGCTTCGGTAACGACCTTCTGGAACTCGTCCACCGGTTCGATGACGTGGTCAGCGGCGAAAGAACCAATAATCGCGTCGGGCTGACGCTGGTAGATAATAGCGCACGCCAACCCAATTGCCGCTGCGGAATCGCGCGGTGAGGGTTCTAGCACTAGATCGGATGCGCGTAGCTCATCAATTTGTTGAGTGACACGGTTTGCATGGGCAACACCGGTGACGACCATGACAGAACCATTGCTCACATCAACCAAACGGTCGTAGGTTGAGCGCAACAGCGAAGACTCACCACCGGTGAGGTTGAGCAGAAACTTGGGCACAGTGGCACGTGATAGCGGCCAGAGGCGTGAACCGACACCACCGGCGGGAATCAACGGGTAAAAACGTTCAATTGGAGTTTTCATCGTCTAAAGAATACCTGCATTTTTGTCATAATGAACGCTCCCGAGAAGTAATTTTGACCAAAAGATATACCGGCTCGGTTCTGCTTAGTCTTTCGTTTGCCCTGTAAATACGCCCTCGTACTGATTAAGACTATGAAAATGTAGGCTAATTGAGGGGGATTTTTTTATGACATATTGTCACTTAAGTCTGCGTGGTGCTGGTAATCTTTGATAGCAGAACAAGTCTAAAATTATGTATTGCGTTGAGCCAGCTGTGAAATACTGCGGTGGAGGTCAGCGCTTTACGACTCTCACGTGCAGGAGGCTATTCAGTGCCGAATACATCCAAGGGCACCCTCTACCGCGGCCGCGAAGGTATGTGGTCATGGGTAGCTCATCGCATCTCAGGTATTGCGATTTTTTTCTTCTTGTTGGTTCACGTGCTCGATACCGCAATGGTGCGCGTTTCACCTGAAACCTACAATGCAATCATGCATATCTACAAGAACCCTATCATGGGTCTTGGCGAGGCCGGTCTGGTAGCGGCTATTCTCTACCACGCTTTCAACGGTATCCGCATTATTCTGGTTGATTTTTGGAGTGGCGGCACCAAGAATCACAAAGCTCTGCTCTGGGGCGTTTTGATCCTCTGGGCAATCTTCATGGCTGGCTTCCTCTTCCGCCACCTTCCCATCGTCTTTGGAGGTCACTAAGACATGCCTACTCCTTTGAAAGCTAAGGTAGCTGCACCTCGTAGCCGTGATATCACCGTCAATGGTGTAAAGTACAACCGCTCATCCTCAAAGCGCAATAACTTTGAGATGTACGCCTGGCTCTTCATGCGCCTTTCGGGCGTCATGCTGGTCGTGCTGATTTTTGGTCACCTTTTTGTGAACCTCATGATGGGCGAAGGCGTACACCGCATCGACTTCGGCTTCGTGGGCGGTAAGCTCGCTAACCCCTTCTGGCAGGTATGGGATCTGCTGTTGCTGTGGCTTGCAATGTTGCACGGCACCAACGGTATTCGCACCATCATTGATGACTATGCTCAGAAAGACGGCGTTCGTACCTTCTTGAAGGTCATCCTCTTCCTGGCATCCGCGTTCGTCATTCTGGTGGGCACTCTGGTGATTTTCACCTTTGATCCGTGCCCCGTTGGTGCATCGGCTGAGCTGTTGCCTTCCTTCTGCACAGCACCGTAGAACACCATAATTTTTTGAAACAGAGAAAGAAGCATTCTCACCATGCAGGTACATAAGTACGACGTAGTTATTATTGGTGCCGGCGGTGCCGGTATGCGTGCGGCTATTGAAGCAGGTCAGCGTTCACGCACTGCTGTACTGACTAAGCTTTACCCCACTCGTTCCCACACCGGTGCAGCGCAGGGCGGCATGTGTGCTGCTCTAGCGAACGTTGAAGACGATAACTGGGAATGGCATACCTTTGATACCGTCAAGGGCGGCGACTACCTGGTAGACCAGGACGCGGCTGAGGTCATGGCGAAAGAAGCTATTGACGCAGTACTCGATTTGGAAAAGATGGGTCTACCCTTCAACCGCACCCCCGAGGGGCGTATTGACCAGCGTCGTTTTGGTGGTCACACCCGCGATCACGGTAAGGCACCCGTTCGCCGCGCATGCTACGCAGCAGACCGTACCGGTCACATGATTTTGCAGACCCTCTACCAGAACTGTGTCAAGCACAACGTTGAGTTCTTCAACGAGTACTACGTGCTTGATTTGGTGATGGTCGATGACGAAAACGGCAACAAGCGTCCTGCTGGCGTCGTTTCTTACGATCTGGCAACCGGCGACGTTCACGTTTTCCAGGCTAAGTCAATCGTGTTTGCATCAGGTGGCTGTGGCAAAATCTTCAAGACCACCTCAAACGCTCACACCCTTACCGGTGACGGTATGGCTATTGCCCTGCGCAACGGCATTCCTTTGGAAGACATGGAGTTCGTGCAGTTCCACCCGACCGGTCTTGCAGGGTTGGGCATTCTGGTGTCTGAAGCTGCTCGCGGTGAGGGCGGTATCCTGCGTAATTCTGACGGTGAGCGTTTCATGGAGCGCTACGCACCGACCATTAAGGATCTAGCTCCTCGCGATATTGTTGCTCGCTCGATGGCGAATGAGGTTCGTGAAGGACGCGGTTGCGGTCCCAACAAGGACTACGTTCTGCTGGATCTCACCCACCTTGAGCCCGCTCACATTGATGAGAAGCTACCCGATATTACCGAGTTCGCTCGTACCTACCTGGGCGTTGAGCCCTACACTGAGCCCGTCCCAGTGTTCCCCACCGCACACTACGCAATGGGGGGTATTCCCACCAACATTGAGGCTGAGGTGTACGCAAACTCAGAAGAGACTATTCCCGGTCTCTATGCAGCTGGTGAGGTTGCTTGCGTTTCGGTGCACGGCTCAAACCGTTTGGGCACTAACTCACTGCTGGATATCAACGTCTTTGGTAAGCGCGCCGGCATCTCTGCTGCTGAGTACGCTGCTACCGCTGACTTCCTGCCGATTCCCGAGGACGCAGCCAACGACACCCTGGAGCTGCTGAACACCCTGCGCGAGGGTAACGGCACCGAAAAGGTGGGCGTGTTGCGCAAGGAACTGCAGGACGTTATGGACGCCGACATGCAGGTATTCCGTACTGCTGACACCATCCACAACGCCATCAACAAGATCAATGAGCTTGAAGAGCGCTACAAGAACATTTCTGTTCAGGATAAGGGCAAGCGCTTCAACCTTGATTTGCTGGAGGCAGTTGAGCTGGGCTTCTTGCTGGAACTGGCAAAGGTAATGTCCGTTGCTGCGCTGAACCGTGAGGAATCACGTGGCGGTCACTTCCGCGAGGACTTCCCCAATCGTAATGATGAGAAGTTCATGAAGCACTCAATGGTTTACAAAGATGAAAACGCTGAGTTTGAGGGCATTGCAGGTTTGCGTTTCGATACCAAGCCCGTAGTCTTCACCCGTTACGAGCCGATGGAGCGTAAGTACTAAAATGGCTGATTTTGAAGCAAAAGAACCCGAGTCACGGGTAGAACTGAAGTCGGAGACCGGTGGCGCTGGCGCTATTCCTACCTACGACATCACCCTGCAGGTGCGTCGCTACAACCCTGAGATTTCAGAGGAATCACACTGGGACGAGTTTAAGCTGACCATGTATGGCACTGACCGTGTGCTGGATGCTTTGCACAAGGCGAAGTGGGAAATCGATGGTTCGCTGTCTTTCCGCCGCTCCTGCGCTCACGGTATTTGCGGTTCGGACGCGATGCGTATCAACGGTCGCAACCGTCTGGCGTGCAAGACTCTGCTGAAGGATCTTGACCTTTCCAAGCCGATTACTGTTGAGGCTATCAAAGGTCTGCCCTGCGAGAAAGATCTTATCGTTGATATGGAGCCTTTCTTCCAGGCATACCGTGAGATTATGCCCTTCTTGATGAATGACGAGCATGAGCCCGAGCGTGAGCGCATTCAGTCTCAGGCTGATCGTGCGCGTTTTGATGACACCACCAAGTGCATCCTGTGTGCTGCGTGTACCTCGTCATGTCCCGTTTTCTGGACAGATGGTCAGTACTTTGGTCCGGCAGCAATTGTCAATGCTCACCGTTTCATCTTCGATTCTCGTGATGATGCTGGCGATATGCGTTTGGAGATTCTCAACGACAAAGAGGGCGTATGGCGTTGCCGTACCACCTTCAACTGCACCGAAGCATGCCCCCGTGGCATTCAGATCACTAAGGCTATTGCTGAGGTCAAGCAGGCTATTATCGCCCGCTCCCTCTAAACTCCGCGTAAAGATTCTTGTGAAAGAATCACCGGTATAGCAGCAAACGGCGCCCGTCTTGTACAGCACAGACGGGCGCCGTTTGCTGTGTCAGAGGTAGCGAGTGAATCCGGCTGCTAGGGTGCGTCATAAAACGTCATAAAAGCCTGATGGGTTACCGCGTCCGTAAAAATTACCCCGTAGGGCTTGTGGCTACTATCCTAAAAACTATGGTTGCATCTCAGAAATCTTCGGCGTCTTTGACCTCCACACTGATGGGGGGGTATCTGCATGATTTTTTGGAGGAGCTCATTGAGTTTCGCCGGGATATTCACCGTAACCCGGAGCTCTCTTTTCAGGAGTTTCAGACCACAGAGAAAATTGCTCACCGTCTGCGCGATGCGGGGCTGAGACCTGTTTATTTGCCCGGTTATACCGGTGTGCGCGTTGATATTGGTGAAGGTCCAATCGCGGCGGCTTTCAGGGCTGATATTGATGCCCTACCGGTGCAGGAGCAAACCGGCCTTGCTTACTCATCGCAGACCCCGGGGGTTATGCATGCGTGCGGTCACGATATTCACCTGACCGTTATGCTGGGCGTTACGCTTCTTTTGGACGCGATGAATAAAACAAAGCCACTGGGCGCCACTATTCGCGTGATCTTCCAGCCTTCGGAAGAGCAACAGCCTGGGGGCGCACTAGAGGTAATTAGGGCGGGCTGGCTTAAAGATGTTCCGCGTGCTTTTGCCCTGCACTGTGATCCCAAGGTGGATGTAGGAAAGATTGGTACGCGTATTGGCGCTATCACTTCAGCCTCTGACACTGTGCGCATTCGCCTTGATGGGCACGGCGGGCACACATCGCGTCCGCACCTGACCGAAGATTTGATTTTTGCGATGAGCCAGATTGCTGTGAATGTTCCCGCTGTTCTTTCGCGCCGCACTGATGTACGCTCCGGTGTGTTGGTGGTGTGGGGGCAGATTGAGGCGGGTGTTGCCCCCAACGCTATTCCGGCGACAGGCTTCATGGCGGGCACTATGCGCTGCTTGGACGCGGATGCCTGGTACAAGGCGGGGCAGATGCTGGACGAGGTCGTAGAGCAGGTTGCTGCCCCCTACGGTTTGAGTGTGAGTCTTGAGCACGAACGCGGAGTTCCACCGGTGGTCAATACTGAGGCGGAGACCACTCTCATTGAAAATGCCGCACGCGCGGAGCTGGGCGAGGATAGCGTGATTCTTGTTGAGCAGTCCATGGGCGGTGAAGATTTCTCGTGGATGTTGCAGGAGGTTCCTGGCACGATGGTTCGTCTGGGAACTCGAGCGCAGGGAGGAGAAACCTTTGACCTGCACCAGGGAGATTACAACCCGCAGGAAGAAGCAATTGGTAACGGCGTGCGCGTTATGGTTGCTGCTGCTTTACGTAGCATTGCCCTAGAGACCGCCTGAATCCTGGTGTAATAGCCTTTGTCTTGCTGCTGATTGATAACAAGATGAATTTAAAGTGAAAAATAATTTAGCTGTGGGCTTTAAAAGCATTAGAATGTGTTCTGTATTGCTCAAAAACTGATGACCAGAAACCCACACTTTTTCTGACCTCATCAGATCCTGATTGAAGGGATCCCCATGGCACTCTCACGTAAGAACATGGCAGGCGCAGGTTCACTCCTGGGCATTTCAGCACTTTTGCTTTCAGCTTGTGGTGCAGCACCCGAAGAATCATCAACCGCATCAGGCGATAACGCCGATTACAGGGGCTGCATGGTATCAGACTTCGGTGGTTTCGATGATAAGTCCTTCAACGAAAACACTTACGCGGGTCTAACCGCCGCTGTTGAAGAGTTGGGCATTGAAAAGGGCGAAGCTCAGTCAACCAGCGAAACCGAGTACGGTCCCAACCTCAACCAGATGGTTCAGTCAGGCTGTAACATGACCGTCACCGTTGGTTTCGGTTTGGCAGATGCGACCAAGGAAGTTGCAGAAGCTAACCCTGACCTGCACTTTGCAATTGTTGATGATGGTTCTATCGAACTCGACAACGTTCGCCCTCTCGTCTATGACACCGCTCAGGCAGCGTTCCAGGCAGGTTACTTGGCAGCGGCTCAGTCCAAGACCGGCAAGGTAGCAACCTACGGCGGCTTGAACTTCCCGACCGTTACCATCTTCATGGACGGCTTTGCGCAGGGCGTGAAGTACTACAATGAGCAGAACGACAAGAACGTTGAGGTTCTGGGCTGGGATACCGAGGCGCAGAACGGTACCTTCACCGGTGACTTCACCGACCAGGGCAAGGGCAAAACCAACACCCAGAACTTCCTCTCAGAAGGCGCTGACGTAATCATGCCCGTAGCAGGCCCCGTAGGTGGCGGCACCCTCGAAGCTGTCAAGGAGCACAACGCTAGCAACGCTGACTCACCCGCGTCCGTGATTTGGGTTGACTCAGACGGTTTCGAAACCAACCCCGAATACCGAGATATCATTCTGACCTCAGTGCAGAAGCTGATGAAGGAAGCTGTGCTGGAGACCTTTAAACAGGACGTTGAAGGCAACTTCACCAGCGAAGCCTACGTCGGTACCCTGGAGAACGGTGGCGTAGCACTAGCTCCCTTCCACAACTTCGAAGACGAAGTCAGCGCTGAGACCAAGGCAGCTCTCGATGACATCAAGGCTAAGATCATTAGCGGTGACATCAAGGTTGAGACCGCAGGTTCACCCTCTGCCTAAGGTAGTTGCTGCCAACAGGTAGCTTTTTGAGCCCGCAGCTAAGAAATCTCACCTTAGCTGCGGGTTTTATGCTGTATTAATCGTTCTGCTAGCTCTTGGGGCTGCTGGCAGTACCCAAAAGTGTTGCGCTACCGGTAAAATAGCACGCGCAATATAACTTTATTTGCCGCTGATTTTTATTCTTCTGGGTATAAGAATCGCGGCGAGTACCAACGACTACTCGAACATCGTTCACAGAAAGCGCATCGATGAAACTCGAACTGCGAGAAGTGACCAAAAAATTTGGTGATTTTACCGCTAATGACAGCATTGACCTGGTGGTTCGCCCAGGCACTGTTCACTGCCTTTTGGGCGAAAACGGTGCGGGTAAGTCAACCCTCATGAACGTGATTTACGGTCTGTACAGACCAACGTCAGGTCAGATTCTCATTGACGACCAGCCGGTTACTTTTAAGGGGCCCGGGGACGCGATGGCGGCAGGTATTGGCATGGTTCACCAGCACTTTATGCTGGTTCCGGTCTTTACCGTTGCTGAGAACATCGCTCTGGGTGCTGAGAGCACCAACGGCGTTACTCTCAACCTCGAAGAAACACGGGTGAAGATTCGTGAGATTTCAGACCGTTACGGGTTCAACGTTGACCCCGATGCCATCGTTGAGAACCTGCCGGTGGGCGTTCAGCAGCGCGTTGAAATCATTAAGGCATTGGTACGCGATGCTGAGATTCTGATTCTGGATGAGCCGACCGCGGTCCTTACCCCCGCTGAGACTGACCAGTTGCTGGAAATCATGGACCAGTTGCGTCGTGACGGCAAATCTCTACTCTTTATCTCCCATAAACTGCGTGAAGTCCGTCAGGTTTCTGACGATATCACGGTGATTCGACGCGGCAAGGTCGTCGGCACTGCTGATCCCAGCGCGTCAACCAATGAACTGGCGTCCTTGATGGTGGGTAAAGCCGTTCAGCTCACCGTTGATAAAGATGAGCCGAAGCTCAACAATAATATTTTTGAGGTCTCCAACCTGACCTTAATCGCTGATAACGGCGTTCCCCTGCTTAAGAATGTCAGCTTTGAGGTGCGCGGCGGCGAGATTCTGGCAGTTGCCGGCGTGCAGGGTAACGGGCAGACTGAGCTTGCTGAATCCATCATCGGTCTACACTCCAAAGCTACCGGCTCTCTGAAGCTCAACGGTCAAGAACTGCTGGGCAAAACCACCAAGCAGGTACTGCACTCCGGTGTTGGCTTTGTACCCGAGGACCGTAGCAAAGACGGGCTTGTCGGTTCATTCTCCATTGCTGAGAACCTCATTCTCGATCTCTTTGACACCTCAGATTACTCATCGGCGGGCACCCTCAAACGCTCAGCGGTCTCATCGAACGCAGCTCGCGCCGGTAGCGAGTTCGATATCCGTATGGGTTCAACTGCGGACGCGGCGTCCACTCTCTCAGGCGGTAACCAGCAGAAAATCGTGGTGGCGCGTGAACTCTCGCGCGACCTTGAACTCTTCGTTGCTTCACAACCTACCCGCGGTGTGGACGTTGGCTCCATCGAATTCATCCACAAACGCATTGTTGCTGAGCGCGACAAGGGCGTACCCGTCATGATTGTTTCCACTGAACTCGATGAAGTCTACGCACTTGCTGATCGCATCGCTGTTTTCTTCCACGGCGAACTCATGGGTATTGCACCCAAAGACACCCCTCGTTCTGTGCTCGGTCAAATGATGGCGGGAGCTTCCTACGAAGAAGCAAAGGCTAGCCAGCAGGAGGCTACCGGGAGCCTTCCCGAGACTGATTCTGTTCCTCCGGTAGCACAGCAAACCACGCAAGTGCCCTGGGCAGAAAACACCCCATCGACCAGTGAAGGAGAGCGCGCATGAGCGCAGAAAATAAGCCCGCGGCAGTAGCCGCACCTGCGGCTGCTAACCCGCAGATGAGCACCAGCGAAAAGCCCTCACTGGCAACTCGCTTGCTCGGCGGCAGCTTCGGTCTCTCACTCGGCGCGCTTATTGCCGCCCTGTTCCTGGGCGGTGTGCTTATTGCCCTCACTGACCCGGCAACTCAAAAGGCATCAAGCTACTTCTTCGCGCGTCCGCTCGACACCCTTGCCGCCGCTTGGAAATCAGCGACCAATGCTTACATCGCCATGTTCCACGGCTCAATTTACAACCCCAACGCGAAGAGCTTCACCGCCAGCATTCGTCCGCTGACGGAAACCCTCACCGTGGCAACACCCCTGATCTTTGCAGGTCTTGCTGTAGCTCTGCCCTTCCGCGCGGGTATGTTCAACATTGGTGCACAGGGGCAGATTATTTTGGGCGCTCTGGTGTCAGGTTACGTGGGTTTCACCTATGACCTGCCCGCCCCCGTCCTGATTCTGATGGTTGTTCTTGGTGGTATGGTCGGTGGTGCGCTCTGGGGTGGTCTGGTCGGTCTGCTCAAGGCTAAGACCGGTGCCCACGAGGTGATTCTTTCGATCATGCTCAACTACATTGCGGCAAACCTTATTCTCTTGCTTCTCAAAACCCCCGGCTTTCAGCGCGAAGGCAGCTCGAACCCTATTTCGCCGATTCTGCCCGAGGGGGCGCTCTTCCCTCTTCTTCTGGGCAAGGGGTTCCGCCTGCACTGGGGCTTTATACTGGCTATTGTCGCAGTTATCTTTGCTGCCTGGTTGATTAACCGCTCCACCGTGGGCTTCCGTCTGCGCGCAGTGGGTGCTAACCCCCATGCCGCCCGCACCGCCGGTATCAATGTTTCAAACGGCTACATCGTGGTCATGGCTATTGCTGGTGCCCTGGCTGGTCTCGCTGGCGCTGCCCAGGTTGCAGGTACAGAAAAGGTCTTGACCACGGGCATCGCAGCGACCTTTGGTTTTGACGCTATCACCGTGGCACTGCTCGGACGTGCCAAGCCCTGGGGAACCTTCTTCGCAGCCCTGCTCTACGGTGCATTCCGTGCCGGTGGCGTTACAATGCAGGTTGAAACCGGCACCAACATTGATATCGTGCTGGTCGTTCAGGCGCTGATTGTTCTCTTTATTGCGGCACCTCCGCTGGTACGCACCATCTTCCGCCTTCCTGACCCCGAAAACCCTAAGAAGGCTTTATCGAAGATCTCACTTCAGGAGGCTAAGTAATGTCTATAGCAGCTACCCCCGCCTTAGCACGAGAAGAAAAAAATATCGTCCGGCACTGGCGCAACCCCATCATTTACGCGGTGCTTGCCCTGACCTCGCTTCTACTGGTGGGTCTCAAGGCACCGAGCAATACAGTTAATTTCCGTCTCTCCGACGGGCTTAAAAGCTATACTGTTCCCGACCTAGCGATTGACCCCACCGTTTACGGCTGGATCGCCTCCATCACGATGGCAGCTATTGCTGCTTTCGCGTTCGTGCAGATGAATAAAGGTCACGAAATTCACCGTGCCTTGCAAATTGCTTTCTGGTTCTTCTTCATTACCGGAATGCTGGTGTGGATTATCGGTTCGGCACGTTCCTCAGATCTTTCGCTCGTTACCTTGCTGACCGGTGCGCTCACCCTGTCAATCCCCATGATTTTCGGTTCGCTCGGCGGTCTTTTGTGCGAGCGCTCCGGCATTATTAACATCGCGATTGAAGCTCAGCTGCTGCTGGGTGCTTTCACCGCTGTGCTAGCAGCTTCGATCACTGGTAACCCCTGGGTTGGTCTGGTTGCTGCGATGGTTGGCGGTGTGCTGGTTTCTTTGATTCTTGCGGTGTTCTCTATCAAGTATCTGGTAGATCAGACCATTGTGGGCGTCGTGGTAAACGTGCTGGTATCGGGTCTTACCGGTTTTCTCTACTCGCGCGTCCTACAAGCTGATCAGGCGAACCTCAACTCAGCACCGAAGCTACCCACTTTTGAGATTCCCGTGCTTTCACAGATTCCCGTGGTGGGACCGGTGCTGTTCAACCAGTCTGTGCTGGTGTATCTCATGTATCTGACGGTGGGTCTGATTTGGTTTGCGCTGAACAAAACCAAGTGGGGTCTGCGTACCCGTGCAGTGGGTGAACACCCCAAAGCAGCTGATACCTTGGGTGTGAATGTGAATCGTCTGCGTTTTACGAACGTCCTGCTTGCTGGCGTTGTTGCAGGTATGGGTGGTGCTTTCTTCACTTTGGTGTCGGTTTCGTCCTTCAATGCGAACATGACCGCGGGTCAGGGTTATATCGCTCTTGCGGCGCTTATTTTCGGACGTTGGAAGCCCTTTGGCGCTCTCTTTGCCTCCTTGCTCTTTGGCTTTACTTTGCAGCTTAACTTTGTGCTATCTCTGCTGGGAACCTCAGTGCCGACCGAGTTGCTGGCAATGCTGCCCTACCTGGTGACAATCTTCGCGGTTGCAGGTTTGGTGGGTGCCTCACGCGGTCCGGCGGCTGCGGGCAAGCCCTACATCAAGGGATAAGCCTATAAACCTTGTGGAGGGTTTCGGACTCCCCGTTCAGCGGTGTTCTGTGAACATTACTAGACGGGGAGTTTTTGCTATCGAGAGGAATGCGTGAGAGCTTTATGCGTTCGCTGGTGGTTTTGATGCACTAACCTGCGCGCTGTGCTTCAAAAGAGTAAACTGGATGTTCCAGAGCGAAGGAGATCTCATGAAGCATACAAGCGCCCAGAGCACAGATATTGACTGGTCGATGCTGACCGAAAAAGCTACTGAGGCAATGAGAACTTCTTATTCGCCCTACTCCCACTATCCGGTGGGGGTTGCTGCACTGACTGATGATGGGCGTGTAGTTACTGGCTGCAATATTGAGAATGCCTCTTTTGGTATTACCCTGTGCGCCGAGTGTTCTCTGGTTTCTGATCTTTTCCGCACCGGTGGCGGCAAACTGGTGGCTTTCGCCTGCGTCGATAAAGAGGGTAAGGCGCTGATGCCGTGTGGTCGCTGCCGCCAGTTGCTCTATGAGCATGCAGCTCCGGGGATGCTCCTGAAATCTGCCGGCGGCGTGATGACTATTGAACAAATGCTGCCGGACGCTTTTGGTCCGGAGCGTTTGTAAGAATCTGTAGATTGACCAATCAATTCAAGGAAGAAATGATGAGCGAACTTTTTGATGCTGTTGATGTTATTCGTACCAAACGTGACCGGGGAGCCCTCAGCGACGCCCAGATCGACTGGGTCATTGACGCATATACCCGTGGGGCTGTCGCGGACGAACAGATGAGTGCCCTGGCGATGGCGATTTTCCTGAACGGTATGGAACGCCGTGAAATTGTTCGTTGGACTCAGGCGATGATTGATTCGGGCGAACGTCTCAACTTTGAATCAATTGTCGGTGAGGGTAAGAAGATCGCGACCTCTGATAAGCACTCCACCGGTGGTGTAGGCGATAAGATTACCCTGCCTTTGGCTCCTCTGGTGGCAGCTTTTGGGGTTGCCGTACCTCAGCTCTCAGGGCGCGGACTGGGTCATACCGGTGGCACCCTGGATAAGCTGGAAGCTATACCGGGGTGGCAGGCGAAGCTCAGCAACGAGCGTGTCGTTGAAATTTTGGGGACTACCGGTGCGGTTATTTGCGCTGCTGGTGATGGTCTTGCTCCTGCCGATAAGAAGCTCTATGCCCTGCGTGATGTCACCAGCACTGTTGAGGCGATTCCGCTGATTGCTTCCTCCATCATGTCTAAGAAAATTGCAGAGGGTACCGGTTCGCTGGTGCTTGATGTGAAAGTGGGCTCCGGTGCTTTTATGAAGGATGCGTCGATGGCGCGCGAGCTTGCCCGCGTCATGGTTGATTTGGGTACTGATGCCGGGGTGAAGACTACTGCTTTGCTGACCGATATGAACACCCCGTTGGGTCTGGCTGTGGGTAACGCGTGTGAGGTTGAAGAATCGGTAGGGGTTCTAGCCGGGGGAGGGCCTTCTGATGTTGTGGAACTGACCGTTGCTTTGGCGCGCGAAATGCTGACATCTTCGGGTATTGACGCTGACCCGGCAGAGGCGCTGAAGGACGGACGTGCGATGGATGTGTGGCGCGCGATGGTTCGTGATCAGGGTGGTGACCCCGATGCGGCTCTTCCTCAGCCGAAAGAAACTGTGACTATTACGGCGCCGGAGTCTGGTACTTTGACTGAGCTTGATGCTTACAAGGTGGGTGTAGCTTCTTGGCGTTTGGGCGCAGGGCGCGCTCGTAAGGAAGACCCGGTTCAGCTTGCCGCCGGCATTAAGCTGCACGCCAAGCCGGGTGATGAGGTACGCGAGGGGCAGCCGCTGATGACGCTGATGACTGATACCCCGGAGCGTTTCGAGCGAGCCCAGCAGTCTCTCGAGGGATCTTTCACTATTGGTGGAGACCTGCGAGAACGACCGCTGATTATTGACCGAATTGTGTCTGAGCGTTCGGAATAGGGGGTGACTGCTCCCTCACCTGGCGTATTCTGGTGTAAAGAAAAAGGTGAGGGCGCTACTGCGCCGTCAGTGCTCCGTAGATTTTTTAAGAAAGTGAAGCACATGGGTTTATTCGACCGTTTGAAGAAGAAAAACGAACCTGCACCTGTTGAGGCATCGAACCTTGTAGCATCAGGGCAGACGTCAGAGGATCCGCTGGTTGAGCACTCCGAGCCGCAGTTGGCTTCGCTGGATGCCACCGGTGGCTTGTATTGGATTGTCTCGACCATGCAGGGACGCGGTCAGGGTCGCCTGGAGATGGATCTTTCTTTGCAGGGTAGTGAGATGAACTATGTCTTCTCTGATGACAACGGTGAACAGGAGCGCGGTGTCGTTGCCCCCGGCGATGACTGGTTTAAAGGCGTAGCGGCTCTTTACACCGAGTCTGAAAGATCTGAGCACGGCGCTTTTTCTCGTGCTCACATTAGCTACCCGGTGACGAGTGCTCCGGTGCGCGTCGAGGTTCGCTTTACGAATGAAAAAGGCGATGTCGCGAGTGAACACTATGAAGTTCCGCAGCATCTGGCTGAGATTGACGCTGAACCTCACCATGTGTTGAATACCGATGGGTTCAAAGCTGACGGGGCAGAGTCGGTGCAAGAAAACGCGAAAACCGGTGACGAAAACTTGGTGATGCATACCGCTGTACACAGCGAGCAGAACGATGAAGCCCCCGCCTCACCCGCAGTTTTGGCTATCCAACTCAATGATACTGAGGCTAGTGATGAACACGATGCCCAGAGCCGTTTCGAGCGCATCATGCAGCGTATCGAAGAGGAAAGCTCTGAGCCTGAGACCCTGCCGAGCTTCGAAGAAATCGCCTTTGATACTTTGGACGCTAAGACTCATGAGATCGGCGAAGACTCAGCTTTCATGGGCGAGCAGACTGAGACTGCTTTTGAAACAGGGGAACCTCGTAAGACCCCCGAAGATCAGGTGGAGGTGAGCGGGGCAGATGAGGTTCATGAAACCCCCGATGCGCCCACCGACGATGCACCTCAGCGCGAGGTAATCTTTGCGAGCGCAGAGACCGATGCAGAGCCTGCTGAGTCTGAGACCGACGTTGAATCAGAGCACCTTCTGAGTTTCGAGGAAAACGATTCTAGTGCAAAGAGCGATACCGACGAGCTCATCGCTGCTCCTGTGGCGTTTGAGGATTCTAATGCTGCGCTGGTGAATGAACCCGCTGTGGGCACTGCTAGCTCGGCAGGTTTTGTTGGTGGACTGGAAGAAGAAACAATTGAAGAATCATCCCATGACTCTGCCCCTGATATCCACAATGTGAGTGCTGTGGATACGGCAACCGAAGCATACCTCGGGGACGACTTCGGATCCCAGACGGGGGCAAGTAGCGCGTCCTTGGATCTCGCGAGCTCCGCAGAAAACGAAGAATGTGCTACGGGAGATGACGCGGAGACCCCTGCCGATGAACTGCTGATTCTTGACGAGACAGTCCAGAGCCCGGATGCACAAGAACACGATCCCAGCGAAGCTGAGATTGTCACTGTTGCGCCTCTTGCAGAAGAAATTGAAGAGGAAAGCCAGCAGAACCTTGAAGCTGACCTTGATACAACAGAGTCGGTGGAGACTGAATATTACCCCACCGACGCCGAGTTTTCGATGGCGGCCGATGAGTCAGTACCCGAGGTGATTGATGAATCAGAGTGGGAACAGGACGCTTTCGTTGCGACGGGTTCACCGAACGCCCAGAGTGCGGACGAGGCAGCTGCACCGGGTGCAGCGAGTTTCTTGGATGTAGCTCCCTCATACACTCTGGATGCCCACAATAACGTGGTGTTACCCTCGAAAACCCAGCTGGCAGCGGGCAACCTGGTACTCACTGAGGCAGATGTTGTTGAACGACTGCGTCCGGCGCAGCTTGCCCTCTTTGGCGAGAACGGCACTGCCCGCGATGTTTCTACCGTACTTATTCGCATCCGCTCTTTGGGCTCTTACTACGACGCGCTGACTCACGTACGACGCGATGGTTTCTGGGATCAGCAGAAAACCTTTGAACTGGTGCCTGAGGAAGTCCTGGATCTTTTGCAGCTCAAGTCAGATTCTTACAAGGAGGGTTACGGTGCTCCGCTGGCGATGATGCTACGCTTCACTCCCGGCGTGCCAGTAGAGGCATCTTTTGATTACAGCAACGAAGAAGCCTTCGTGCAGTACCCCGACCACCTTCCTGCCCAGCAGTACGTAGAAGAGTTGCGGATGTTCCCGCGCACCGGCGCCAATATTCCGGAGCACATGAGCGAGGCGCTGGCGTCCTGGACCCTCTAAAACACTTGAATAACTTTCGCTATCAGTAGCCCACCCGCCCGTACCTTCTCGCCCACCCGAGGTGAGGAAGGTGCGGGCGGGTTGCGTGTACTAGAATTTACTCACCATCGACTTTTGAACTAGAGGCATATTTATGACAGCTTCAGCACCGGCACCCGATTACGCTTGGATTGAACAGCTCCCCAAAGTGAGCCTGCATGACCACCTAGATGGGGGAGTCCACCCGCAGACCATCGTTGATATTGCAGCGGAAATCGGTCACGCACTCCCTGCCCAAAACGCCGATGACCTCAAAGCCTGGTTTGAAGATAACGCTAATTCTCGGTCTCTTGCCAGCTACCTTGAAACGTTTAAGCACACGCTGGCGGTGATGCAACGCCGCGAGGATTTAGTGCGTATTGCAGGTGAACATGCCCTCGAGCTTGCTTTTGACGGGGTACTGTACGGTGAAGTTCGCTGGGCACCCGAACTGCACACCGCCGGTGGGCTGAGCATGGAAGAAGCCGTAGAAGCTGTCGCCGAAGGGTTCGCCCAGGGCGCTGCGATGGCGAGCCAGCGCCTGCGTAAACCCGTTATGGTTCGCCAAATCCTCTGCGCTATGCGTCAGAACAATAATTCCCTCGCCGTCGCCCAGCTGGCTGTCGCCAACCGCGCCTTGGGTGTTGTTGGGTTCGATATTGCAGGGCCCGAGAAAGAATTTTCACTACAGAATCACCGCGAAGCTCTAGACTACGCAACCCAGCATTTTCTTCCCGTCACTCTACACGCTGGTGAAGCGGCATCCTTAGATTCCATTCAAGAAGCCGTAATCGACGGACGCGCCCTGCGGCTGGGGCACGGTGTTCAGATTACCGATGACATCACCATCACCACCTTGGGCGAAGCCAACCCAGAAGCCGTCACCGAGGATGTAGATGCTGACCAGGAAGTGATGAAACTTGGCAACCTTGCAGCCTGGATCAAAGACCGCCAAATTACCCTCGAAATATGCCCCTGCTCTAACTTACAGACGGACGCTGCCGCCTTACTCACCGACATCGGCAGGTTGCCGCTTGAGCAGCAAAAGCGCGCTCGCGATTATGCTTCTCACCCGGTAGCGATGCTTTACCGTAGCGGGTTCGCGGTTACTATTAGCCCTGATAACCGCCTGATGAGTAGCACCTCGGTGACTACCGAGTTCATCAAGTTGCACGAGAACTTTGGGTTCGATTGGCCCGATTTCTTCCAGCTGACGCTGAACGCTGTTGATGGCTCGTTTATGCCCGTTGATCAGAAGCACTCACTGCGCGGTATCTTGCAGGATTACTACAGCACATTTGCCCAGGCACAGGAAGACCTGCCGGAGGAAAGCGCCTAATGTCAGATTCTCACAGCGCCGGCGCTGCCTTCGAACGTCTCGTGGACATCATGGATACTCTGCGTTCGCCCGGTGGTTGCCCCTGGGACGCAGAACAAACCCACGAGTCTTTGGTGCGCTATTTGATTGAAGAGGCCTATGAGGTTGTTGAAGCTATCGAAGCTCCCGAGGGCGTGAACACTGATTTACTGCGTGAGGAGCTGGGTGATGTGCTTCTGCAGGTGGTCTTTCACTCCCGTGTAGCTGCTGAGCGTTCAGCGGAACTGGGCGGATTCGATATTATCGCCGTCATTAACCACCTGTGCGACAAGCTGGAGCGTCGCCATCCCCATGTCTTTGATGAATCCGTCAGCAGCGATATTAGAGATGTCAATGCCCGGTGGGACGAACTCAAAAAAGCAGAGAAACCAGAGCGTACCGGGGTTTTCGACGGTATTCCGCCGCACTTACCGGCACTTGCCTACACTGAGAAAGCTCTCTCAAAATCGAGTAAGGCATCGATTGATCTGCCCGGTTTTGCACAGCGGCACACCCAACAGACTCCTGAAACGGACGCCTTGACGACAGCTCAAACGCAGTGGGCTGCGCGGGCTTTTGAACTGGTGATAGAAGCCCGCGAGCTGGGAATCGACCCCGAACAAGCCCTGCGCGTCTTTACTCGCGCGTCCATGGTATTCGCTGAGAATAACGAATCAGCTTGCGGTGGAAAAACGGAAAAAGCAGGGGCATAACCCAACTAAAACCACAGGATAAAAGTGCATTTATTATTATCACAGAAACGAGGTGGTGGGTTTATGTTTTTTCTACCTGTGTTCATGTGGGTATCTTGCTAAGATGTTAACTAAGAATTTAGCTCTAGAGGGCTTGTCGGTTACAGCCGCAGCTCGTTAGGGTTAGATACGAAGCCACTTCAATTCCTTACTCTATTTCAATCAAGGAGCATATTCATGGCTGTTATTACTGCTGTACACGCACGTCAGATTCTCGATTCACGCGGCAACCCCACCGTTGAGGTTGAGGTTCTGCTTGAAGACGGTGCTTTCGGTCGCGCCGCTGTTCCCTCAGGCGCATCAACCGGTGAATGGGAAGCCGTAGAGCGCCGTGATGGCGAAAAGGCTGTTTACCTCGGCAAGGGTGTTGAGGGTGCAGTTGCTGCTGTTATCGAAGAAATCGCTGAAGACATTATCGGCATCGACGCAACCGACCAGCGTGCAGTTGACGCAGCTATGATTAAGCTCGACGGTACCGACAACAAGGGCAAGCTCGGCGCAAACGCTATTCTCGGCGTTTCAATGGCGGTAGCTAAGGCAGCTGCTGAATCAGCTGATTTGCCCCTCTACAAGTACCTGGGTGGCCCTAACGCTCATGTTCTGCCCGTACCCATGATGAATATCCTCAACGGTGGCTCACACGCTGACTCAAACGTTGATATCCAGGAGTTCATGATTGCTCCCATCGGTTTCGACACCTACTCACGCGCTCTGCAGGCTGGCGTTGAAGTTTACCACGCGCTCAAGAGTGTTCTGCACGACCGCGGTCTTGCAACCGGTCTGGGCGACGAGGGTGGCTTTGCTCCTAACCTTGACTCCAATGCAGCAGCACTCGATTTGATCATCGAAGCAATCGAGAAGGCTGGCTACAAGCCCGGTGAAGAAATCGCACTGGCACTTGACGTTGCATCATCAGAATTCTTTGAAAACGGCTCATACACCTTCGAAGGTCAGCAGAAGTCAGCTGAAGAAATGTCAGCTTACTACGCTGATCTGGTAGCTAAGTACCCCTTGGTTTCCATCGAGGATCCCCTGGACGAGAATGACTGGGACGGCTACAAGACCCTCACCGCTGAAATCGGCGACAAGGTTCAGATCGTGGGTGATGACCTCTTCGTCACCAACCCCGAGCGTCTGGGCAAGGGTATCTCAGAGGGCGCAGCTAACGCTCTGCTCGTGAAGGTGAACCAGATCGGTTCACTGACCGAGACCTTCGACGCTATGCAGCTGGCTCAGCGCAACGACTACCGTTGCATGGTTTCACACCGTTCAGGCGAAACCGAAGACGTCACCATTGCAGATTTGGCTGTTGCAACCAATGCCGGTCAGATTAAGACCGGTGCTCCCGCACGTAGCGAGCGCGTTGCTAAGTACAACCAGCTTCTGCGCATCGAGGAAGAGCTGGGCGAGGCAGCAGCATACGCTGGCGCATCAGCTTTCCCCCGCTTCAAGAAGTAAATTCTTCTCACAGCGCTTGGCTCACCGCTAAACGGTAGGCTAAAAGTGCTTGAATTTGCCCCTGTTTTGTGTGCGCGCATTTTCTTGATTTCAAGAAGTAAGGTTCGCACGCGAGGCAGGGGCATTTTGAGTGGATACGCTCACGCTCTCACCTGTTGAAGACGTAAGACCGGTAGAATGGAACTCTCTGCTCACCGCTAGCGACCGAAAGGTATACGCCCATGAAGAAACTCGGCAACATCTCGGGTGCCCGCAACATCTCGGGTGCCCGCTTACAGGGTTTTTTCGGTTCACGACGCGCACCTGCTGGCGTTTCTGCCCGGCGAGATGATAAGCCAACTCGTCAGGTTGGTCAGGGCGCCAACGTCCCCGTCGCAGCGCGTGCTTTTTCGGGTAAATGGGTGGCGGCTCTGGTGGTCTTTGCCCTGGTTGCGCTAGCAGTCTATGGAACCCTGAGCCGCTATATTACTCAATCTGCAGAAATAGCTCAGGTGCAATCGAATATCTCCCGATTAGAGACTGAAAACCGGGAGCTCGCGGTGCAACAGTCGTGGTGGCAAGACGATAATTATGTTCAGCAACAGGCGAAGGGGCGTCTCTTCTATGTGAACCCGGGAGAGACCCCCTATTTAGTCGTTGGTACTGACTACACCACAGAGTTGGCGGATGAAACGAGTGCCAATGCCCTCACTGCTCCCGAAGATAACTGGACCACTAAACTCTGGGACTCCTTCCAACTTTCGGCTGTTAACGGGGATCCGGCAGCCTATCGTGAATCACACCCATCATCAGATGCCGGATCGGCTCTCTCGACGGATCTTCCTAGCAGCAGCGCAGAAACCGAGGGTTCACCCACCCAGGGCAGCAGTTCAGAGACTGCTGAAAGCTCAATGCACAACTCCAGTGCGAGCCCAGAATCCGCAGGTTCTAGCACCCGCTAATACCGCGTGTCTGCCTTCGCCATACTGTAATGAAAGAGCGCGTGCGAAGAGCGGCACTTGCAGAGTAAGAATTTTTTGACCGGTTATAAGGAAAACTCATGACAGCAACCCAACGAACCCCCGGCGGCTTCAACGTGACCGCGCAAACCCTCACCCCGACCGAACAGGATCTTCGCGTTCTTTCGGCACAGCTGGGGCGCACCGTGCGCGACGTTGCAGAAATTCCTGCCCGCTGTGTGTGCGGGAACCCGCTGGTGGCAGCGACCGCTCCGCGCCTTTCGAACGGTAGCCCTTTCCCCACCGTCTTTTACTTAGCCCACCCAACTATCACCGCTGCGGCGTCGCGTCTTGAAGCTGAAGGTCTCATGTATGACATGACCGACCGCCTCTCAGAAGACGATGAGCTGGCACAAGCCTACGAAGCTGCCCACGAAAATTACATCGCAGAACGCGAGCGTATTCGCCTAGCAGGCGGCATCGACGGGGTTCCTGAAATTACAAATGTTTCTGCAGGTGGCATGCCCACCCGCGTCAAATGCTTGCACGCTGTCATCGGACACACCCTTTCGGTGGGTCGTGGCATTAACCCTATGGGCGATGAGGCGCTAGATGCTATTGCCCCTTGGTGGACTGTCGATCAGTGTACCTGTGACCCCGCATGGAAAGAGGCGTAAAAATGACTGTTGTCGGTGCTATTGACTGCGGTACAAACTCTATTCGTCTGCTGATTACCCGAGCGGACGAGCAGGGTAAGTTGCACGATCTTGAACGTGAAATGCGGGTGGTGCGGCTGGGCGAAGGCGTCGATGCAACCGGTGCATTCAGCGAAGCCGCCCTGGAGCGTACCTTCGCAGCGACCCGCGAGTATGCTGAGCTTTTGCGCCTACAGGGGGTAGAAAACGTCCGTTTTGCTGCAACCAGCGCTAGCCGGGATGTTTCAAACCGGGACGCATTTGTGAGCGGTATTCAAGAAATTCTTGGTGTAACACCCGAGGTTATTACCGGTGTGGAAGAGGCAAATCTTTCCTTTGCCGGAGCTGTCTCAGCCGTGGGGCAGAGCGAAAAATCAACTGTTGTCATGGACCTAGGCGGTGGCTCTACCGAGTTCGTAGTGGGCAATAATGAGGGCGTCAGCGGAGCCCTCTCGCTCAACATTGGCTGTGTTCGACTGACCGAACGCCACAAGGTGCAAGCACCGGTTACCGCCCAACAGCGAGAGCTTGTCGAAGCTGATGTGCGTGCGTCCTTAGAAACGCTTACTCGTGAACTGGATTTCTCATCAGTCACACGCATCGTGGGTGTTGCTGGCACCGTCACAACCGTCACCGCCCAGGTGCTGGGGCTCACCACCTATGACCCCGATGCCATCAACGGCTCAGAGCTTTCCATCGATGTCGTGCAGAAAGCTGCCAACGAGCTGGCGGCGATGAACCGCGAAGAGCGCCTTGCCACCGGCTTTATGCACCCCGGACGCGCGGACGTTATCGGTACTGGAGCGATCATCTGGAGCCAAGCACTGAGCTACCTGCAAGAACAGATACCCGGCATCTCAAACGTTATAATCAGCGAACACGATATTCTCGACGGTATAGCGCTGTCTCTTCTTGAGAGCGGCACAGCACGATAGAGAGCTTGCTTGGGGGGCGCACACCATGAGAATGCGTACCGTACAAAAATTAGTTACGCTGTAAAGATTACTGTCTACACGCACAAACAAATAAGCATTAAAGCCTGCATCAATGGCACAATGTTTAATGAAGCTTTTTGTCCTCGCATTCCGCGCGATGGGCAACGAGGTAGCGCTGAACAAGCCTACCCGGCACTTACGACGGTAGTAGTGAGTTCTCACGGAGATTAGCTCACGCTGCGGGTCGTACACAGTACAAAGGGAAGAAGCAAAAAGATTATGGCATTCACCAAGTTGGCGCAGGATCGCCCACGTATTCTGATTGTCGGCGGTGGCTACGTAGGGTTCACCGTTGCACAGAAAATTCAGAAGGAAATCAAGGATTCCGGTGGCATCGTCACCATCGTAGAACCCAACCCCTACATGACCTACCAGCCCTTCCTCCCCGAAGTAGCTGCAGGCTCCATGGAAGGTCGCAACGCAACCGTTCCGCTGCGCCAGCACCTGACCGACACAGAAATCGTTTCCGGTCGCGTCACCTCCATTAACCACGCAGAGCGCACCGCAACCGTTGAACCCATCAACGCAGGCGAGTCCTTCGACATCACCTATGACGAGATCGTTCTGGGCGCAGGCGCTGTAACCCGTGCATTCC
The DNA here is from genome assembly GCF_016924835.1 of Rothia sp. ZJ932. Taxonomy (NCBI): domain Bacteria; kingdom Bacillati; phylum Actinomycetota; class Actinomycetes; order Micrococcales; family Micrococcaceae; genus Rothia; species Rothia sp. ZJ932. The sequence continues at coordinate 1,824,997 of NZ_CP070480.1, read as the reverse complement.
CGATCCCCGGTCTGGCAGATGTTGCTATCGGCATGAAGACCGTCGAAGAAGCAGTTAGCGTACGCAACTGGGTTCTAGAGCGCATCGAAACCGCATCCCTCACCGCTAACGAAGAAGAGCGCCGTCGCGCCCTGACCTTTGTCGTTGTCGGTGGCGGCTTTGCGGGTGTCGAAACCATCTCAGAACTTGAAGACATGGCACGCGTTGCAGTCAAGCGCAACGAGCGCCTGCGCGTCTCAGACCTGCACTTCATGCTCATCGAAGCAGCACCGCGCATCATGCCCGAGGTCCCCGCAGACCGCGCTGAGAAGGTCGTTGCTGAACTGCGCGCCCGCGGCATCGAGGTACTGCTCAACACCTCACTTGCCGATGCAACCGACGGCAACCTGCAGCTGATCAACATGGGCGACAAGTCACCCGCGGGCGAAGCAAGCACCGACACCCTCATCTGGACTGCCGGTGTAGCAGCATCCCCCATGCTCAAAGAGACCGATTTCCCCATCGACGAGCGTGGACGCATCCGCGTGGGCGCAGACCTGCGCGTCACCGGCGACGACGGTGTAGTAGAGGGCGCATGGGCAGCAGGCGACAACGCAGCTGTACCCGACCTCTCAGGTGGCGGCGTAGGCGGCTACTGCGTACCCAACGCCCAGCACGCCTCACGTCAGGCACTGCGCTTGTCAAAGAACCTGCTGGCAGCTCGCAAGGGCGAACCCCTCAAGGACTACTACCACGCAACCATCGGCGTTGTCGCAGGTCTGGGTCTCTGGAAGGGCGTCGCAAACGTCAAGGGCAAGACCATCGCTGGCCCGCTGGCATGGATTATGCACCGCGGTTACCACGGCTACGCAATCCCCACCGTCGAACGCACCGTCCGCGTCATGGCAGTATGGGGTCTCAACCAGGTCTTCGGTCGTGACACCTCATCAATCCGTCACCAGCGCTCACCGCGACGTGCTTTCCAGGAAGCAACCGGAACCGCGTCCGAGAAGACAAAAGCACGCCTCTAACCACGGTTTTGGGGTCTAACCCCAAGCTCTGGTATAAATAGCTAGTGTCTGTTTTTATCAGCAGATACCAGCTAAGCCCCTATAGCCCAATTGGCAGAGGCAGCAGACTTAAAATCTGCCAAGTGTGGGTTCGAGTCCCACTGGGGGCACTTCAAAAACCACCAATGCTTACGCGTTGGTGGTTTTTTCGTATCCCGCAGTGGGTGCGATCGTGGGCTCGCTCCTCTGAGCGAGGATTCAATCCATACTCGGTGGCTTGGGTGACCAAGCTATGTTCAGGTGACCGCGATAAACGTGGTCACTTGGGCAGAGTACGGTCACTGTGAGTAGAAGGTGGTCACTGGGACGGGGAGAGGCACAATACCCCAGCATCTGCGTAAACATTGGGGGTAATAGTCAGTGCAAAGTTTCAGTACGAGCTGATTCGTCATACAGAGCCTACTTACAATAGGAAGGCTAGAGTTGTACAAGAACCCGTATACAGAAAGAAGCCTCCATGAGCCTGAAACTTATTGCCACCGATATGGACGGCACACTACTGCGAGACACTGATAAAGCATTTGATACTGAACGTTTCAATCGCATCATGGACGCGATGGAAGAACAGGGCATTCATTTTGTGGTTGCATCGGGCAACCAGCTACCTAAACTGCATCATTACCTGGAAGGGTACCGCGCGCGTCCTCTGACATACATTGCTGAAAATGGGGCATATATCGCTGACCAAGAAAAAGATATTCTTATCTCAGGATTTTCGGATAAAACCATCCAGCAGACATTGGCTGTGCTCGATGAGTTCCCAGCGATCGGCGTTATTATCTCTGGTCACCAGCACGCTTATATGCCAACCCACCGCGCCGAACCGATTGCTCGGTTAATAAGGGACCACATGGATTTCTTGGGGGCTGACTACGATAAGCAGGTTGATCCTCTGACCTTTATTAGCCGCTGGTACCCCACCGTCCGCCCTATTGACGATTACGCTGACCTTCGCGATGAGACCGTGGTTAAGTTTGCCTTGCAAACCCGGCGCCGTGAAACTGACCAGATTCTCGCCGAGCTGATTAATCGGTTGCCATCAAATGTTGTTCCGGTGACCTCTGGGTTTGGGGCGATCGATTTGATTTCCCGCGGGGTTAATAAGGGCAGTGCTCTGAAGTGGCTGGGGGAGCAGCAGAACATCAAACCTGAGGAAATGATTGCTTTCGGTGATGCTGCTAATGATGCTGAGATGCTGAGCTATGTGGGTACTGGCATCGCTATGGACAACGCATCCCCTGCACTCAAAGCCTCAGCTGACCTAGTGATTGGTAATAATAATGATGGCGGTGTGCTTGATTATCTCGAGGAAATTCTTGGCATTTCAGCTAAGCATCTCTCATAACGCCTTCAGCAAAATCACACTCTTTGACCGTAAAAATTCGGTAGGGTAGGTAAGAGCAATTCAAGAACACGACCTAGGAGGCACCTGTGGCAGGTAACCCCCTCATTACTTCAATGGGCAACCAGCATAAAGGCGATCCCCGTTTTGGCCAGTTCGGTGCGGGCGGTACTTCAACCGCTCAGTACGGTCAGCAGTCATACGGCAACGCTTACGGCGCCCCCCAGTACGGCCAGAATCCGTATGCTCAGAACACTTACCAGCAGCCTAATGCTGAGCAGTTGAACCAGATGTACAAGGCTCCCGCTGCAAGCAATCTTGAAGCAGGACGCGTCACTATGGACGACGTTGTGCGCAAGACCGGCATTAACCTTGCTGTAGTGGTTGCCGCTGGTGCAGTTGCCTGGTTCATTCCTATATTGATGTACCTCGGTTTGGTGGGCGGCATCGTTCTGGGTCTGGTGAACGCCTTTAAGAAAAAGGTCTCACCGGCTCTCATCGTGACCTATTCGCTGATGCAGGGTCTCTTCCTGGGCGGTGTTTCTCGTCTTTTTGACTATGCCTACCCCGGTATTGTGGTTCAGGCTGTGGGCGGAACTGTTGTGGTAGCCGGTACCATCTTGGTACTTTTTGCTAACAAGAAGCTGCGCACTACCCCCAAGCTCAACAAGTTCTTCATGATTGCGGCTTCTGCCTACCTGGTTTTCTTGCTCATCAACCTGGTGAGCACCTTTGTCTTCCAAGTCAGCCTTTACGGCGCTAATCCTTACGTTGGTTTGGCTATTGCCCTCTTTGCGGTATTGCTGGCGTCCTACTCACTTTTGCAGGATTACACCAACGTGACTGAGATGGTTAATGCAGGTGCGCCCAAGAGCGAGTCCTGGCGCTTGGCGTTTGCACTGACCGCGTCTTTGGTCTGGTTGTACATTGAGATTCTTCGTGTACTGAGCTTCCTGCGTCAGATTGCAGATAATTAAATAGACTGTATTCTTCGGTGCATAAAAGCGTCGGTCTCTTTCACGTGTGAAAGAGACCGACGCTTTTTGTATATTGCTGCTCCCACTGCTTACTCAGCAGAAGGACGCCAAGAGCAACCGGAGTGCCGGGGCTGGTAAATGTGGTGAAGAACGAAGAGAATTAGCTCCTGCGGAGTGGTTATGAGTTAGCCAAGGTGTGCGATTATTGAACAATGATTGAAAAAAGCGTAGAGAACCAGCCGCTGGCAGCCTCGGTGCAAGACAGTGACTCAACCAGCCGCGAGGTACCTTTTGCCTTACAAATTGCGGCATCGTGGTCGTGGCGCCTTATTGTTGTTGCAGTGGTTGCGTGGGGTCTGTCAAAGATGCTGGGGAGCGTGAGCCTCATTGTTGTTTCAGTGATGGTGGCGGCTCTGCTTGCCGGTTTGTTGTCGCCCGTAGTGTTTATCCTCCGTAAATACGGTGTTATCCCCGGTCTGGCAACTGCTATCACCGAAATTGGTTTTATTGCAACTATTGTCGGTTTGCTGACTTTGGTAGGGCAGCAGATGATTTCAGGTTTCAGCAATCTGGCTGACCAAGCAATGAAGGGCTACCAGCAGCTAATCGTACTGCTGCAGGATTTGCCCATTAACGTGGGTGCCGCCCAATTCGACAAAATGGCATCTGACGGGCTTAACACCCTCAAAGATAACGCTGACACTATCTTCACCGGTGTAGCCAACGTGGGTTCCACCGCCTCAAACTTCGCTACAGGCATGGCGATCTGCCTGTTCACCCTTATCTTTTTCTTGATGGAAGGCGAGAAGATTTGGCTGTTCCTGGTAGGTTTGTTCCCCCGTGCCGCACGACGCGCGGTGAACGGTGCTGGCCGCCGTGGCTGGAAGTCCATGGTTTCCTACGTTCGTGTTCAGGTATTCGTTGCCTTCGTGGATGCGGTGGGCATTGGTCTTGCAGCTTTCTTCTTGGGTGTGCCCCTCTCCTTCCCCCTGGGCGTTCTCGTATTCTTGAGCTCCTTTATTCCTGTGGTAGGTGCTCTTGCCAGTGGAGCTGTCGCAGTTCTGCTTGCGCTGGTGGCTAACGGCCCGGTTAACGCGATTATCATGTTCGGTATGGTGCTGTTGGTTCAGCAGGTTGAATCTAACATTCTGCAGCCCCTGGTGATGGGTAAAGCTGTTTCTTTGCATCCGCTGGCAGTCATTATTGCTGTGGCTGGCGGCAGCATCCTCTTCGGCATCACCGGCGCTCTCTTTGCGGTGCCGCTACTCGCAATGATCAACACCGTGGTGCGCTACCTTGCTAACCGCGAGTGGGAAATTGATGAGGAGATCCGCAGGAGCGAGTTCTTGTACCCTCACGAGATTGAACGTAAGAAAAAGAAAGCAATTGCTGAGAAGGTTAAAGAACGTATGAACCGTAAGCGTGAATCAGATGCTGAGATGACGGCTACTGAGGCTTAAGCGCAGCATTACACTAAAGATAGGTTGACGATTTTTATGCTGAGGAGCTAATGTCTGTGAGCACACGTGAAGATTTGCCGGTGACTCTGGCTGATATTGAAAGCGCACATGAGCTGTTGGAGGGCGTTATTGAGCGCACTCCGGTTGCTCATTCACGTGCTTTAGAAAACAAGGTTGGTTCACCGGTTTTCTTCAAGGCTGAGAACTTGCAGCGTTCGGGTTCTTTTAAGGTGCGCGGCGCTTATGTTCGCATGGCGAAGCTCTCCGATGCTGAAAAGGCGCGGGGCGTGGTGGCTGCTTCGGCAGGTAATCACGCTCAGGGGGTTGCTTTGGCGGCGTCGAAGCTCGGTATTAAGGCTCGTATCTATATGCCTCAGGGCGCGGCACTACCTAAGATTGCAGCAACCCGTGACCACGGTGCAGAGGTTGTTCTCTTTGGCAAGACGGTTGATGAGGCTTTAGCAGAGGCAAAGCGTTTTGCCGATGAAACCGGCGCGGTGTTTGTACACCCCTTTGATAACGCTGACATCATTGCTGGTCAGGGCACACTGGGGATTGAAATTTTAGAGCAGGTACCCGATGTCGATACCATTTTTGCGGGTGTTGGTGGCGGTGGACTGCTAGCCGGTTTGGCTGTCGCCGTGCGCGCTAAAGAAAAAGAGCTGGGCAAAAAGATCCGCATTATCGGTGTTCAGGCTGAGCACGCTGCGGCGTACCCACCCTCCTTGGCGGCGGACGCGCTGGTGCCACTGAAAAAGGTATCTACCATTGCAGACGGTATCGCCGTGGGGCGTCCCGGTCAGCTGCCCTTTGACATTATCAAAGAGCTGGTCGATGACGTACACACGGTTTCTGAAGATGACATAGCCCGCGCTCTCATCTTCTTACTAGAGCGCAACAAACTGGTGGTAGAGCCTGCCGGTTCTGTGCCGGTAGCAGCGGTGATGAGCCCTGCAACCAGTGAGAAGTACGGTGATTTGGGCACGACTGTTTGTGTGCTTTCGGGCGGAAACATTGATCCCATGCTGATGCTTAAGGTGATTCAGCGCGGTCTATCAGCGGCTGGACGCTACCTCACGGTGCGTCTGATGCTCACTGACCGCCCAGGTGAGCTAACCACTATCTCATCAATTATCTCCCAGAACTCAGCTAACGTTACCGGTGTTAATTACACTGGTGCGTCCGGTGCTCTCTCTATGGGCGAAGTGTTCATTACTATCGACATGGAAACCAAGGGGCATGAACACTGCGAAGAGGTGCTTGAAGCTCTGCGCGCAGATGGCTATGAACCGATCGTGGTCTATTAAAATAAAAGCCCATATGTAAAAAGTGAGGGGACGCAGGACGCGTACCCTCACTTTTAGTTTAAAGGTGCTGGTTGGAAATTAGCCCTGGAAAGGCTTGGCATCAATAATCTTGACGGTGATCTCTTTGCCATTGGGTGCCTCATAGGTGACTGAGTCGCCAGCCTTGTGACCGTTGATAGCCGCGCCCATAGGGGATTTCTCTGAGAAGACCTGGAGGTCACTGCCGCCAACCAAGGTCTCAGCTACTTCGCGTGAGCCGAGAAGGAACTTCATGGTTTTTCCGGCAAGTTCTGCCTCAACAACCATGCCGGGTTCAACGATGCCGTCGTCCTTGACTGATTCGCCCACCTGAGCGTTTTCGAGCAGTTTCTTGAGCTGGTTGATGCGGGCTTCGTTCTTGCCCTGTTCTTCGCGGGCAGCGTGGTAGCCACCGTTTTCTTTGAGGTCGCCTTCGTCGCGAGCCGCTGCAATACGGTCAATAATTTCCTGGCGGTAGGGCCCAGAGATACGCTCAAGCTCCTCGGTGAGACGGTCGTATGCTTCCTGGGTTAGCCAGGCGCCTTCGTGCTGTTCTTCAGACATGGAGAACAATTCCTTTCACTCAATTAAGACCGGTATATACCGGTGAAATCTGTGTTTTATTCTACGGCGTGTCCAGACGATACACGAAACTATACGGCAGCATGACGTGAACAAATCATCAGTGTACGCAGCGTATGCTCTAGGTTTGCGAACTACAGAGACATGAACGTCGTGTGAAATCTATAGGCTCCAGCACGCCTCAACGACAGCGGTGTGGGCGGGGGAAGTGATGAACAGGTGAGCGGTGTGGGCGGTGACGCGTTCACCGTTCTCGGACGGTCCTATAGTTACCTCATCCCACCCCACCGGTGCGCTGGCTGTATTAAGTGCCTGCAGGGTGCATACTGCTGTGGTGGAAGGGTCTTTGACAATCTCAAAAGAGACACTCACTTCGTCCCCGCTGGTGAGTTCATAACCGGTATTTTTAAACTCCGGGGCGGCTGCGCTTTGTGCTGTTTGAACCCAAATGCCCCATACCACTGCACCAGCGATGAGAACAGCGCTAAGAATGGCCCAAAAACGGGTGGGCAGGGGCTTACGCGCCGATTTCTGCCCGTAACGATCTGAAAGTATCTGGTTGCTCACACAAACCTCAAAATAAGACGTAAAATATTTCGCCAGAAAATAACGGGTCTCTTGATTCGCTAAAATAGAAAGACCACAATAACTGCCATTGAGTGCGGTTTACCCCGTTACTTCTCGTAGCGGGTAATACCTACTGTATCGAAAAACTGCGGAGAGCAAACGTGAGTGACGCTGGGAAAATCTCAAACAATGCGGAAAACCCGCAGTCTGCGCTGCAAGAATTAGCCGATGATTACACCGGTTTTCGCATTCTTGCTGTACACGCTCATCCCGATGATGAGTCGTCAAAGGGCGCTGCGATGATGGCTGCCTACGCTGCGCGAGGTGCGCGCGTCATGGTTGCCTCCATGACGGGTGGCGAACGTGGGGACGTGCTCACCGCGGTTTCTGACACCAATCCCGCTGCCCATCGCTACCTGCCCTCAGTACGCCGTGCAGAGATGGCGCAGGCACGAGATATTTTGGGTATTGAACACCGGTGGATTGGTTTCATGGATTCAGGTTTACCCGAAGGTGATCCTCTGCCACCGTTGCCTTTTGGTTGCTTTGCCAGCCAACCCTTGGATCGTGCGTCCGCGCCGTTGGTGCGCTTGGTACGTAGATTCAAACCGCACGTTATTCTTTCCTACGATGAAATTGGCGGTTACCCCCACCCCGATCACATTATGTCGCACCGTGTGGCGGTGGAGGCTTTTCACGCAGCGGGGGACGCCTCTGCCTACCTGAACGAGGGCGAGCCGTGGGCACCGCTGAAGCTCTACTATGACCGAGCGTTCAACCTTGACCGCCTCAATGCTATTAACGACTACCTGGTAGCAAAGGGCACCGAGAATCCTTTTGCTGAGTGGATTGCGCGCCGTCAAGAACAAGATGCAGAGGGGCACACTGCCCCGGTTTCGCGTCACCAGACCACCACTCGAATTCTTTCAAAGGACTACTTTGCCCAGCGAGATCAGGCTCTACTTTCTCACGCCACACAGGTAGGACCAAAGGATCTATTCTTTGCCCTCACCCCGGAGGAAACTGCTGAAGTATGGCCCACCGATGACTACGTTCTTATCGAGTCACGGGTTGAAACGTCTCTGCCCGAAACCGACTTTGCTGCGGGCATTGACTACAAAGAACGATAAGGTGTCACTATGAATGTTTTGCTGAGTGAAGCGCTGATTCTTGCTGCTGACCTATCCACCGTGACCCCTAGCATACAGCAGTACAATGCTGACGGCTCGCCCCTGGGTTCTCCGGGCATTACAGGTGCGCTGGTTACTATGATTTTGGGTGTTCTGATTATCTTGCTGGGTCTCGATCTGACCTGCCGTACCCGCCGTCTGCGCTACCGTATGGACTACGCACTGGCGCGTGAAGAACAAGAAAAACAGGGCGCTCACCCCAAGGAATCGCCCCGGTCTCACTAGGGTCTAAGACACCGCCTTTTGGCGCACAAACGCCGGTTACCTCTGAGACGAGGTAACCGGCGTTTTACGTTTGCTGAATAACCATGGGGCAATTTAGGGGTTTACCGATTGCTCATAACCGCCATCATCACCGCTATGTAGTGCAGAATGAAACCGACGAGGGTACAAGCATGAAAAAGCTCGTGGAAACCAAAGTTCTTGGGCGAGAGCTTAGGGTATTTAGTGCCGTAGAAAATAGCACCCAGAATATAGATAGCCCCGCCCACCGCAATGAGCACTGATGCGGCGGGGGAGACCTGCCAGAAATCAGGTAGGTAGAAAACTGCGATTAAGCCCATCACCGCATAGATGGGGGTATAGAGCCACCGAGGGGCGTGCGTCCAAAGAACCCTGAACAGTACCACAGCAATGGCACAACCCCAGATAATCCATAGCAAAATGCCTCGCTGAGGCTGCTGCAAAAGACCCACCGCCAGTGGCGTATAAGTACCCGCAATGACCAGGGCAATATTGGCGTGGTCGAGGCGCTTGAACACCAACCGCCACTTATCAGACCAATACGCCCGGTGATACATACCCGAAACACCAAAGAGTAGGACGCCTGTGAGCGCGAAAATAGCGCACGCTAAGCCCATCAAGCTACCGCCCGAGAGCGCAACCAGCACAATGCCAGCCACAAAAACCAGCGGCGCGAAACCAGCGTGCAACCAGCCGCGCATCAGCGGTTTCTTCTCAAAATAAGGGTGATCAGCGCTCAGCGAACTCGCCGCTGGTTTGCGTGAAGTATTCACAATCTTTCCTTTTTTTGATGATGTGTGGAACCTAAATATCAGTATGACCGATACAGCGTGATGCCCGCGAAAAGTTACTCAATATGTAGACAAGAATGAGGCACCGCAAAAGTTCACTTCACCGATGTAGCGTTAGAATATAGACCTACCACTTAGTTAGCGTCGAGGGGAATCATGAAAATACCGCAGCCGGTGTACAAGGTCTACGACCGCGCTCTTAGTTCATCGATTCCAGAAGACCGCCTACCTGCACATATTGGTGTGCTGGTGGATGGCAACCGACGCTGGGCAGCCCAACTGGGGCAGAGCACCAAACACGGTCATCTCGCCGGTGCTAGTCGTATCACAGAGTTCTTGAACTGGTGTACAGAGCTGAAAATCCCAATGGTTACCCTTTACATGCTCTCCACCGAGAACCTCAAACGATCTGAAGCTGAGCTGGTTGATCTACTGGATGTCATTGAGGGCTTTATCCAAGAGCTAGAGAGCGCTCGCATCGCACGTATTCGTGGGGTGGGTAAACTTGAGGCGTTGCCACCGAGCCTACGGGGTACTTTGCAGACTGCGATGGAGGCAACCGCCGATATCGAGCAGCTGCACGTCAATATTGCGGTGGGCTACGGTGGTCGCCAGGAGATTGTGGACGCTGTTCGCGATTTGATTCTCAGCGCTGTGGCTGAGGGTAAAGACCTGGAGGAGCTGGCTCGTTCACTGGAGATTGATGATATTTCAGCCCACCTCTATACCAAAGGTCTTCCTGACCCGGATCTTCTCATCAGAACCTCCGGTGAGCAACGGCTTTCGGGTTTTCTTACCTGGCAGTCTGCCTACTCCGAGTTCCATTTTTGTGAGGCTCTCTGGCCAGATTTTAGGCGTACAGATTTTCTGCGTGCCTTGCGCGATTATGCCAACCGTCAGCGCCGGTTTGGGTCATAGAACATGCTGGTTCATATCGGGCGCTCTGTAGAAAGCGCTTTGGCTGGTGATGCTCGTTCGGCTCTTGTAGCTTTTCTTTTAGTTTTTGCCCTAGCTTTTTACTCGGTCAGTGCGGTGAGATTGTGGCGTATCGACGTGGCGAGCCACCGTCTACCCGATCGTATTGTTTTGCCCCTGTACCTTGGGGTGGGCTTGCCGCTCTTTGCTGTGGTTCTCTTGACGGAGGATGCTGATGGGCCGCGGCGTATTGCCTACAGCGGCGTCATGCTATTGGGTTCCTATTATCTTCTACGCGCTGTATCGCGCAGGGCACTGGGGTTAGGCGATGTGAAGCTCGCCGGTGCTTTAGGGCTACTCTTAGGGTATTTTTCACTCCTCAACCTCCTGTGGGGCACTTTGCTGACCTTTGTACTTGGTGGGGTGTACAGCCTGTGGCTCCTGTTGAGGCATCAAGCGAGCCCCAAAACTCATATTCCTTTTGGGCCATTTATGCTACTGGGAACGCTCATTGCTACGATTTTCCCCGCATAGATAGCCTAACGGCTATAGAAAAGGAGGTTGCTCACCATGCCCACACCAGAGTTCATTACCCAGCTTCGAGAAAAAATCGGTCATGAGAAACTGTGGCTCTCGGGTGCTACCGCTGTGATTGTTAGACCCGAAGACGGTCGCATCTTGCTGGTACGACGCTCTGACAACGGTCTATGGACGCCTGTTACCGGCATCGTGGATCCGGGTGAGAATCCCGCCCTTACCTGCCTGCGGGAAGCTGAAGAAGAAGCCGGGGTAAAAATTGAAGTAGTAGCACTTACCCAGATTAAAGCAGACCCATCCCAGACCTTTTCTAACGGAGATCAATGCCAGTTTCTTGACCACACCTTTCTGTGCCACTGGGTCAGCGGGCAAGCTCGTGTCAATGATGAGGAATCTTCTGAAGTGCGCTGGGTGACTGTTGATGAGCTCAAGAGTTTGGTCAACGAGCGCATGTATGACCGTATAGACTCGGCGCTGAACTACAGCGGTTACGCCCGCTTTGGGTTTGAAAGCGTGTGATGGGTGTTTACCCGGCAGGCATTTATCTCTGTGCTACGAGAAGATAAAGGTGCGGCACCGCTGTCTTAGCGGTGCCGGATCTTTTACCTGATAGACATTGCCTCCGTGGGCGGATTCTCTAGGAGAACTGATGCCATGCACGAGCCTTGCGGAGGTTAGATTTCACCATAGCAACTGCCTCACCCACATCGCGGTTAAGAGCAATCTTGCTCATAGAAGTTGCACAACCAACAAATTGGTTAGCTTCGACCTCAGGGGGTATTGACAATGCGTTAGCATCGGCAGTGTCACCGGGAATGGTGATGACCGAAACACCGTAGAGGCGATTAACGCCGGTTTCAAGCAGTTGGCTAACAATTTTGCTCCGCGAGCTTCATTGTTGCTCCTAAACTTTTAGGTTCAAGTAATTCTTACCTTTTTATTCGTGATCTGTTACTTGTGCTCCTCAGGGGGGGGGGAACTAGGAAATAACAGTGAGCTTTCTATCCTGGGTGTGCGATAATTCTTGTTTTCGCCTCGTCGTACAAGGCGCAATCGCTTAAAACTTATGCGGGTTGCACCTACGAAGGTGCAACCCGTATTCTCAAAATCTGAGCCCTAGAGCTCAGTAACTTGAGTTAAAGAATTCTGCTTAGGAGTAGTTACCGAGCATCTTGGTGACATCGAGTGCTGAATCCAGCTGCTCCTCGGTGACTTCACCGCGCTCAACGTAGCCCAGAGCAACAACAGCCTCGCGAACAGTAGTCTTATTAGCCACTGAGTACTTAGCGATCTTTGCAGCTGCCTCGTAACCAATCAGCTTGTTCATGGGGGTCACAGTTGAGGGTGAAGCCTCAGCCAAGAAACGGGCGCGTTCTACGTTTGCCTCAAGGCCGTCAATCATCTTATCTGCCATGACGCGTGATGCGTTGGTGAGCAGACGGATGGACTGTAGCAGATTAGCTGCCATCACGGGAATACCGACGTTGAGCTCGAAGGCTCCGTTAGTGGAAGACAGCGCGATGGTGGTGTCGTTACCAATCACCTGAGCCGCTACCTGAACAACAGCCTCGCAAATCACGGGGTTAACCTTGCCGGGCATGATAGATGAACCGGGCTGAAGGTCGGGAATATGCAGCTCGCCCAAGCCAGTGTTGGGACCTGAACCCATCCAACGAATATCGTTATTGATCTTCATGAGTGAGTAGGCAATGGTGCGTAGCTGCCCTGATGCTTCAATGAGACCGTCGCGGTTAGCCTGCGCCTCGAAGTGGTTGCGTGCTTCGGTCAGCGGAAGACCTGTTTCTTCAGCGAGCAGCTCAATGACGCGTGCTGAGAAGCCGTCGGGGGTGTTGATACCGGTGCCAACAGCGGTACCGCCCAAAGGAACCTCGGCAACGCGGGGCAGAGCTGAATCAATACGCTCGATGCCGTAGCGAATCTGAGCTGCATAACCGCCAAATTCCTGACCCAAGGTTACCGGAGTTGCGTCCATGAGGTGGGTTCGACCCGACTTGACGACGTCCTTGAACTCAGTTGCTTTCTTCTCCAATGATGTTGCCAGATAATCCAAGGCGGGCTTTAAATCGTTGATGAGTGCTTCGGTAGCTGCAACGTGTACTGAGGTGGGGAAAACATCGTTTGAAGACTGGGAGGCGTTCACATGGTCGTTAGGGTGAACATCAATGCCTTTATCTTCCAGCAAACGGCTTGCCAGGGTTGCAAGCACCTCGTTGGTGTTCATATTTGATGAAGTACCAGAACCGGTCTGGAATACATCGATGGGGAAGTCAGCGTTGTGCTTACCAGCTGCCACTGTGTCTGCCGCATCACGAATAGCCTGTGCGCGTTCAGCGTCGAGCACCTTCAGTTCTTCGTTAGCGGTAGCAGCAGCTTTTTTTACCAGAGCCAGGGCGCGAATATGCGCGGGCTCCAGAGTCTGACCTGAGATAGGAAAGTTCTCTACAGCGCGCTGAGTCTGCGCACGGTAGAGCGCGTTGACGGGCACGCGAACTTCGCCCATAGTGTCGTGTTCAATGCGGTATTCAGTGTTATCAGTCATACCTACAGCATAACCGGTTCGCGTGAGCTGAACCTCAGCAATGACCTGATGTGTTCGTTTATTGCGTAAAAAGCTGGGTGATTTTTAGGACGCGTGAGGTCCGGCGTCCACCGCGATGGTAGGGGAAGATGAGTAGACCAGCTCTGCGCGTCCATCAACCAGGTGGTAATAGACGCCCACCACCGCGACTTTCTCGTCCTTAATGCTTTCGGCCACCACGTGGGACTGCTCGGCAATCCGCGCTGCCGTTTGGTAAGTGTGCTCCCGCACCATATCGTTGACGGTCGCGTTTTTGGGCAGTTTGGGGGAGATAACTGAGGGCAGGATGCGTTCTACCAGGTTACGCACGAAACCATGGGGCATATCGCCTGTTTCTAGGGCTTTCTTGGCGGCGCTGACAGCACCGCAGGAGTCGTGACCGAGAACCATAATCAGCGGCACGTCAAGCTCGCCCACGGCGTATTCCAGTGACCCGAGCACCGAATTGTCGATTACCTGACCGGCAGTACGCACCACAAAAGCATCGCCCAAACCCAAATCAAAAATAATTTCAGCGGCAAGACGGGAATCGCCGCATCCAAAAATGGCGGCAAAAGGGTACTGCCCAGCGGTGAGGGACTCGCGGTGTAAAGCGTCCTGGTTGGGGTGTAAGGATTCACCTGCCACAAACCTAGCGTTGCCCTCAGCCAGATACGCCCACGCTTGGGCGGGAGTAGAAACGGTCTGCGCCACGGTAACCTGCCTTCTTAGAAACTGATACTGGTGAGAGCTTATCTACATTCCGTTGGATTTATTCGATTCCGGTGCCTGAGGTTGCAGTGGGCGAAGCTGTTGCCGTGGGGGCTTTTTGATAGTTCACGATGGCTTCGGCAAGCTGGGCAAATTCAGTGCCGGGTGCATCACCGTAGATAATAACGGTGGTCCCATCGACCTCGCCCACATAGTAGGTAAGGGTTTCGTCTTTGTCAGTGGTGCCCTCGCGCACCTCCCATTCGACTCCAGCAATTGACTCTGCGCCTATGGGGCGTGAGTTTCCGGTTTGTTGAGCAATCCACGAAACGTTCGTTTCGCCTGCATCAGCCTGCTTGACCGTGAGAAACTCGGCGGCAGCAGTAATCTGCCCTGTCTCCCAATAACTAATACCATCAGCCTGATGGGAGTACCAACGTGCGTAGTTGTAGTGCCAGTTCTCAAGCTGCGGCGCGGTCGGAGTGAATCTAGCTACTTCGCCCGCCTCAAAAGCAACCTTCGGTAAATCAACTGACGCCTGGTAGGGGTCTTTATCTGGTTTGGGCATCAACCAAATCACCGGTAGCACACAGGCAAGTAGCACAACCATCGAGATAATCATGTTGCGCACCGGCTGGTTAATGCGTTCAGCCTGCTTGGGGGTAATCTGCGGCTTCACACCGTCAGCAACGGTGGCAGGACGCGCCGACTCGGCGCTTTCCGGCGCGCCTGCGGTGGAGGGAGCGGCTGAAGATTTCTCAAACTCAGATGATTTCACCCTATTATTCTCACGCACTTTTACCCCAAACCCCTCATTGACCGCTTAAAGGTGAAAGATAACACACTATTGCGTAGGTTATATACGCGAAAACTGTTAGCCACCCACCGGCAAACTAGCTATTCTGAGAAGAGCAGGGCGCACCGGCGCGTCCGCACGCTGAACAACTCAAAGGGGAGAACATGTCAGAAACCAACCATGGCCGCAACCTCGCTCTTGAACTGGTACGAGCTACTGAAGCTGCCGCGATTGCCTCAGCGCCCTGGGTGGGTGCCGGTGAGAAGAACCTCGCCGACGGGGCAGCGGTGGACGCGATGCGTTACCGTCTCTCAAACGTTAATTTTAACGGAACTGTTGTGATTGGTGAGGGCGAAAAAGACGAAGCGCCCATGCTCTACAACGGCGAAACTGTGGGCGATGGCACCGGACCGAAGATGGATGTGGCGGTTGATCCCATTGACGGTACCCGCTTGACCGCGTTGGGCATGGATAATGCCCTGTCTGTGATTGCTGTGGCTGAGGGCGGCTCCATGTTCGATCCTTCGGCCGTGTTCTACATGGAAAAGCTCGTGACCGGTCCTGAAGCGGCTGACCTGGTTGACTTGCGTTTGCCGGTCAAACAGAACCTGCATCTGGTTGCCAAAGCCAAGGGTAAGAAAATCAACCAGCTTACCGTCTGTATTCTTGACCGCCCCCGCCACACTGACATTATTGAGCAGATTCGAGCAACTGGTGCCCGTACCCGCATGATCCTTGACGGTGATGTTGCTGGTGCGATTGCTACCTGCCGTGAAGGTTCAGGTATTGATGTAATGATGGGTACCGGTGGCACCCCCGAGGGTATTGTTGCTGCCTGCGCGATTAAGGCAACCGGTGGCATTATTCAAGGACGCCTGGCACCCACCGACGATACCGAACGCGAAAAGGCATTGGCTGCCGGTCATGATCTTGATGCTGTGCTCACCACCGATGAACTGGTGACTTCAGATGATTGCTACTTTGCTGCTACTGGTATTACCGGTGGTAAGTTGCTGCGCGGTGTGCGCTACGGTCGCAACACGGTTACCACCCAGTCGATGATTATGCGCTCCAAATCAGGCACTATTCGTACCATCGAAGCAGAGCACAACCTGGCACGCTGGGAAAAAATCCTCGAAAAGCATATGCCCAAAAAGTAGGAATCTGGCAGTAGCTCATGAACACCGCTGACCGCACTAAAACATTCCGCTTGGTAGTAATACTGGGCGCAGTCATCGTTCTAGTTGTCATAGTGCTCATGAGCGGAGTATTAGGTTTTCTCTTAGATTCTTAGAACGCTTTTTATTCCTAAAAGGAAGTTCCAATAGCGAGAGGTCGGAGCCACTCAAAGAATGGCACCGACCTCTCTTCTATAAAAATCTTACTTGTTCAGTTTCGCTTTTACTTTGCTGATGCCATCAAGCGCTTTGCCTTTGAGCTGGAGCGCTTTTTCTTTGATTGCGGGGGCTTTTGCCTTGGTTGCATAGATAGCGCTGTAGGCGGTGTAACCCGGAGCGCTGACAGGCTTGTCCCAGGTGCCGGCGTACTCCACAGACTCGCCGCCGAATGACTTTTTGAACTTGGTGAAGCCCGCCCATTCGTGGTTGGGGTCATCGTTGGGGGCAATGCCGAAGAGATCAACCTTGGTCAGGCCTTTAGCTTTCGCGTCCATAATCAAGTTGGTGACCAGGGGAATACCCGCCGATAACTTACGGTGCTCGAAGGACGCTGCCGCGTGTGCGTAGGTGCGGGTATCGTCCGAGTCATATACAAAAGCAGCGCCAATTGGTTGGCCTTCGACCTTGGCAATATAAAGAGTCGCTGCATCTGCCGGCATGAGGACGCGCGCTACCTGGCGCAGGTACTCATCGCGCTGGCGATTGAAACCGGTGCGTCCGGCGGTTTCGTCCAAGAACTTCAACAGAATATCGAGATCAGATGGGTTCTGTGAAGTCTCAAAAGTAACACCTTTTTTATGGATATTGCGGTGCAGATTACGGTTGGTTGACTTCATATCTTTCAAGATGGCATCTTCATCTTGAGTGAGATCAATAATCTGAGTGTGAGCTGGCTGCACCTGACGCGGTGACTTCTTGAAGCCACGCTGAACCAGGAAATCCTGGTGGTCACCACCGGCAAAAATGCCCTCTTCAATGGGCTCTACGCGCACAAAAAGGCACTTATTATCGCGAGCTACCTGCATCAAATCAGCCATGGCGGCATCGAACGCTGCGGGAGTATCTGCAACAGGCCCGTAGGGTACGTACAGGTAGCGTCCGATGGTTCCGCCCTCAAGAGTGGCAATATAGCACCAGCCGTAACCCGACTTTTTGAAAACCTTGTAACCGTTAGACTCTTGGAAACGTGCCCATACATCTGTCTGCAGAATATTACTCATGCGCTCCAGTGTACCGGTTGCCCCGTACCAGGTCTAAGGTAGGGGCAGGGTGTGCAGACGCGGTGTTGGGCACAGCGACTGAGTTCTTATAACGATGGTTAGGGCACCGAACAGGTTCCGTTGGGGGTAAGTTCTGACGCTGTCATGAGAGGAACTACCGTGCCATCTGCCTGCTCAAAAACCACCTGATGCGCCACAGACCCAACTCCCTGCGCCATCGGCTGAGGGCTTTTACCCTCAGCTGAGTCCACTAGCACCTGATCCACCCGGCTGTGTACCTCATCAAAATCAGGGTAGGTCGGGAACATCGGGTCAAAATAGGGCGGGGCGATAGCGAACTGAATAAGATCGTACTGACGAGATTTCAGGGCGATATCACCCAGCTCGCTCAGACCTGATTCGGGAAGATTAGTCTCAATAATCTGCTCACCCGCTGCAGCGATATCGGCAAACTTAGTGAGCACATTTGCCGGTTCTAACTGCTTGAGCATGGCAGCCTGCACACAGCGCTGGCGCGCTTCACGATCATAGTCAGAGGCACCCTCACGGGAGCGAGCATACCACAGGGCATGAAACCCATCGAGATGCTGAATACCCGGCTCAATGTAACCCTCAATGGGGTTAGGCTCACCGGTCACAGCGTGGGTACCGCCCCCGATAGGAACATAGCCACCCACATCGATGGTAATACCACCGAGGGCATCAATCATGGTTGAGAAACCCTGCATATCAACTAGCACGTAGTTCTCAACCTCAATGCCCAAAATCCCAGAGACCGCATCCATCATAGCTTCTGCCCCCGGATCTTTTGCCTCAGGATAAAGACTCGGGTGATTAGCGCTCACATCGGTATAGAGGGCGTTCAAGATGCACTTATCACCGCAGTTGAAGCCCTCAGGGTATACCTGCCACAGGGGAGAATCCTGCGAGAAAGGAGCATTTTGTAAGTTGCGTGGAACCGAAATCGTCACAGCTTGACCGGTAGCGCCGTCAATGCTCACCACCGTCATAGAATCGGGGCGGCGCCCGACGCGGTCCGCACCGGCGTCCCCGCCCATGAGAAGGATGTTATACCTACCCTCATGTTGGGTGAGCGTTCCAGAACCGGCAAAAATATTTCCCAGGGCGTTGCGTCCTACCGAAGCAATATAGGCGCTGTAGGCAAGCCCACCACCGGTAATAGCTGTCAGAGCAACCAGACCTAACACCACCGGAACGCGAGCGCGGGCAGGTAAAGTCTTGAGGCGAATAACGCGCAACGCATCAAAAAAGAGATAAATCCAGCCTGCTGCCAAAAGAGATAAAATACCCACCAAAATAAACAAGAAACTCTGGCTGGTAAGAGCTGAAAAGATAGCGGTTCGAGCAGTAACCCCTAAGAAAATTCCTAGAGCTATGAGCACCCATACCGTAAGGGTCACGGTCAATGCCCTGCGACCTAAACGCTTGTTACCTGCAATGAGCTGTACAGAACCCGGTACGAGGAGTGTGAGGAGAACGAAAATCCACGCACGACGTACCCGCAACTGATCAGAGGCATACTCAGGGTGGTGGAGAGGGTCGGTGTACTGCGGACGCGAAAGCTTATCTCCCTTCACCCGGACTGCGCTAATAGAGCCCCGTCGCGGTTGCTGACGACCTGCGGAGTTTCTCTCTCTAGCTGCCATCACCTAATCCTTTACCTTACCTTCTACCCAAAGTCTTTAAAATTCCTACGGCAGCATCTGTGCCTACCCATAGAACAAGCAGTGATACCACCGTAGCGAAGAAAACTGAAAACTCTCCGTTGTTACCCTGTGCTGGGCTTAGGGTGCGTAGGGCTCTCGGTAGTCATCATCGGAGGGAATATCAGTGTGGGGCTGACGAGCTGAGTGCGCCGCATCAGCGATAGTGGTGATGTGCGAATTATCTTCTTCGAGGTCTTCGCGGCGCTCGCCGACTTTGGAACGCAGTGCTGCGCCTTTGTCCATCGCGGTTTGACGTAGCGATGCCGCGAAGTCAATGAGGTCGCTGCGTACCTGCTGGGCGAAGTCATCAGCTCCTGCTCCCAGTATGCGTAGTGCGAGCAAACCAGCGTTACGTGCCCCATCAATAGAAACAGTGGCAACGGGAACACCGGCGGGCATCTGCACGATGGAGAGCAAAGAATCCATGCCGTCTAGGCTCTTGAGCTTGACGGGCACACCAATGACAGGCAGGGGAGTGAGCGAGGCGAGCATGCCTGGCAGGTGGGCTGCACCACCGGCACCAGCAATAATGACGCGAATGCCGCGCTCGTGTGCTTTACGACCGTAGGCGACCATATCTTCGGGCATGCGGTGGGCTGAGATAACGTCTGCTTCGTAAGCGATGCCGAATTCTTCAAGAACCTGGGCGGCGGCTTCCATGACGTGCCAGTCTGAGTCTGAGCCCATGACGATTCCAACGATGGGTTGGGTTGATTCAAAGGGGGAGCTCACGGTGTTCTCCTTCTTGCTAGTAATCTTGGTAGAAAATTTAGGCAGCGCCGTCAGTGAAAAGTACGGCGCAGGACGCGGCTGATGAGCGCATCTGGTTGAGTTCGGCTGCGGCGCCGGTCATGTTGATGTGCCCGATTTTGCGGCCGGCGCGTACTCCCTTGCCGTAGAGGTGAACTTTGGCGCGCGCGTCTGTGGAGAGAACCTTGCCCAAAACTCCAAAGAGGTCTTTATTATTACCGCCGAGGAAGTTCTTCATAAGCGCAACCTCGCCCTTGACCGAGGTGTCACCTAGTGGCAGGTTAAGAACTGCGCGTAGATGCTGCTCGAACTGGCTGGTGACGGAGCCGTCTTGGGTCCAGTGACCGGAGTTGTGCGGGCGCATAGCAAGTTCATTAACTAAGAAGCCGTGCTCGGTACCGGGTACTTCAAAAAGCTCAGCAGCCATCACACCGGTGACGCCAAGTTCTGAGGCAATGAGGGTAACGGCGTCGGCAGCTGCCTGAGCGACGCTCTGGGAGAGGTCGGGTGCAGGGGCGATGACTTCATCGCAGACTGAGTTCACCTGAATAGACTCAGCAAGGGGCCATGCGCGCACTTCACCTGAGTCTCTGCGGGCAACGAGGGCGGAAAGCTCACGGGTGAAAGGTACTTTTTGCTCAACCAGCAGAGAAGAAAAATCAGCGCGATCTGCAAGCGCATTGAACCACGCTTCAACTTCAGCGTTCAGCGCTTCATCACGGGTATCGAGAACCATGACGCCTTTGCCGTCGTAGCCACCGCGCGGAGTTTTGAGCACTACGGGCCAGCCGGTGGTATCACCAAATTCAAGAAGCGCATCAAGGGTGGTGACCTCAGCCCACACGGGGTTGGGAAGCCCCAGCTTATCAATTGCCTTGCGCATCTCGATTTTGTCCTGCGCATAGATCAGAGCATCGGGGCGGGGTTGCACGTTGACGCCTTCTGCGATGAGAGCGCGCAGAAAGTCACCGGGTACATGTTCGTGATCAAAGGTCAATACATCAACATCGCGGGCGAACTCGCGCAGAGCCTCGAAATCTTTGTAGTCGCCTACGGGAGTATTTTTCACTGCGGGCACAGCACACACGTCGGGGGTCTCAGCGAGTACGCGTAGATTGAAGCCGAGCTCGGTGGCGGCGGGTGCCATCATGCGGGCAAGCTGTCCGCCACCAACGACGCCAATTTTAGGTCCAGTTACAGGGTAAGTCACAGTCTCTAGGCTACCTGCTTATCGGTCTTTCTAAAAGCCGTTGTTCAGTGGGTAGGGGTGCTGAGCGTTTTATGAATGCTGCAGTATCTGGGCGCGTTCGTCTGCGTAAATTTTTAGGTGGCGGTCGCCTGCTGTGAAATCAAACCGGTCATCGAGGATAATAACCGCGTAACCAGCGTGCATCACGGCTAGAATTTCAGCGACCGCTAGCGCCGGTGACCCAGTGACCTCTAGCGCTTGAACCCCCTCTGGCACCTGCTCTTTAATCTGTTGACTAAGGTCAATGACGCGCGTTATCAGTTGGCGGTGGGTACTGTCGCTCAAGGCGGGAGTATCGGGGGTTGGCTGGTTGAACCCCATGTAAAGATCAGCATAGGCGCGCACTTCACTGGTGTAGTCCACGTACTCGCGGTCGGTGGGAA
The DNA here is from genome assembly GCF_016924835.1 of Rothia sp. ZJ932. Classification (NCBI taxonomy): domain Bacteria; kingdom Bacillati; phylum Actinomycetota; class Actinomycetes; order Micrococcales; family Micrococcaceae; genus Rothia; species Rothia sp. ZJ932. The sequence goes on along the minus strand of NZ_CP070480.1, from coordinate 1,803,427 downwards.
TCTCGCCCATATAGCGCATGCCCAAGGCTGCTACTTCAACCAAGGCATAGACGTTCGCATCTACCGAGCTGAAATCTTCGGGCGAGAAACCTGCCGCCACTTGGTAGGGTTCATCTTGCGCCTCATCAGTGCCTGTGCGGACGCTCGCCACAGCGCCCACCCGCAAAGCGGCTAAGGAAAGGGCAACACTGCGCCAATGGGCAGCCGCAGGCAGACTGATAGTATCGCCGACTTCAATATCGCACTCTTCGTACAAAAAATTAGCAGACTTGGATACCCAGTTATCGAGCACCCTGCCGGAAAGCTCAATGCGCTCACCGGGGGCGCCGTACCAGATGAGGGCTGGCGTCTGGCGGATTTTAAGGGAGTCCATAAAATGTGCGAAAGATAGCTGAGACATGAAACCAACTTACAAAACTAAAAGGAGGGTGAGCAAAAGCATTGAAGCTCATGACCTCCCAACACACCACATAAAGGAGGGGTAGGTCACCTTTATTATGCAAATGAGCGCTTTGCCTTATATCATAAAAACTCATGACAATGTGAATATGGTTGTTTCAACACCCGTTAATTTACTGACTCAGTTTGACGAATCGCGTATTACACACGTGTAATGATGATGTGGCTAATCTGCCCCGCTGACTGTTAAACAGTGGTTGGCAGGCTAGGACACCCACACGCGTCGTCATCAGTGGCATCACTTTGTCTGCTCCACAACGAGTGGAGCCGGAAGCAAATGTCACGAGAATACGAAGGGACTATTAAGAACTATGGGTTCGTTGACTCACTACGGGAGTGACCCAGGGTATTCTGGTGCAAGCCAGCGTTACACTCAGTACCTTGATTTGCAGGCTAATGATTTTCTTGCTGCGGCTGAGGCACGTGAAGCTGCCCAGAAACAGCAAAAAGTACCCGTTGCTAAAAACGTAGATCTCTTCTCCAACGATCCCGATGCGCTGTCTTTGTGGGAGGCGGCTGCCGGTCTGTACAGTACCGACGGTGATGATGGTGAGCTGGCATGGCAGGCAGATGCTCTCTGTGCTCAGACCGATCCCGAGGCTTTTTTCCCTGAAAAGGGTGGCTCAACTCGCGATGCTAAGCGCGTATGTAGCGAATGCCCTGTACGTCAGGCATGCTTGGATTACGCCATGGAAAATGATGAGCGTTTCGGTATTTGGGGCGGTTTGTCAGAGCGTGAACGTCGTCGCCTTCGCAAGCAGAATATCTAAAGAAAGAAGACCGTTTTTATGGCTCAGCAACGTCTCTGCTCGCGTCAGACCTGTACTCGCGAAGCTATTTTCACCCTCACCTACGCCTACGCAGACTCAACTGCGGTGATCGGTGTACTTTCTACCCATCGCGAACCCCACGCCTACGATCTGTGCGAGTTTCATGCTGACCGTTTGACCGCGCCCCAAGGCTGGCAGGTTGTTCGATTGCCGATGTCAGGCTCGGACGCTTCCGCACCCGTTGCGCAGAACGATGGTAACTACCCACCGCTTCGCAGCGTCTAAAGGGTAGGTATCTTAAGCTTCGTTCATAAACTTTTGAAATATCAAAATTATCCTTGAAGATGAAATGCGTATCTCACACGGATACGCATTTTTTATTGCTCCGTTTGCTGATAGTCTTGAAAGAATGTTATTTTTAGCCAAATCGTAAAGGACTCATCTACGTGGCTTTTTCCCCTCGCGATAGCGTAACTTCACGACGCCAAGCTCTGAGCTTTACCGCTGTTGGTGCAGCTTCTGTTTTTGGGCTTGCTGCTTGTTCCACTGCTGAATCCGAGAGTACCGGTTCTAGCGCCTCAGCCTCTGCGGCCGCTTCGTCTACTCCCTCAGCTTCGCCCACTCAGAAGTTCGTCGGTAGTGTTGCTGTTACTCCCGAAAAAGACGCGGTGGAGTTCAACCCGGTGCTAGCGGTTAACCCGGTGGTCGCTACTGCCACTGATGCTACTTTTACCTCGGTTAAGTTGATGGCTGGTAAAGCAAATATTGCCGGTGAGTTAAGCGAAGATAAGACCACCTGGACTTCTACTGAGGACTTGGCTTTTGATACCGAGTACACCTTGAAGTGGGAGGCAGAAGATGCTGAGGGCGGCAAAGGTAAGGGTTCTAGCGTCTTCACTACGGTCTCAGCTGTTAACGAGGCTAATGCTATGACGAACCTCAAAGAGGGAGCCGTCTACGGTGTTGGTCAGATTATTCAGATTAACTTCTCTGAACCTGTGATTAATAAGGACGCGGTGGAGAAGCTCATTGAGGTCACCGGCAACGGTGTTACTGAGCCTCGTGTGCGCTGGTACTCGGATTACATGGCTCGCGTTCGCACTAAGGACTACCTGCCTGCTAACACCGATGTTGCCGTAAAGGTTAATATTTTGGGCGTTGACTTGGGCAACGGCATGATTGGTAATTCCAATACGGCGGTGAACTTTAAAACCAGCGAGAAGCGTTATGCGCTGGCTGATAACAACACTAAGACCATGAAGATGTACGTGAACGATGAGTTAGTGCATACCGCTCCTATTACTTTGGGCAACGCAGAGTGGCCCTCTGTTGTTGGTCAGCTTGTTATTCAGGAACAGGCACCCACCTACAAGTTTGATCCCACCACCTTAGGCTTGGATCGTAGCAATGCGCACTGGTATGAGCCCTTTACTGCGTCCTGGACTTCACGTCTGACAGACTCGGGTGTTTTTGTACACCAGGCGCTACCGAGCGCATGGGGCTCCGTGGGTTACTACAATGTCTCACACGGTTGCATTGGTATGCTGCTTGCCGATGCTAAGTTCTTCTTCGATACTTTTGATGTGGGCGATGTTGTTGAAACCGTGAATACCGGTTACCTCATGGCTGATCCTGATAACGGCTACGGCGACTGGAACATTCCCTTTGATTCATACGCTGATGAGAACTACAGGGGTAACTGGTAACATCCGAAGCCTTCGCGCGACAACTTTAAGATAATCCTCTCACCTACTCCCTCACCGCTGACTCAGAAGGCGGTGCGGTAGAGTGTGAGAGGATTTTTTCTTTGTATAGAGACCACAGAAAGGCTTTCATGGCTGAGAAAGAACCGCTGGAACCCTTAGCGGGTGCCGAGCGTGACTGGGATGATCTAACACCGGCGATTGATGATAACGACGAGGCTGTTGCCCAGCGAGCAACAGCAGACCGTCTGCTTCGTGCCCGCAGAGTGGAATCTGGGCTTGACAGCTCGGAGCCTACTGCTATTTCTATGGGATCCCCCGCGACGCGGGACGCGCCTGTTACCGGGGTATCTAAGACGCCGGTAGATTCTATGCCTCTACCTGAGGTACGAGAACTCCTCGACGAGTCGGTAGCTGTAGCCGGTGAGGGTTCTGCGCCCACCCTGAACTCTGCGGCTGATGAGACCGAGCAGTCTGCGCCGGTTGCCGCTGTGG